>CAZRLR010000032.1:0-18485 GCA_964600395.1 uncultured Conexibacter sp.
GGCCTGTCGCGGTGAGGCTGCGCCCGGCGGCGGAGAACGTGATGCCGCCGCGGTGCGTGATCGCCGGCGAGGACGGACGCTTGCCCGAGGCGCCAGCGGTGATCGGGAACCGGAAGGTGCGGCCGGTGCCGCGGGCCGGCGGCCGAGCGGCGACCGTCACCCCGAGCGCCGCGAGCGCCTGGCCGGCGGTCGGGGTCAGCGTGAGCGTCGTGGTCCCCCGGCGCACGGTGACGGGCGCGGGCCGGGCGGTTGAGGTGCCGGCCGTGGAACTCGCGGTCGCCGTGCCGGTCGGGCCGGTCGCGGGGGGCGACGCGCCCGTGTCGGAGGTGTCGTCGTCGCTGCCGCACGCCGCGACACCCAGCGGGAGGACGGCGCAGACGCACAGCGTGCTGAGGAGGTGATGTGCGGGCATGAGCGAACGCTTACCCGTGGCCTCGGTCGCGCGCCGGCCGATGTCGGGCGGGTGACCTTCAGGTGCTCAGTCCGTCGCGCCGGCGGACGAGCGGCCCGTGGCGCTCGGCCGGCAGCCGGGTCACCAGATCGTCGATCAGGGCGGCGATGCGATGCCTGACCTGGGGATGGTCAGCACCGTAGAGGAGGACCTCGTCCAGGCCCAGGGCGACGTAGTCCTCCCAGCCGGCCGCCGGCAGGACCAGGACGGTGTCGCCCTCCTCGTCGGCGTGCCAGCCGTCCGGGATGTGCCGCGACCCGATGAGGGCGAGCAGGTCGTGCACCCGGTCGATCGCCTGCACCGCCGTCGTCGGATCGTTCACCCCGGGCGACAGCCCGCGGTTGGCGATGTCCACAAGTTGGCGCAGGGCGAACCCCGCATCCTGCTGGCTCGTGCGCTCGCGGCTGAGCTGCACCATGGTGCGGGGATCGCGACCCAGCGCCTCGCCACCGCCGCCGTGGACCATGATCAGCGGTGCCCCACCGGGGACGAACTCGCCGACGCGCACCGCGACCTCCAGCACCACGCCGGCCTTTGCGGCACAGGCGGTGAGCCCGTCCTCGTCGAAGGCGACGAGGACGCCGGGGTCCCCGTCGTTCGGCAGGACGGTCGGTCGCGCGACCGTCTGCGGCGCCCGTGGCCCGGGACGCTCGTCCTCGGGCATCAGCTCCTCCACCGCCGCGCGACCCTCGTCGCCGACCGCCGCGATCATGGACGCGACGCGCAGGCCGTGGGCGATGTGGTCGATGTAGTGGATGAAGACGCCGACGCTCGCCAGCAGCGACAGGATCGCGACCGTCAGCGAGATCCCCGGAATGAAGTCGCTGCGGATGCCGCGCAGGACGAGGAACGCGTACGTCATGGTGCCGACGAACGTGCCGAGCGCCACCTTGCTGCTGCGGTCCCGCAGGAACGTCCGCATGACCCGTGGGGACCACTGCGAGCTGGCCAGCTGAAGGGCGACGATCGTGATCGAAAAGACCAGGCCGGTGAAGGTGAGCATCGCCGACGCGAGCGTCGACAGCAGGCTTCGGGCGCTGTCGGCGCTGCCGGAGAAGGCGAAGCTCGTGTCACCGCTGCGGTCGATGTCGAGCGTGACGAACGCCAGCGCCATGGCGCCCGCGACGAACATCATCGGCGTGAACCACAGCGCCCCGCGCAGCGCTTCCTGCAGGCGGCCCGGGATGAAGATCGACCGCAGGCGCGACCAGAGGTTCACGCGCGGGCCTCGTACACCGCCGGCTGCGTGTGGAGCGCCAGCGCGGCCCGGATCAAGGAGAGGTGGCTCAGGGCCTGGGGCATGTTACCCAGCTGCGACCTGTCGGCCGGGTCGATCTCCTCCGCGAGCAGCCCGACGTCGTTGGCGCAGGCCAGCGCCTGCTCGAACACGGCTTCGGCCTCGTCGCGGCGCCCGCAGCCGGCGAGCGCGTCCACGAGCCAGAACGAGCAGGCGAGGAACGCGCCCTCGCGACCGCGGAGCCCGGTGGTGCGCCACAGCAGCGGACCACCGGCGCCGAGCTCGCGCCGGACGGCGTCGATGGTCCCGGACATGCGCTCCCGTCCGGCGAAGCCCGCCCGTCCCAGCAGGAGCGTCGCCGCGTCCAGGTCGCCGGAGCCGTCCCCGGCGGCCAGGAAGGTGCGCCGCCGTTCGTCCCAGCAGTGCCGGTGTACCCAGCGGGCGATCTCCTGCTCGACGATCGCCCACCGCCGTGGCTGCCCTGCGGTGATCTCACCTCGGGCGTGCAGCTCGCGGGCACGCCGGAGGGCGGTCCACGCCGAGACCTTGCTGCGCGTGTGGTGGCGCAGCGGGTCGTCGATCTCCCAGATCCCCGCGTCCGGGTTGCGCCACAGGGCAGCGAGGTGATCGGCGAGCTCGCCGATGCGCACCGCGCTGTCGGGATCGAGCGTGTTGCCGGCCTCGACGAAGCGCCAGACGGTCTCCAGGAGGTCACCCCAGGAGCCCAGCTGCAACTGATGGCCGGCGCGGTTGCCGTCCCGGACCGGGCGGCTGCCCCGCCAGCCGGCGGCGTCGACGAGCCGCTCGGGACCGAGCGTCGTCGCATCCAGCGTGTAGCAGGGAGCCAGACGGGGATGGGTGCTGGTCGTCGCCTGCAGCACCCAGGTCAGCGTCGTGTGGTCCAGTTCGCGCAGCCCGAGAGCCACCACGGCGTCGAGAGCGAGGCTCGTGTCGCGCAACCAGCAGAAACGGTAGTCCCAGTTGCGCGAGCCGCCGACCTGCTCGGGCAACGACGTGGTGGGGGCGGCCACCAGGGCGCCGCTCGCCTGGTGCTGACAGAGCCCAAGGGTCAGCGCACTGCGGCGGACGGCGTCCGGGTGCGGGCCCTCGAAGGTCATCGGGGCGATCCATGAGCGCCAGAACGCGATCGTCTCTTCCAGCCGCGCGAGCACGTCCCCACGTTCGGGCAGCAGGATCGGGGCGGCGGAGAACGCCCCGAGCGCGAGCACGGAGCGGCTGCCCGGGGCCGTGGTGAAGCGGCCGGCGACGCTGCCGTCCGCGGGCGGACGGCCCCCGGCGTCCCAGCTCTGCACCGCCAGGCTCCGTCCGTCCGGCATCCTGGCCACGGCCGCGCGGCGGCGGGTCTCCCAGGTCGGCGAGCTCGGCGTCCACCCGGTCTGTGGCGCCACGCGCCACGCCATCGAGACGTCGCCGTCGACGCCGTCGACGAGGCGCACGAGCTCCGAGCCGGGCGCGGTGCGCGGAGTCCGGGTCATCGCGTCGACGACGCGCGCGACGCCGTCCGGCGTCCGGAACGTCGTCTCCAGGACGTTCGTGTCCGTGACGTACCGGCGCGTCACGGTGTACGGCGTCTCGGGAGCGAGCGTGAACGCCCCGCCGCGGGCCGGATCCACCAGTCGGCCGAAGGTCGGCGGGGCGTCGAATCGCGGAAGGCACAGCCAGTCGACGGCCCCGTCGAGGGCCACGAGCGCTGCCGTGTGGCCGTCGCCGATGGCCGCGTACGCCGCGACGGGCAGGCAGCCGTCGCGCCGTGCGGTGGCGCTCGCCGGGGGGTGCATGATCGGTGCCTGCCCGCGGCCGCGCCAGGCGGGCGGCCCGCGGGCAGCCGCCTGACCCCTGGGCACGGTCCGCCCGGCGTCCGGGTACTGCGAGCGACATGTCAGACGTCGTCGTCATCACCGGAGCCACGTCGGGTGTGGGTCGTGCCGTCGCACGCCGCTTCGCCGCCGACGGGGCGTCAATCGCGCTGCTCGCCCGTGATCGCCCCGGGCTGGAGGCCACGCGGAAGGAGGTGGAGGCGGCCGGCGGCCGGGCGCTCGCCTTCCCCGTCGACGTGGCCGAGGCGGCGGCCGTCGAAGCCGCCGCCCGGTCGACCGAGGAGGCGCTCGGGCCGATCGACATCTGGGTCAACAACGCGATGACGACCGTCTTCTCGTGGTTCGAGGACATCGAGCCAGATGAGTTCGAGCGCGCGACGCGCGTGACGTACCTCGGCTACGTCTGGGGGACCCGGGCCGCGCTGCAGTGCATGACCGAGCGCGACCGCGGGACGATCGTGCAGGTCGGCTCGGCGCTGGCCTACCGCGGGATCCCGCTGCAGTCGCCGTACTGCGGCGCCAAGCATGCGATCCGGGGCTTCCAGGAATCGCTGCGCACCGAGCTGCGGGCCAAGGGCAGCGGCATCCACGCGACGAGTGTCGAGCTCCCCGGTCTCAACACCCCGCAGTTCACCCACTGCCGGTCCAAGCTGCCGTACGTCCCGATGCCGGTGCCGCCGATCTACCAGCCGGAGGTGGCGGCGGAGGCCGTCCACTTCGCGGCCCACAGCCGCCGGCGGGAGGTGTACGTCGGGCTGCCGACGGTGTGGACGATCTGGGGCAACAGGATCGCGCCCTGGGCGGCCGAGCGCTATCTCGCGCGGACGGGCGTCAAGAGCCAGCAGACCGGTGAGCCGCTCGGCGAGGCGGTCCGCGCCGGCAACCTGCGCCGGGCACCGGAGACCGATCAGGGCGCGCACGGGCCGTACGACGACCAGGCGCACAACCGCAGCGTGCAGCTGCGTCTCACCCGCCATCGGCGGGCGCTCGGCGTGGGCGCCGCGGCGCTTTGCGCGGTCGCCCTGCCCGGTGTGCGCCGCCGCCGGACGGCGCCCGGTACCCCGACGGGAGGGATTGCCGCATGAGCCACCAGCACCTGCCCGCCGGGCGACTGGCGTTCGGGCTCACGCTGCTGGTGGCGCCCGTCAGGGACACGTGGACGCGGCGGTACTGCCGGGTCCTCGGCGTGCGGCAACTCCTCGAGAGCGCGATGTTGCTGCGCCCGTCGAGGCGGCTGCTGCGCGTCGGCGCGGCCGTCGACGCCATCCACGCCGGGGCCGCCGTCGCCTTCGCACGGCGGTGGCCGAGCCATCGGTGGTCACTGCTGGCCAACGCGGTGACCGCCTGCGCCTTCACCGCCGAGGGCCTCCGGCGTGAGCGGGCCTCGCTCGGCGACGCTCGCTGAGCCCGCTCCTGCCGCAGCCCGACGCAGGCGACCGCCCGGCCAGCCGCTGACCGGGCCGACGGCGGTCACGAGCGCCGGGACGAACACCGTCCGGATGAGGAAGGCGTCGAGCATGAGCCCGAGGCCCATCAGCGTCGCCAGCTCCGCGAAGGACCGCAGCGGGACCAGTGCGATGAGCGCGAAGGATCCGGCCAGGACGATGCCCGCCAGCGTGATGGCCTGGGCCGCGCGGGAGGCGGCGACCGGCACCGCCTCGGCCAGCGGGCGGACCTCGGCCTCCTGCCAGATGCGACCGATCAGGAAGACGTTGTAATCCGAGCCGAGCGACAGGAGCAGGACCGCCGCCGCGAACGGCACGAAGTACGTCAGCTCGCCGAACACGAAGCTGGCGATGCCGAGAGCGGCGGCGAACCCGAGGGCGCTGGCCGCCACGAGGTACAGCGGCGCCACGATCGCGCGGACGAACAGCGCCACCACCAGGAAGATGGCCAGCAGCGTCAGCGGCGCGATCCGCCGCAGGTCGGCGACCGTCTTGTCGATCGTCTCCAGCGACAGGGCGGTGTCCCCGGCGTAGGCGGCCGACGCATCAGACAGGCCGGCCTGACGCAGCAGGCCGGCCGTGCGCCGGTCCAGCCGGCGCAGGTCGTCGATCGCCGCGGCGCCGAGCGGGTCCTCGCGCAGGACGAGGAAGTAGCGCGCGGCGTCACCGGTCTTCGAGAGCGTCGCGCCGAGGCGGACCCCGCTCACCTGCTGCTGGGCCGGCCCGAGGACGAGCGCCACGCCGCGCTGGCGCTCGAGCGCGTGCTGCAGGCGGGCGAGGGCGGTGCGCTTGCCCCCGACCCCGGGCCCGGACACGACCAGGACCGTCGGCGAGATGATCCCGGGGGCGAAGCCCTTCGCGGCGGCCTCGTAGGCCTGGCGCGTCCCGCTGTCGGCCGGCAGCCCGCGGATGACGGGATTGGCGAGTCGCAGGGTGAACACCCCGGTCGACGCGACCCCGAGGACCAGCACGCACCCGGCGATGACGATCCGCGGGCGTGAGCAGGCGAAGGCGATGACCCGCGATCGCTTCGGTCGCGTGGCCGCCGCCTGCGCCGGCTCCTCGGCGACGTCCTGCTCACCGAGCTCGACGCGCGGGCGCCGCGGCCAGAACAGGGCGTTCCCCGCCACGGCCATCGCCGCGGGGATGAAGGTGACGGACACGAGCAGTCCGACGAGGACCGCGAAGGCAAGTCCGGGCCCGAACACCCGCAGGAACTCGAGCCGGGCGGCCAGCAGCGTGAGGGTCGCCACGACGACCGAGGCGCCGGCGACGGAGATGATCGGGGTGAACTGCGCTGCGGTGAGCTCGGCGGCGTCACGCCGGGGCAGTCCGGTGGCCAGCAGCGCACGGAACCGCGAGAGGTAGAAGATGGAGTAGTCGGTGACGACGCCGAAGAGCAGCACGACGATGACCGGCTCGACCTCCTGGGGGACCGCGATGCCGGCCCGGGCGCCGAACGACGCGACGACGCGGCTGGAGACGACGTAGGCGATCGCCACGGTCACGAGCGTGAGCAGCGGTGCGCCGATCGCGCGGAAGCGCAGCCCGACGGCGGCGGCGACCAGCAGCAGCGTCGCGAGCTCGATGAGCGGCAGCCGGTCGACGATCAGGTCCGCCTGCTCGATGAGGGCCGGCGCTTGGCCCGTCGTGGCGGTCACGCCGCCGGGAATCGCCGCGACGCGTCGCTCGATGAGCCGGTCGGAGAGGCCGGCCCGTCCCACCAGGCCGATGTCCGGCTTGAAGAAGAGGTAGGTGACCGCCGTCGTGGAGCGCTCCCGCACGTAGGGCGGGCCGCCGATGCCGTTCGTGACGGGCAACGCCCCGACGATCCCCGACAGACCCGGCTCCTGCCCACGCGTCAGGGACGCCGCCAGGCGGACCGCACGGGCCTGGTCGGCGACGGACATGCCGTTCGGGTTGCGCTGCACGAGGATCGTCCGCGACAGCAGCGGAAAGCCGAACTGCGTCTTGGAGGCCAGCTCGGCCTTGATCGCGTCGGCCTCCTTGGGCACGAGCGCTCCCAGGGCGCCGCTGCGCGCGCTGTCGATCGACGGCAGCAGGGTCACCGACGCGACCGCCGCGGCGATCCAGAGGGCGATCACGACCCACCGCAGCCGGCCCAGGAGCCGGGCGAGGCGCCCCGCCTTCACGGGGTGGGCTCCGGGCCGGGCGGCGCACCGCGCCGCGCCCCCACCCGGGCCGGCAGGTACAGCAGCAGCAGCGGGAGCGCGGGCATCACCGCGACGAAGAGGCCGAGCATCCAGGCCAGCGAACGGATGCTCTCGCGGCTGCTGCGTCCGCTGCGCACAGCGCTGGCGCCGGCCGCGTCGATGTCGGTGACGGCAGCGCCCACGCGATCGCCGATCAGCGGCACGGAGGAGATGGACTTCAGGGCGTCACCCGTCTGCTGCACGGCGACCCCGACGCGCGTGACGGTCACGCTGAGCTCCCGCGGGCCCCTGACCTCGGCGGCGATCGCGAAGCCCAACACCACCCACAGGACCACCCACGTCGCGACGAGGACGTCGGTCGCCGGTCCGAGGCGCGGGTGGGTCAGGAGCCGGGGCATCTGGTCAGCCGGATGCCCCCTGCGGCGATGGGGCCGATCGCGTGGTCATCCGCATGACCCATCGGCCGTGACGCGACAGCGGGTCGGTTTGTCGTGACCGTCGGCGGGCACCTGCCGTGTCATGCCGACGCGTGAGCAGGTGCAGCACCTCCTGGATCAAGGGCACAGCTATGACACGGCGGCGCGGACCCTCGGCGTCCCCGCCGGCCAGGCGTTCATGACGGTGACCGGGCTGCCGGCCGACGGGAGCGACGCGCCCTCACGGCCGGAGGAGGAGGCCAAGCGGTCGCTGCCCGGCAGCTCCCAGCACCTCGTCAACCCGCCGCCGTTCAACCCGACGCACAAGGCCGGCGTCATGGATTGGGTGCAGGGGCGCGCGGCCCGCGAGCTGAAGGGCGGCAGCTGATGCCCAAGCGGCTGCCGTCACCGTCGGACTGGTCGCTGCTGCGGCAGCTGCGCGGAGATGACCACCTCGGCCGCGGCGCGGCCGCCAAGTCCCGGCGGTCGAAGGACCTGCGACCCCGGACCGCGGACGCCGACATGGTCGTCAAGTCCGTGTGCCCGTACTGCGCCGTCGGCTGCGCGCAGAACGTCTTCGTCAAGGACGAGAAGGTCGTGCAGATCGAGGGCGACCCGGACGCCCCGCACAGCCGCGGGCGTCTCTGCCCCAAGGGCGCCGCCACGCTGCAGCTGACGACCGGCTCCTCGCGCGAGCAGCACGTCCTGTACCGCCGGCCCCACGGGACCGAGTGGGAGCGCCTGGACCTCCAGACCGCGATGGACATGGTCGCCGACCGCGTCGTGCAGACGCGTCGCGAGGGCTTCGAGTGGGAGCACGAGGGGGCGCGCACGCGCCGCTGCAACGCCATCGCGGCGCTCGGCGGCGCGACCCTGGACAACGAGGAGAACTACCTCATCAAGAAGTTCTTCACGGCGCTCGGCATCACCCAGATCGAGAACCAGGCGCGCGTGTGCCACAGCTCGACCGTCGTCGGGCTGGGCACGTCGTTCGGCCGCGGCGCCTCCAGCACGCTGCCCGGCGACCTGCAGAACTCCGACCTCATCGTGCTCGAGGGCTCGAACATGGCCGAGGCGCACCCGGTCGCCTTCCAGTGGGTGATGGAGGCCAAGGCGCGAGGGGCGACCGTCGTGCACGTGGACCCGCACTTCAGCCGCACGAGCGCGCTGGCGGACCGCTTCGTCCCCCTGCGCGCCGGAACCGACATCGCCTTCCTCGGCGGCATCATCAACCACGTCCTGCAGACCGAGTCGGACTTTCGCGAGTACGTCGTCGCCTACACGAACGCGCCGACGATCATCGGCGAGGACTTCGACGAGGCGGGCATCGACGGCGTCTTCTCCGGATACGACCCCGAGCAGATGGACTACGACCCGTCCAGCTGGCAGTACGACGGGGCCTTCATGGCCGCGGCGTCCGGCCAGCGCGACCAGGTCAGCAGCATGGGCAGCGGCGGCCGTGGCGGCGCCGGACAGGAGCGCGGCGACGCCCGCGGCACGCCGACGCTGGACCCGACGCTGCAGCATCCGCGGTGCGTGTGGCAGATCCTCAAGCGCCACTACGCCCGGTACACGCCGGAGATGGTCGAACGGATCTGCGGCATCCCGCAGGCCACCTTCCTGGAGGTCTGTCGCCTCTTCGTCGAGAACTCCGGGCGCGAGCGGACGACGGCCTTCGTGCACGGTGTCGGCTGGACGCAGCACACGATCGGCTCGCAGTACATCCGGGCGGCCTCGATCCTCCAGCTGCTGCTGGGCAACATGGGCCGTCCGGGAGGCGGCGTGATGGCGATGCGCGGGCACGCGTCGATCCAGGGGTCCAGCGACATCCCCACGCTCTTCGACACGCTGCCGGGGTACATCCCGACGCCGCACGCCCATGAGCACGAGGACCTCGACGCGTTCATCGCCGGCGACGCGCCGGACAAGGGCTTCTGGGGCAACATGCGCGACTACACCGTCAGCCTGCTCAAGGCCTGGTACGGCGCCGCGGCGACGGCTGAGAACGACTACGCCTTCGACTACCTGCCGCGCCTCGTGCACAGCCAGAGCACGTACGACACGGTCATGGAGCAGGTCAAAGGGATGGTGAAGGGGTACTTCCTCTTCGGCCAGAACCCGGCCGTCGGCTCGGCGAACAACCGCATGCAACGCCTGGGGATGTCGAAGCTCGACTGGCTCGTCGTCCGCGACTTCAGCCTCATCGAGAGCGCGACGTGGTGGAAGGACGGCCCGGAGGTCCAGAGCGGCGAATGGCGGACCGAGGACCTGGCGACGGAGGTCTTCTTCTTCCCCGCCGCGGCGCACATCGAGAAGAGCGGCACCTTCACGAACACCCAGCGGATGGTGCAGTGGCACCACAAGGCGCAGGAGTCCACGGCCGACCAGCGCAGCGAGCTGTGGTTCCTCTACCACCTCGGTCGCGGCATCCGCGGGCGCCTGGCCGGCTCGACCGACGAGATGGACCGGCCTGTCCTGGACCTCACCTGGGACTACCCGACGGAGGGTCCGACCGACGAGCCGGACGCACACGCGGTCCTCGCGGAGATCAGCGGCTGGAACGCCGACGGGGAGATGCTGTCGAGCTACACCGAGCTCAAGAGCGACGGCTCGACGTCGTGCGGCTGCTGGATCTACTGCGGCGCCTACGCCGACGGCGTCAACCAGACCGCGCGGCGCAAGCCCGCCGCCGAGCAGAACTGGCTCGGCGGCGAGTGGGCCTGGGCCTGGCCGGCGAACCGGCGGATCCTCTACAACCGTGCGTCGGCGGACCCGCAGGGCAAGCCGTGGAGTGAGCGCAAGGCCCTCGTGTGGTGGGACGAGGAGCAGGGCAAGTGGGTCGGCCACGACGTCCCGGACTTCCAGGCCGACAAGCCGCCGTCCTACCGACCGCCGGACGACGCGACGGGCCCCGACGCGCTGGCCGGGGACGACCCGTTCATCATGCAGGCCGACGGGCGGGGCTGGCTCTACGCGCCGGCCGGCGTCGCCGACGGGCCGCTGCCGACCCACTACGAGCCCCAGGACTCCCCGGTCGTCAACCTCTTGTACGACCAGCAGCGCAGTCCCGCGCGGCAGCTCTACGAGCACGAGGACAACCGCTACCACCCGGATCCGCAGGCGCCGGGGTCGCGGATCTTCCCGTTCATCGTCACGACGTACCGGCTGACGGAGCACTTCACCGCCGGCGGGATGTCCCGCTGGACGCCGTACCTGGCCGAGCTGCAGCCGGAGTTCTTCTGCGAGGTCTCACCGGAGCTGGCCGCCTTCCGGAAGCTGGAGCACGGCGGGTGGGCGACGCTGGTCACGGCCCGCGGGGTCGTCGAGGCGCGCGTCATGGTGACCGACCGGATGACCCCGTTGCGGATCGACGGCCGGACGATCCACCAGATCGGCGTCCCCTACCACTGGGGCGGCAACGGGCTCGTGACCGGGGACTCGATGAACGAGCTGTCGTCCATGGCGCTTGACCCGAGCTCGCACATCCAGGAGGTCAAGACCCTCTCGGTCGACATCGTTCCCGGCCGGCGTCCGCGGGGGGCCGGTCGCCAGGCGCTCGTCCGCGAGTACCAGGATCGGGCCGGCATCACGGACAAGACGGGGATCGCACCATGAGCACCACCGGAACCGGACCGCTGAACATCCTGCTCCATGGCGGTGATCCCGCCACGCAGGATGGCTACGCCGATCATCCGCCGCGGATGGGCTTCTTCACCGACACGTCGATCTGCATCGGCTGCAAGGCGTGCGAGGTGGCGTGCAAGGAGTGGAACCAGCTCCCCGAGGACGGGCTGGAGTGGCTCGGCCAGTCCCACGACAACACCGGCGGGCTCGGGGCGGACTCCTGGCGCCACGTCGCCTTCGTCGAGCAGCGGGTCCCCGTCGGGGATCAGGAGACGAACCTCGAGGTCATGCGCGACCCCGACGGCTTCCGCTGGCTCATGGCCTCCGACGTGTGCAAGCACTGCACCCACGCCGCCTGCCTGGACGTCTGCCCCACGGGGTCGATCTTCCGCACGGAGTTCGGCACCGTCGTCGTCCAGGAGGACATCTGCAACGGCTGCGGCTACTGCGTGCCCGCCTGTCCCTACGGCGTCCTGAACCGCAGCGAGACCGACGGCGCCGTGCACAAGTGCACCCTCTGCTACGACCGCCTGGGCGTCGGCCAGGAGCCGGCGTGCGCGAAGGCCTGCCCGACGGACTCGATCCAGTTCGGCCCCCTCGACGAGCTGCGCGAGCGCGCCGCCGGGCGCGTGGACCGGCTCCACGAGGCCGGGGTCGTCCAGGCCCGACTCTATGGGCACGACCCGGACGACGGCGTCGGCGGGGACGGTGCGTTCTTCCTGCTGCTCGACGAGCCCGAGGTGTACGGCCTGCCGCCGGATCCGATCGTGACGACCCGCGACCTGCCCGCGATGTGGCGGCGGGTCGGGGTGGCGTCCGTGGCGCTGCTGGCCGCCGGCGTGGCGAGCTTCGCCGGGGTGCGGTCATGAGCACTTCCGACGTCACCCGCGAGGGCCTGGACGGCGTGCGGCCCGACCGCGAGGCGCAGATGTGGTCGCGGGGCGGCAAGCGCCGTCGCGACCGCGAGGCCCCGCGCGACGAGCATCCGGGCGACTCCTACTACGGCCGGCCGGTCATCAACGCCCCGGTCTGGGAGGAGCTCGACGTCGCCGGCTATCTCTTCACCGGTGGCCTGGCCGGCGCCACGTCGATCCTCGCCGCCGGAGCGGATCTCACCGGGCGCCCGGAACTGGCCCGGCGCTGCAAGGTCTGCGCGGGTGGTGCGATCTCGGTCTCGCTCCTGGCCCTGATCCACGATCTCGGGCGACCGGCGCGCTTCCTCAACATGCTGCGGGTCTTCAAGCCCACCTCACCCATGAGCGTCGGGGTGTGGATCCTCTCGGCGTACGCACCGCTGGTGGTCGCGAGCGCGGGCAGCGACGTGTTGGACATCCGGCGCCCGGTCGGGCGCGCCGCCGGCGTCGGAGCCGCGGTCCTCGGGGCCGGTGTCGCGTCGTACACCGCGGCGCTGGTGGCCGACACCGCCGTGCCGGTGTGGCACGACGCGCACCGCGAGCTGCCGTTCGTCTTCGTCGGCTCCGCCGCCAGCGCCGCCGGGGGCTTCGGGCTCCTGGCCGCACCGCTGGCGCAGAGCGGCCCGGCCCGGCGCATGGCGATCCTCGGCACCGCCACCGAGCTCGCGGTCGAGCAGCTGATGGAACGACGGCTGCATCCGAAGGTCGCCGAGGCGCTGCAGCAGGGGAAGGCCGGGCGCCGGCTCAAGCTCGCCAGGCTGGTGTCGCTCGGCGGTCTGCTGGGCGCCGCGTCCGCGGGGCACCGCAGCCGACCGGCCGCCGTGCTCAGCGGTCTGGCGTTGCTGGCCGGGTCGGTGCTCACGCGCTTCGGCCTGTTCGCCGCCGGCATGGCGTCGGCCGAGGACCCGGCGGCGACCGTGGTGCCGCAGCGGGAGCGGGCGGCCGCGCGCGAGGCCGCGGTCCGCGACGGGGCCGCAGCGGATGCCGGCTGACCCGTGCCGGACGCGATCGTCATCGGCTCTGGGCCGAACGGCCTGGTGGCCGCGAACGTCATGGCCGACCACGGCCGGTCGGTCCTCGTGCTCGAGGCGCAGCCGGAGCCCGGCGGCGCCGTCCGCAGCGGCGAGCTGACGCTGCCGGGCTTCGTCCACGACCGCTTCAGCTCCTTCTACCCGCTGGCCGTCGCCTCCCCTGCGATCCAAGCGCTCGGGCTCGAGGAGCACGGCCTGCGGTGGTGCCGCCCGCCGCTGCCCGTGGCGCATCCGGATCGCGAAGGCCGTGTCGCCTACGTCGGCCGCACGGTGCAGGAGACCGCCGAGAACCTCGAGGGCTTCGGGGCCGGCGACGGCGAGGCGTGGGTCCGGCTCATGGACCGCTGGGACGAGCTCGGCGACGCGCTGCTGCAGGCGCTGACCACGCCGTTCCCGCCGGTCCTCGCCGGGGCGAAGCTGGTCCGGCGCCTCGGGTACCGCGGGTTCGTGAACTTCGCCCGCTTCGGCCTCCTGCCCCTGCGGCGCCTGGCGGACGAGCTCTTCACCGGAGTCGGCGGCCCCCGCCTCATCGGTGGCAACGCGCTGCACGGGGACTTCAGCCCTGAGCAGCCCGGCAGCTCGATGTTCGGCTGGGTGCTCTGCGGCCTGGCGCAGACCGTCGGCTTCCCGGTTCCTGCGGGTGGCAGCTCGAGCCTCACGGCCGCGCTCGTGCGGCGCCTGGAGAGCAAGGGCGGCAGCGTCCGCTGCGACAGCCGGGTGACGCGGATCGAGGTGCGCGGCGGCCGGGCCGTCGGGGTGCGCCTGGACGGCGGCGAGACCGTCGAGGCCCGGCGCGCCGTCCTCGCCGACGTCGATGCCCCCCAGCTCTATCTGGAGCTCCTCGACGAGGCCCACGTCCCCCCGCCGGTGCGGCGCGCGCTGCAGCGCTTCCAGTTCGGCTTCTCGACCTTCAAGCTCGACTTCGCGCTGGACGGCCCGATTCCCTGGATGCACCCCGACACGGGCCGCGCCGGGACCGTGCACATCGCCGAGGACATCGACGTCCTCACGAAGGGCATGACGGAGATCGCGCTGCGGCAGGTGCCGGCGCAACCCTTCCTCGTCGCCGGGCAGTACGCGCAGGCCGACCCGTCGCGGATGCCGCCGGGCAAGGAGATCTTCTGGGCCTACACCCACCTGCCGAGGCGGGTGGAGGGCGACGCGGCAGACGAAGGCCTCACCGGGGACTGGGGTGACCGTGGCGAGCGTGAGCGCTTCGCCGATCGCATGACGGCGCAGATCGAGGCGATGGCGCCGGGCTTCTCCGGCAAGGTCCTCGCCCGCCACATCACCACGCCGCAGGACCTCGAGGCGATGAACGCCAACCTGAAGGGCGGCGCGATCAACGGGGGCACCGCGCAGCTGCACCAGGAGCTCGTCTTCCGGCCGATCCCGGGCCTCGGGCGCAGTGAGACGACGGTGGCCGGGCTCTATCTGGCGTCCGCGTCCGCCTACCCGAGCGGCGGGGTCCACGGCGCCTGCGGGGCGAACGCCGCCCGGTCGGCGCTGCGGGAGCACGGGCTCGTCCAACGGGCGTTCGCCGGTGCGACCCGGCGGCTCAGCGGCGAGGCCTGAGACAGCCGACGGCGTCAGCCCGTCAGCCGGTCGAGCCGACGCCCGGGCCCGCCCGCGGTCTCGATCGACGCCGGTGAGGGCGGCTCACCGTGCAGGAGCCAGCCGCGATCCTCCGTCCGCGAGAGGGCACCTTCCTGCGTCAGGTTGCGGACGGCGGACGTCACGGTCGGCCGCTGCAGGCAGGTCAGCTGCGACAGCAGGCGGTGCGTCAACGGCACCGGGACCCGGACGCCCTGCGGGGTCACACAGCCCCAGCGGTCGGCGAGACCCCACAGGGCCAGCAGGATCCGGGTCTCGGCGTGCCGGACCTGCGCGATCGCCGCCTGGTGCACGAGGTTGCGCGCGCGGAGGGTCGTCCGCGCCATGAGCTGTGCCATGACCGTGGGGAAGCGGCCGGCCTGGCGCGCGAAGTCGACGTCGAGGGCGGCGAACGAGGCGGGCAGCAACACGTGCCAGGTGCTTCCGCAGGCGACGGAGGACCAGGCGGCCTGGCCGTCCCACGGCCGGAGGAGGTCACCGGCGCCGACGACCTCCGAGCACGCCCGGCCGCCGAAGCCCACGGTCCGCACGAGCAGGCCGTCGAGGACGAGCAGGCCGAGGTGGCCCGCCGGTGCCTCGTCGTCACCCGGCTGCCAGGTCCCGGCCCGGGTCCAGGTGCGCTGGACGAAGACGCGACGCCGCAGGACGTCGGCCGACTCGGGGGGCAGGCCGTCGAGGAGGCCGGGGTCGTGCTCGAAGACGGGGACTCGATCCAGCGTGCCGAGGTGCATGGGCACATCGTGCTGGCGCGGCGGTCGCCGCGCATGGTGGACGGCCCCCATCGGGCGGGGCTGGACCCACCAAACCCGTCTCAGGCGACGGGGGCGATGGGCTAGAACGGCGGCCGGCCGGCCGTGGGAGGGACGTGGTCGTCGGCCGCCGACATCTCGGTGAAGGGGACGTCCATCGTCACGCGGGTGCCGCGGGGGTGGCGCGCGGCGAGCTCGAGCGTGGCCCCGAGCAGCAACGCCCGCTCGCGCATGCCACGGACACCGGAGCCGCCCGGCGGGCGGCCCGGTGCACCCGGCCCGACGCCGTCGTCCTCGACGACGAGCCGGACACCGCCGGCGTGGGGGAGCAGACGCAGGCTGACGTTCTGCGCCCGGGCATGCCGGACGACGTTCGTCAGGCTCTCCTGCGCCACGCGGAACACGCCGAGCTCGGCCTCGTCCGACAGCCGGGGCAGCCCGGGGGCGAAGTGCCGCTGCAGGGCGAGGCCGCCGGCTGTCGCGCAGCGGTCGCTCACGTGGACGAGGGCGCTCACCAGGCCGAGGTCGTCCAACACGGCGGGGCGCAGATGGTCGACGATCGTGCGCACGTGCTCGAGGCACTCCGTCGCGGTCGTCAGCGCGGCTTCCAGCGCCGCGGCCTGCCGGTCGCCCTCGAGGTTCCGTGCGACGCCGATGCCGAGCAGCAGCGCGGTGAGCTCCTGGCCGATCTGGTCGTGCAGCTCGAGCGAGAGCCAACGTCGCTCGGCGTCCTGGGCGGCCTGTGCCCGCCGGGCGCTCTGACGGCGCTCCTCCTCCAGACGATCGAGCATGGCGTTGAAGGCGTCGACGAGGTCGGCCACCTCGGTCGTCCTCGCCCGGAGCCCGATGCGCTGTCCGGGCGCCAGCGGATCGACGGCCTGCATCAGCTGCCAGAGCGACCCGAGGGGGGCCAGCACGAGCTTCGCGAGGAACGCCTGCACCGCCACCGTCGCCAGGATCGCGACACCGAGGATCAGCCCGCCGCGGAGGTTGGCGGGCCAGCTGACGGTCAGCGGCGTGGACGCCAGCAACGCGATGGCGAGCGCGAGCACCGCCGCGTTGGCCGCGATGACGAGCCGGAGCGTCGACGGATGCCGTGGGCGGTGGCGCCGCGCGGGCGTCACGACCTCGCTCATCGGACGCTGCGGGCGACGACCAGCCGGGAGAGCAGACGGTCGACCCGTCGTTCGGTGGCCTCCGGGGAGACGCCGAGAACCTCGGCGACGCCCGCCGGGTCGACGCCGCCGACGAGCATGCCGAGCAGGGGGACGTCCTCCTCGTCGAGGCGGTGGGCGGCCGCTTCCATGAGGTCCGGCGCCGGCGCTTCGAGCAGATTCTCGCCGGCGGCGAGCTGGCGGATCATGAGCGTCAGCTCACGGGGCTCGATCGCCTTGTCGGCGATGGCGCGGGCGCCGGCGATGTGTGCCGGCACGACCATCTCCCGGCTGGTGAAGGCCGAGTAGACGAGGACGGCCGGGGCCAGCGGCTGGCGGGTGACGGCGCGGCACAGCGAGAGGCCGTCCACACCGGGCAGCTGATAGTCGAGCACGACGACGTCCGGGCGCTTGGCCTGGACGGCCGGCGGGACGGCGTAGGCGTCGCCGACCGCGTCGACGGCGATGAGCCCGGGCTCGGCGTCGACGAGCGCCGCGACCCCGGCACGGACCGCTGGGTGGTCGTCCACGACGAGGACCCTGATCGGGCGCTGCGGTTCCATGATCAGACGATGACCAGCCCGGAGACGGGATGACATGGGTGCAGACCCCCATGGGCGCCCGCTGGCGCCCCCACGGCCGCCGGCCAGGGTCCGGCGCCTGACCTGGGACGGGGCCGGCTGTGGCCACCGGGGCAGATCGACGGCCATGCGACCGTTGCTGATCTGTGGGGTGGACACGACCGGGCCGATGACCGGGCCGCTGGCGGTGGCGGCGGAGCTTGCCCGTCGCCTGGAGGACCGGCTGCTCGTCGCGCACGTCCGCACGGCGACCGCGTTCGTGCCGGCGCTTCCCGAGATGGGTGTGGCCACCCCCGCGCTCGGCGTCGGGGTCCCGGTCCACGCCGCGGCGGTCACCGAGCAGGAAGCCGCCGAGGCCGAACGCGCTGCACGCGAGTCCCTCCTCGGCGCGGCGCAGGCGGCCGGCGCCGGCGACGCCGAGGTCCTGCTGCTGCAGGACGTCTCGCCGGCCGCCGGACTGCGCCGGCTCGCGGCCGAGCGCGGGGCGGCGATCATCGTGGTGGGGACCCACGGTCACGGCGTGGTGCGGGCGGCGCTCGTCGGGAGCACGGCCCATGCCCTGGTGGGCGATGCGCCGTGCCCCGTCCTCCTCGTCCCGTCCGCCGCGGGCGCCGGCTGAGGACCGCCCCCCATGCCACCGACCTGGCTCACCGTCCTCGCGTGGGCCTCCCTGCTCGTCGCCGTCTGCTGCGCAGCGGCCATCGCCGCCGACATCCACGTGCGCGGCCACCGCCAGCGGATGCGGGTGATGGAGGCCGTCTGGCCGATCACCGCCCTCTACGCAGGACCCGTCGCGCTGTGGGCCTACCGCCGCTTCGGCCTGCCCAACAGCCCGCGATGGCGGGAGGCGACGCGCGAGGAGGCGGACTACGACGACGCGGTGTCCGTCGGCATCGGCGTCGGACACTGCGGGGCCGGATGCACGCTCGGCGACATCGTCGGTGCCTGGGTCGTCTTCGCCCTGGCGCTCAAGGTCGCCGGCCTCGCGCTCTACGCGGAGTACCTCGTGAACTTCTCCATCGCCTTCGGGCTGGGCATCGCCTTTCAGTACGCGGCGATCAAGCCGGCGCGAGACCTGACGCCCGGCGCAGGGCTCTCCGCGGCCCTGAAGGCCGACACGCTCTCGCTCGTCGCCTTCGAGGTGGGGGTGTTCGGCTTCATGGCCGTCATCCAGCTCGTGCTGTTCCCCGACCCCCACCTGACCCCCGACCACGCGGCGTATTGGTTCCTCATGCAGGTGGCCATGCTGCTCGGCTT
>CAZRLR010000033.1:0-18339 GCA_964600395.1 uncultured Conexibacter sp.
GGGACGGACGAGGACGGCGTCGCCGGCGACGACACCCCGTCGACCGATCCGGACCGGATCGGTGACGACCTGACCGATCCGAATCGGATCGATCAAGGTCCCGACGCCGCCGGCGACGGCTTCGTCGACGTGACCCGCTGGGGCCTCGACGACGACGGCCGCGTCACCGACCGCCCCCAGCTCAACATCGGCGGGGACGTCGAGTCGGTCCTGTCGGCGATGGGCGTCGACCCCGAGGCCCTCGGCGCCGAGGTCCGTGCCGCGTCGGCGAGCCTGCAGGACGAGCCCGAGCTCACCCTCGCCGACTGGCCGGATGTCGACACCGACACCGACACCGGAAACTCCGAGAAAAGCGACGGCGACGTCGTCTTCGAGGTCCGGCGGTGCGTGTTGTGCGGCTGCACCGACGACCAGGCGTGCGTCGAGTCCGACGGCGAGTCGCCCTGCTACTGGGCGAGGCCCTCGTTCACGACGGAGGACGTCTGCAGCGCGTGCGTGGAGCTGCTCGTCATCGAGTCGGGGCAGACGATCGCGAGCGTCAACAACCTCGCCGTCGACGTCGTTGGCGCGGTCGAGTGCATTCGCGCCGAGGTCCGCGGGCTGCGTCACGACGCCGCCGAAGAGGCCACCCGCGCCGGCCGCGAGGGCGCGCAACTGCTCGCCGCCCTGCTCGCGAACGACCTGCAGAAGCTCGGCGCGTCCCTCGCCGGCCTCGAGCAGCGCCTCCGGGTGGTCGACGAGCTCGGCCGACGCGTCGAGCTGCTTGCCGTCACCCTCGACCGCGTCGAGCGCCACGTCGAGGAGCTGCGCGCCCGCCCGCCCGTCGCCGACGCCTTCCGGCGCCTCCTGGAGGTCGCGTGAGCCCCCGGTCGGTCGCCCACAAGCTGCCGCACGGCCCGTGTCGGCGGCTGACGTTCACCTGCCAATCGCACTCGTGGACGTACAGCGTCCGGACCGAGTGCGGCCGCAAGATCGTGCGGTGGGCGTGCATGGGCTGCGACGCCGTCGTCGAGCAGTCGGGGAGCCACCTGTGACCGCCCGGAAGTCGACCAAGGGGGCCGCATGAAGCGCGCCGCCGCCCAATGCCCCCGGAAGACCTGGCCGCGGTGCGAGGTCCAGCTCGTCGCCGGCGGCCGCTGGCGCCCGGCCTGGTGCCGCCCGACCGACGCCCAGCTCGACCACCAGGCGGTCACCGTCGTCCTCGAGGACCGCGGCTACCGCACCCTGCCGGCCGAGCGCGTCCGGCTCCTGGCGGCCGCATGAAGCACGCCTGGGTTGCCCACTCGGTCCCGGAGCTTCCGGGCCTCGGAACCGTCCACCGGTGCGACCGGTGCGGTCTGCTTCGCGCTCGACGCGGGTTTGGCGCGTTCCCCGAGTTCGGCCGCGTCCGCCGCCATCCCGGCGGCCGACACGAATGGGTCGTCGTCCTCGGCCCGAAGTCCAAGACCGGTCACCACCGCACGCCACCCTGCACGGAGCTCCCGTGAACGACTTCGACCGAAACAACGAGCGGATCCGGCGGGAGGGCCGGGTGTTCGAGGGCGGCCGCAACAACACGCGCTGCTCGCGCTGCGGCGCCTTTGACGCCGAGTACCAAGGCAACGAGGACTACGACGGCAACTCCATCGCGACGTGTGTCGGCGGGTGCCCGGACGACGACTGCGATGATGCGGAGGGCCCCCAGTGACCGACTTCGCCGCCTGGAACCGCCTCGTCGCCCGGTGCTCGGCTCGCGATGCGATCCACGAGGTCGCGCCGCCGGACGCGTTCGTGATGGCGAGCTCGGCCGCGGCGCAGCTGTCGCCGACGGACGAGCCGATCACCGTCACCGAGCGCGAGCTGCGCGCCGTCCTGCGCCTGCTGGCCGATGCGATCCGCCGCGCCGGAAAGAGCCAGTGGCCGGAGCCGGACGATGAGTGACGCCGCCCAGCTCCTCGAGCTCCTCACCGAGCTCCGCGCCGAGGTCGTCTCTCTGCGCGTGGAGCTGTCCGAGCGCGGCCTCGTCGAGCGCCCTGCCCCGCCGACGCCCGCCGGCGCCGTCCGAGGCGTCCGCGAGGCCGCCCGCGTGCTCGGCGTCGGTCGGAACACGATCCGACGCGTCATCGCCGAGCAGCCGCCCCACCGCCGCCCCGCGGCCTACGGCGACGCCGGAACCTCCTGGTGGCCGTCCGAGGACGCCTGCCGCGACTGGTGGCGAGGCCTGCACCAGGCCGCCGCCCCAAAGCCTCGAGGCCCTCGTCGACGCGGCCCCGACATCGTCGACGTCGTCGACGACGACGCCATCGCCCGCGCCCTCAGGCTCCGATGACCTCACGAGCCCAGGGTCGAGGAGAGCCAGCGGGCGAGCTGATCGCGGCGCTCGAGAGGCAGGCGTCGCACGTCGCGGCACATGGCCTCGCGAAGCTCCCGATCGGGGGTGCCACCCGGGCGGTGGTATTCGGAGTGCCTCCGTCGGTGCGCAAGGACGCGCTCCCGGACGTGACCGATGCGGGCACTCTCGGCCACATAGTGACCCGGCTCCGCAACGCCTACAGGGACCGGCTCCTGCGGGTCGAGGGCTACCCGGACGGGTGGCGCGTTGTGCTGTTCGACCGCGCGAGCATCCTCGGAATCGGCCCGACCGAAGGATCGGCGCTGGTCAACGCCCTTGAAGGGCAGGGTGGCAAGCCATGAGGGCCCTGACCGTCCTGCAGCCTTTCGCGACCGCCCTCGTCCGCGAGGGCCGGAAGCGCGTCGAGAACCGACCGAGGCCGTTCCCGTCGACTGTCCCCCTTCCGGCTTGGGTCGCGATCCACGCGGGGGCCCGGCCGTTCCCGGACGTGTGGGTCGCGGAGGCGGCGATGCTCAGGCTCGGTCCCGAGGCCATCGATCGGGTGCTCCCGATGCGTCGCGTCGTCGGCGCCGTCCGCTTCGTCCGCTCCGTTTCGCTTGCCGACTGGCTGGAGAGGCCCTGGCGGGCGTCGCGGTGTAAGCAAGACGACCCCTGGGCCTCGGGCCCCTGGTGCTGGGCCCGCGACCTCTGCGTCGAGATCGAGGACGCGCCCGAGATCCGGGGCGCCCTCGGGCTCTGGACCCTGACCGGGCCGACCATCGGGCTGCTCCGCGAGGCGATCGCGTCGAAGTACGGTGCGGACGAAGCGGCCCGGGCGGTGACGCGGTGAACCACGATCCGTTCGTCACCGCGTGGCGAGCCTGCCTCCAGGTCGACCTCGACGCCCCCGACCTGTTCCTCGCCGTCGTGACCGGGCGCGGGGAGAAGTCCTCGGTACCCGACGACCCGCGGTGCGCCCCACCCAAGCAATCGCCGCCCGGGGAATGGGTCCCCGGGCGGCGTCCCCCTCCCCCTCGCGGAGAACCGACCATGCCCCAGACGACCTTCCAGTGGAACCAACGCGAGTACACTGTCTCCGTCGACGCGGATGAAGTCGTGGACATCACGAGCCCCACCCTGCACGTGCAGGGTACGTGGGCGTCCGGAACGATCCACGACGCGCGCTACCGACCGCGCGCATACGCCCCCGTGCCCGAGGACCTCCTCGAAGCCGCAGAGCGAGCGCTCGCCAGCGCGGGGCCGTGAGCGTACCCGCCCTCGTAGCACGCCCAATGCTTTGTCGTGTCCGTCTGGGGCTGCATCACCAGCCGGGAGGGCTGCAGCTGGCGCGCGATTGCCGGCGGAGCGAGCAGGCTGTCGAGGGCAGCGGAGAGGCGACGCGGTTCCTCCATCACTCCTCCCGGGTGTCTTCCGCCATGGCGGCCGCCGCGGCTGCGGCTGCGGCCCGCCGCCAGGGTCGGGTCGACTCAAGGACAGCGAGCTCGCTGTCCGCCGTGGCTGCGTCGCCGTCGGGGTTGGGCGGGGGCCCGACCTCGCCGAGCACGAACTGGAACGGACCCTGAAGCGGCGGGTGATTCCAGTGTTCGCGGTGTCGTTGGAGCACGCCGACGGCTCCATCTTCGCGCCACTCGGCGACGCCTTCGAGCACCAGGACGCGCGCAAACAGCTCCGCGGCGGCGCCCCAGTCTCGAAGCGCCAGCGCGGCCTCAAGCACTTCGATGTGCTCGCGCGAGTCGGCCAGGTCGAGCGCTTCCAGGGCACGAGTGAGGAGGCCGAGGCCGGTGGGGCGCTCGCCCAGGTTCGCGAGGGTTCCCGCGGCGATCGCGCATGCCGTGAAGATGTTGTGGCGATCCTCGCTCGTCTCTGCGGCGTCCAGTGCCTCACGAAGGCCGGCGATGGCGCCGTCGCGGTCCTGGGTCGAGGCGCGCGCCTGCGCGACGTTCAGCCAGTCCATTGTCAGGCCGCGGCCAGACGCGACCACTTCGTAGCAGGGGGCAGGGCGATCGGCGGCGTCCATGACCTGCTCGACGGTCCAGCCGAGCCAGCGCGCGAGGGCGCGGGCTGTGTCGTAGGACGGGCGGAACGCGCCGCGCTCGATGCTGGAGAGGGTCGAGTGGCCGACGCCCGCCCCGTTTGGCCCCGAGTGTTCACCGGATTGTTCACCCGGCCATCCGATCGGCCAGGAGGTTGAGGAGCCACAGCAGGACGGCCCCGGCCGAGCTGCCGACGCCACCGCCGACGAGGGCGCGGCGAGGCGTCACGAGGATGGCGTCTTCGATGCGCGCCACCCGAGCCTCGACCTGGTCGAGCTCCTCGCGGTCCTCCGCGTCGAGCTGGTCGTGGGCCGATGCCCAGCCCTCGAGCTGAGCCACGCGTTCGGCGAGGGTCAAGGCACCTCCAGCGGCGTCCAGGTTTGGCTTTCCAGCTCGTCGAAGATGTTCGGACGCTCATCATCGCCCCTGCCGTACACCACAGTCCCCTCGGGCAATGAGGGCGGAATGTCCGGACCCTCCCAGCTCAGGATCCGCAGGGCTCCGTCCAAACTGGGCCGCGCGGTGTCGGGCGTTACGCCGACCTCGGACCAGATCGGGTCTTCCGGAGCGGGAGTTGAAACGATGGCGTACAGCGTCACGAGGGCCCCACAACGAGGTCGCCAGACTCGGTGTTGGTGGGGACCAGCGGCGACCCGCCCTTGAGGTCGGCGATCGATCCCGTGGTCCCCGTCATGTCGTCGGACGCGCGGAACGCCCACAGCGCCCGGGCGGTCAGTCCGGACAGGCCCTCAGGATCGCCGCGCACGCCGCCGTTGTGCATGTCCTCGACGTTGGCGTCGGTCAGAGAGGCGTCCCAAACCGCCAGGTCACACACCCCACCATTCAAGTAGATACTGGCCGGAGAAAACTGACGACCCACCGTGAATGTCGACGCGAAGGACGTGTCGGTCAGCGTCCCCGTCCAGGTCTGCACGAGCACGCCGTCCACCCACAACCGAAGCCGATGATTCGACGGCTTGTCGACGGACACCGCAATGTGCGCCCATTGGCCCGCCGTGAGCACGTTGCCGGTCGTCTCGCCGCCGATCGTCGTTGTGGACGCGAACGTCGTCGTGATTTTCAGGGCGGTCGAGTAGATCGACAGAGCCTTTGAGCTGGAGTTTCGAAGATGGAAGAAGAACTCCGATCCCGAGCTATCGTTGCGCTTGGCCCACATCGACACACCGAACCCGGCCGACGTCGACAGCGTG
Organism: uncultured Conexibacter sp.; assembly: GCA_964600395.1. Lineage (GTDB taxonomy): Bacteria > Actinomycetota > Thermoleophilia > Solirubrobacterales > Solirubrobacteraceae > Paraconexibacter. The sequence continues at coordinate 5,577 of CAZRLR010000033.1, forward strand.
AGCGAGGGCCCGACGAGCAGTTCGTCGACGCCGTCGAGCGAGCACGCCCGGTCGCCCGAATAGGCCGCGGGCGCGCCCGGCCCCCGCATCATGGCGGCCAGGAGGCACAACATCACGCGACCTGCGAAACGGTTCGGAGGTAGGTGCCTGCTCCGCGACGCACCAGCACGACGAAGTTTGTATGGACGGTCGACCAGGTGCCGCCCTCGAGCGCGGTCGTGGTCCCGGGCCACGTCGGCTCCGCCTGACCGTCCGGCTCGATCTCGAGCAGCACCGAGCGGTGACCCCACGAGGTGTTCGTGGCCGTGAACGTGGTCGCGCCGGTCAACGTCTTGGTGAACCGGTCACCGGCGGCGAAGTCGATCTCGGTCCCGGAACCCATCGCGACCGTGCCCCGCGGCAGCCGGGTCACCGTGGATCCGTTGTGGGCGAACTGGTCGCCGGCCGTCGTCAACGCAGACAGCGGGTTCCAAGTCTCCCAGCGCGGCATCAGCACGCCATCGCCAGCGTCGTACAGGCGCAGCGCGTCGCCGGCAGCCTCCTCCGACGCTGGGAGGTGCTCGATGGAGGTCCCCTCCTCGCCGACGATCAACAGCGTTCCGGGCCCTCCGGCGACCATGTACGCCGACACCGCGACGACTCCCGCCGCACCCAGATCAAACGGCGCCGGCGCGCGGCGGCGCGTCGACGTCAGCGCGACGAGCTCAGCCGTCGTGGGACGTCGGAGGCGGCCGCCACCCATCCGGGCCATGGGTCACTCCCGCTCGGAGGCGTCGTTCTCGGTGGTGGTGTCGGCCTCGGCGGCGGTCCCGGCCTTGCGCGCCTCGGCCCAGCCGCGAGCGGCGGCGAGCAGGGTGCGGCCGGCGAGGTCGGCGAGCTCCTTGTCGCTGATCTTGCCGTCGGCGACGGCGTCGACGAGCCACTGACGGAACCGGAGCACGTCGCCGGCGGTGCGGATCGCGTCGGCGAACCGACCGGTCGCCCGGCCCTTCTTGCCGTTGCGCACGCGACGCTTGGCGTACGCGACGGCCGCGGCGCCGAGGTCGGCGACGATGACCTTCTCGGCCTTGGCGTTGATGGCCTCGCCGGCAACGATCGCGGTCGTGACGTTGCGGGTGGCGGTCCGGATGGCGTTCCAGGACGGGCGGATGGTGGCGTTCATGCTGCGACTCCAGGTTGCACGCGCAGGAGCTTCGCGAGGTAATCACGAGCCGTGCGGATGCCGGGGTTGGCGGTCTGGACGTTCGCAGGCAACGGCTCATCGAGCCGCAAGGCCGGGCGCGCCCAGGGGAAGAAGACGCTCATCGCGAGCGACTGCAGGTCGGCGATCGGGTGCGGTGGGTACGGCGATGACGCGTTGCGCGCATACGCCGAACCATCCCACCATTCGCCATCTTTCACGCGACGCAGGTACTCGCGGACGGGGCCGCGGAGCTGCTGCTCGGCCGTCATGCGAGCGAGCTGCTCGGTCGTGGTGCCGAGGCGCTGCGCGGAGCTCGGCATGAACTGGATCAGGCCGGTCGCGCCCGACGTCGGATGCCGAGCGTCCGGTCGGAACGTGCGGCCCGACTCGAACCAGATCACCGCGGCCAGGTCGTCAGCCCGCGCGCCGAGGCTATCGGCGACGTCGACGACGGCCTTCGCGAGCGGCGCGGCGATGCCGTATCGGGCGGCGATGTTCGTCGCGCGGTCGTCCGGCGTCGTCGAGCTCGTCGAGCTCCCCGAACCCTTCGGAGTCACCGGACCCGGCAGCGCCTTGGGGGGCGCCCCCGCCCCCTTGGTCTCGGTCGAGCTCGAGGGCGCCGCCGGCGCCGGCGCGTCTCCGCGCCACCAGGCGACAACGGCCGCGCCGACGGCGCCGACGAGGCCGAGACCCGCGATCGCGAAAAACGGGTTCACACGACCACCGAGAGGAGGCTCGTGAGCCCCTGGCCCGCAGCAGTGAGCACGCCGGCTCGATAGAGCAGGTAGAACCCGAACGCACCGGTGGCGCTCACGAACGCGTACGCGCCAATGAGGCCGCCCGCCAGGAGCGGCAAGGCCTTGAACCAGCCGGTCACGGCGCCGACCAGGCCGCCGAACCAGCTCGTCGAGCTCGTGTCGGGCAGCACCTTGCCGGGCAGGTCGGCGACGACGTTGATGCCGGACTTGACCGCGTCGTATCCGGACTCGACGACGTCACCGGCGCGGTCAATCGCGCCCTTCACGAGGTCGTACGGCGCGAGCATCCAGTCGATGATGGTGCGGCTCGGGCCGGGCGCGTCGTCGGACAGGCCGCCCGAGGGCTGCGAGCCGTCCTTGTACGCGTTGAGGAGCATCAGCTGGTCCACGAGCACCTCACAGGAACAGAGCGACGCCGAGGCCGAACGCGAGCACGAGGCCGCCATACAGCCACGGGGTGTACAGGACGGGCGCGGTGCCCTGGGTCGTTCCGCCACGCGGCCCCGGGGCCTGGCGCGGCGCGGGCGTGCGTCCGCCCCACACCTCGGGTCGCGTGAGGAAATCCCACGCGAACGCCTGCACGCGCGGCCCGAAGTCGAGCGCGGCGCGCCAGGCCTGGTCGACGGTGAGCACGCCGAGCTCGCTCACGGTGCCGTTGGCGGTCGCGACGGAGATCCCGCGCCCCACGACGCCGAGCGCCAGATAGGCCGCGAGCTGCACCGCAGTCGGCGACGAGCCGAGACCCGACTCGACGGAGCGCAGGGCGTTGCGCATCTGGTCGTCGCTGATCGCCGCGATCGTCGGATGAGGGTCGCGCGCGGGCAGGGTGTCCCGCCGAGCGGCGATGTTCTTGCGCAACAGTCGGAGCTGCACCTCGGAGAGGCCCGCGACCGGCACGAGCACGTTCGGGTTGTCCCGCAGGTACACGATGAACTCGTGCAGCCGAGCCCGAGCGCGGTCGGCGTCGACCCCAAGGCCGACCGAGTCCTGCAGCGCCTTGACCGCCCCGTACACCTGACCCAGGACGGGCACCAGCTGGGCCAGGACCTCGGTGCGGAGCTCGCCCTCGACGCGCGTGGCGGCGCCGGCCGTCATGGCCAGGCCGAGCGCCCAGGCGGTCTCGAGCGGCAGCGGCCCGAGCTCGATGCCGAACCCCGCCACAGTCGACACGAGGCCCTTCCCGCGCACCGCGGCGGCCGCCCACGCCGCGAGACGCTCGGCGGACGGGGCCATCCCCAGCCCGCCCGCGCCCTTGCGCAGCCATTCGCGGCGTTCGGCGTCAGTCAGGGGCTCGACCTCGAGCGGCCAGACGTCGGGGATCGGCGCACGGAACCGCTCGAGGACCTGGTTGAGCACGTCCTGGGCGTCGTCGGAGATGGGGCTGTCGTCGGCCACGAGGACCTCCCGTCAGATCGGCAGGACGAAGGAGACGAAGGCCCGGGCCCTCGGGTTGGGGAGGCTCGCGAAGAACCACCCGAGGGCTCGGGCTCGAGGAGATCAGGACTGCTTGTACCGGAGCGCGTGGAGCGCCTGGTTCTGCGCCTTGACGGCGGTCGCAGCCTGGATGTCCGCGAGCTGCGCGTCGGGCGTGCCGCAGCTGTTGCCGCCCTTGTACGCCTCGGACGTGTCCTTCCAGCCCTTCATGGACTTGGACCAGGCGGCGCCGTGCAGGCGGATCCGCACGTCGGCGTTCGCGCCGAACTGGTTCGCGCTGTTGGCGCCGGCCTTCACGGCGACGGTGGCGTCGTCCTCGAGGTCGAACAGCAGCGTGCCCTCGGCGAACTGCTGCTCGCCGTGGATCTTGTACCGGTACGCGTACGTGGTCGTCGCGAGGTCGGAGTCCACCATCGCCACCGGCTGGGTGTCGAAGTGGCAGCCGTCGAACAGCTTCCACCGCCGGGTGGTCTCGCCGACGGTGTGCTCGAGGTACAGGTTCTCGAACACCTCGCGGACGTCCTCGGGGTCGGAGTCGTCGACGACGGCCTTGTCGATGAAGATGATCTCGATGGCGTCGACGGCGAGGATGACCGACGGGTTGTCGGCGTTCGCCTGCAGGCGGGTCTTGAGCGGGTCGAGCTCGGGGATGTTCGCCGCCGTCTTGAACGAGCACACGGTGTGGGCGCCGGCGTCGTAGTCGAACGTGCCGGTGAGCTCGAACGGGCCCGACGCGAAGTCACGCGGGAGGCGGACCGGAGGCGCGTGGCCGAGGGCGAGCAGGAGCTGGATGGGGTTCATGGGCAGGACTCCGGAATGGAGGGAATGACAGCGTCGAAACGGAGGAAGACGTCAGGCGCGGTCGCAGGACCGACGGCCTTGACGTAGATGTCGGGGAGCTCGGGGGGGATGGGGACCTCGAGGTCCCCCGCCTCGGCCGGGAACCGACCACCCAGGAGCTCGCCGTCGGCGCTGCCGACGCGCAGCTCGAGGTACGTGCAGTCCTCGGCGTAGGTCGCTGCGAGCCGTCGAGGGACGTCTCGCGACCAGGGGGGCGGCGTGGCCGTCGAGGCGTTGCCGGTGTTCTTCCCCGCCTGGAACGACCAGGTCGCGGTGTGCGTGGTGCCGCTCGTCGACAGCGCGGCCGACGGGATCATCACGATCCACGACCGCTTCTCGACGTTGACAGCACACCCGCACATCGGGATCAGCCGCCGGCCATCTTGAGCTTGTACTTCGCGCCGAGCTTGCGCCCGTGCTTGTACGCGCTCGCCGAGGCCGCGCCGACGGTGACGCTCCCGAGGACCGGAGACCCGGTCACGATGGCGGCGAGGCCGCCCGCGATGGTCAGGACCTCGGGGGTGCTGATGGCGTTGTCCGCCCGGTCGCCCATGGCTCCGTCGAGCGCGCCGCACACACCCGCGGTCGGGATCGCGACGATGCCCTGGCGCATGATGACGGCGGTGCCCGACTGGGCCGCCTTCGCGGCCTGCTGAGCGCTGGCGGCGCGGCTGACCGCGGCATCCTTGGCCTTCGCGAGGCCGGAGACGAACTTCGATCCCGAGTACTTCGCCGGGAGATTGGTCGGCATGAAACCTCCGGGGGTCACGGAACCCCGTCGAGGAACAGCTACGCCAGGGAGCCGGCGTTCCACCAGACGAAACAAGCCCGCGACAAGGCCGACCCCGGAGAAACGCACCACCCGAGCGCGTCACATCGTGTCAACGCCGCGCCGCAACAAGCCCGAGCACCGACGGACGCCGCTTGTTGCACGCTCGGCACCCGTCGACGGCGCGACAACGCGACAACCCGGCATCGCTCTCGGTTGTCGTGCAACAATGCGCCGGCTGTTGCGCAAACCCCCGACACGAGCAACAATGCCAGGCGCTGCCGCGAGAGGTCCATCGGAGGCCCTCTTGCCCATCGACAAGTCAAAGCGCGACATCGAGGCCTTCGTGGCCAAGGTGCTCGCCATCGACGCCGACAAGCCGTCGGATGGTCGCCTGCTGTTCTTCGGACCCGCCCCGAGCCTTCGGCGGCGCGGCAACTCGACCATGCGGATCGACTGGGAGATCGGCTCGACGGACCCCGCCCAGCTTGCCCAGTCCATCGCCCAGGAGCTCGAGCGCCTCTCCGAGAGCGGCGACCGCGGCAGCCTGTTCGTGCTCGCCTACCGCAACGGCGAGGACGGCTTCTTCGAGTACCTGTCCGCCAAGGTGGTCGAGCTCGCCGGCGAGGACCCGAGCATGGCCGCCTCGAACGACCTCACCGGCGTCGAGTGGCTGCAGCGCGCGAGCGGGAACGCCATCCAGGCGAACACCGACATGGCGAAGACGGCCATCACCGGCCTGTTCAACGCGATGGGCGACCTGATCGGGTTCGCGCACGAGATCGGCGAGCTCAAGGGCCAGCTGCAGGGCGCCGCCCAGGCCGCGACGATCGCCGCCCAGGCCGAGATGGCGAAGGCCGTCCTGCCGCACATCTCGGAGATGGTCAAGAACGTCAGCACCGCGGTCGCGATGTCGAAGACCGTCGGCGGCGACAAGGACCTCGGCGAGCAGCCGCAGGAGCTCGGCGAGGCGCGCCTCGTGTGGGACCTGGCCGCCATCGAGGCGCTGATGGGGGACATCCAGAACCACGCCGTCGGCGCGCGCGAGGGCTTCACGAAGCCCGTTCGCGAGCGGATCGTCGCCCTCGCCGCGAAGGCGAAGTCGGCCTCCGACCTCGTGGGGATGATTCCAGCCTGAGCGTCAGTCGATGGCGTAGCAGGTCACGAACAGGCCGTTCGGGTCGTCGCAGTCGCTGCCGACGACGTCTTCCCAGAACGAGCCGTACCATTCGCCGTCGCCGTAGTCGCGAAGATCGATCCAGGCGACCTCGACGCCGCGCTGCTCGACCAGGCACTCGACGTTCGACGGGTCGCCGTCGGTCCACGCCCACACCTCGAGCAGCCAGTCGGTGACCGCGGCCTCGCCGTTGCAGTACACCTCGACGTCCGTGACCCGCGACGACTCGTCGGGCGGCGGGCCGGTGTCGTCATCCGGGTCACGCACGACGTCCTCGCCGTCGTCGACCTGCAGGCAGTTGCCGTCGTTGTCTCGAAGGAATCCGTCGGGACAGTCACCCGATCCACAGCCAGCAAACACCAGGACACCGGACAAGTACCAGCGCATCGTTCACCTCGTCGCGAGCCCTGCCATTGTACCGCATCCGGGCTCGAGCACCACCCCCCATCCTCAACAGCCTGATCTCGCCCCCTCCGCAGGAGGGGGGTTGGGGGGAGGGTCGATCATAGGTCGATCAACGAAGGGTGGGATCTGCCTGACAATCTCGTCACCAGGGGCGCGCGACGACCTCGTCACCCTTCGCGGTGACAATCTCGTCACCCCTCCCGGATCCGACCCGAAAATCTCGTCACCCTTGGGGTGTTCGAGTGTCGCGTTTCACGGTCACGCGAGGTTCGAGGTCTGATACCGGTCAGAACAGACGGAGCTGTGACGGACCGGGATCGCGCCAGGGCATCGCTGGCAGCGGCTGGGTGGACTGCCGCGGCGGGGCCTCGAGGACGGCCAGGCGTCGCGCGCGGCGCTCGAGCAGGCGGAGCAGCTCGGCGCGGGCCGCGTCGAGGACGTCGAGCTCGACGCAGGCCTCGCACCGCACGCACGCGGGCCCGACGATGGCCAGATCCCCGCAGCGGTGGCACCAGGGCGCGAAGAACGTCGTGCGGCAGTCCGAGCAGGAGCGCCAGCCGTCGCGCTCGAGCACCACCCGCCGCCCCCGACGGCACGTCGGGCAGGGCAGGCGCCGCACGCTCACCAGGTCGTCACCACCGGGCCGGCGACGTCGAACACGCGCCAGCCGTTGACCACCTGCAGCACGAGCTCGGCCTGGTCTCGGTCGGCGACGCGGAGCACCAGGCGTCCGGCCGGGTCCCACGACGCCGGGAGGTCTCGGACGTGCTGCTCGAGGTCGCCCACCCTCGAGGCCGCCAGGGCCCTCCGCCACGCCTCTCCGGCGTCGCGGGGCTGCTCGGGTGGGTCGTCGACCGGGAGGTTCGACTCGAGCCGCCGCGGGGCCGACGCGACCCGCTTCGCCGCGGCGAGCAGCTGCCCCCAGTTGCGCGGCCGCCACGGGTCCCGGGGCAGCGTGAGCCCCTTCGTGACCGCCGACGCGACGAGCTCGTGCTCGGCCCGCCACCCGTCGAGGGTGAGGCCGCTCTTCTTCTGGTGCTTGAACAGGTCGCGCACCCGGACGTGGTCCCAGAACGCCTCGACGGCCTCGAACGCCCCGAGGCGCGTCCAGGCCTCCTCGGCGAGGGCCTCGGGCGTGTGGCCCTGCGGGCGGACGACCGCCTCGACGGCCACCTTCGCGATCGTCCGCACCTGGTCGACGGCCTCCCGCACCCGGGCCCGGCCGGCGCGCACCCGGTCGACCGCGAGCTCGCCGAGCTGCCGCACCCGGTCGACGAACACGGTGAACGACGACGCCGCGTAGGTCGCGAGCTCCCGCCTGATCAGGCCGGCACACACGAGCTGCCCGAGCCCACGCTGCACGTGGCGGTCGGAGTAGTCGAGCGCTGCGGCGAGCGTCGCGACGGGGATCGGCGAGGTCTTCCAGGTCCGCCAGTCCGCCCGGGCGACGGCGAGCTCGTGGAGCACCGCGCGCGCGACCGGCGAGAGGCGCACCTTCCCTCGTTTGCGGAGCTTCGGGAGGGGGTCGGCCTGGCCGGATCGACTCCCCCGCCCCCAACCACCGCCGAGCTGCTCGTCGGTGACGCCGTCCGCGAGGGGCACCGTCACGATGCGGCCCGTCCAACGGGACACTTCGATCGTGTTCACGCTCGGCGTCACGGGGAGACTCCGGGCCCGCCCCGCAAGGTGCTGCGCGAGAGGTCAGTGGTGACCGGGGCAGGGCGGGCCGGAGCGCCCGCGTCGTGCTGGTGGCACGAACACAGAAGGTAGGGGAAACCGCCGGCCTCGACCATGTGCGCCGTGTGGCACCCGTGCGGGCACACCGGGTCTCGATCGAACGCGCGCAGCGCCTGGTCGCGACAGGTCAGGTCGTCGAGCTCGACCTCGAGGTCCTCGACGACGGGGGCGGCCATGGTGTCGGCGACGGCCGAGACGAGCTGCACGACCCCGCCGAACATCACGACGAACGACGACGCGAGGATCGCGGCGAGCCCGAGCGAGAGCATCCGAGGGTTCACGGGCGCTGCGCCGGATACGAGCCGTCGGCCTTCGCCCGCAGGATCTGGCGGCGCGCCCGGTCCCGCCGCCACGACACGTGGACGTGCGGCTTGTGGTCGTACCAGATGACCTGATCCCACTGGACGCCGAGCTGCTCGAGCAGGGGCACGATGCGCCGCGCGAGCTCGCGCGAGCTCGAGGCCGCCCGCGGCGACACGATGTCGGCCGCGGCCCCGAGCATGTGGTCGCTCGTCGGCGAGCCGCCGATCGCGCGGTTGACTTCGGGCGTCCGGAACCCGCTGTTCACGGTCACCGGCACCCCGAGGCCCTCGCGGACCTTGTCGAGCAGCTCGACCACCAGGTCGTCGAGGCGGGCCCAGTCCTCGGCCGCCGGCAGGTTCGACAAGCCGAGCTCGGCGGCCTTCGACGAGACGATCATCTCGCGCGGCGCGAAGAAGCGGCCGCGCCACCGGGGCGGCGACTGCAGGCGGGGCGACGTGGGGGGCGTCGGCATGACGAGCTCCGTCTTCGGGGGTTCGGGATCCGGGTCCGGGTCGGTGTCCGGCGTCTTCGCGGGCGGCTTCGAAGGCGCCGACGCCCACGCCGCCACCGCGCCGAGCAGCGCGACGACCGCGCCCAGTCCGAGGAAGAGCTGCACGGTCAGTCCTCCGACAACAGGCCGAGCTCGAGCAGCTGCTCGATGACCTCGGGGTCGTCGGTGACGAGCAGGGCCCGCACCACCTGGCCGTCGCCGTCGCGGCCGACGATCCGCGGGTACACGTCGGTCTCCTCGCACACCGCGAAGAGCTCGTCGATCGCCTCGAACATGGCCGCGTTCATGCGACTCTCCTGCGATGGTGTCCGTTCCTGCTGCAGTACCGACCGGGGCCGTCGTCGCCGCAGGCGGGACAGCGCGGCCGAGGCGGCGGCTCGAAGGGGCGGAACAGGTCGACGGGCGGCCCCATCGGCTCGCCGGCGCCGAGCGCGGCCCCGAGCCCCGCCATCGCGAAGAGGAAGCCCCTCACGACCACGCCCACAGGACGCGCACGACGGCGACCGGCCAGAGGACGAACGCCACCCAGAGCGGCGCGCCGAAGAAGAACTCCCGCAGGTCGAAGACCGCCGCCGCGGCGAACTCGTACGGCCCCATGGTGGACAGGGACACGCGGTAGATGGCGAGCACAATCGCCAAGAACCCCGTCACCAACCAGGTGAACAGCGCCAGGGGCAACACGACGACGAGCGGGAGCTCGATCATGCGGCCGCTCCGGCGGGCTCGGCGAGCTCGCGCGGCAGGCGGAGCACCGCCGCCCACTCCGACTCCGGCACCCCGAGGACCTCGAACACCCGCACGAGGTCGGCGCGGGAGAGTTCGACCGCGCCGGACTCCCACGAAGACACCGTGGGTTGACTCACCCCCATGGAACGCCCGACGTCGGCCTGGGTCAGACCCAGGGCGCGTCGTTGGTCGCGGAGCCAGTCGCCGAACGTGATCATCAGGCACGCCTATAGCAGCCCAGCCCATAGGGGATCAACAGATCCGCGCCAAACTCGCCGTCGATAGTACGGACGGCATGACGCAAGACCCTGCTGAAATCGTCAAAACACTCGTCGGACTGCGCCGCGCCGCCGGCGAGAGCCAAACAGACCTGGCCGATGCGCTGGGCGTGTCTCAGCCGACCGTGTCGGCCTGGGAGCGCGGCAAGAACCTGCCGCCGTTCTGGCAGATGGTCGAGTGGGCCGACCGCTACGGCGTCGGGATCGAAGCCCAGCCAAGAGGCGAGACGCGGAACGGGCGCCTCGCCAAGCTACTCTCCGTCGCCGCGACGCTTCCGGACGCGGAGCTCGATGATTTGGTGGCGATCGGCGAGAACCTCTCGGCCTGTCCCGTCGATGTCCGGATGGCCGCCGTTCAACTCGTTAGCCGCGTAACTACGGCACTTCGCGCAAAGACCGCCTAGCCGCACAGACGTCGCGAGCACCACCAGGTCGGCCGTCGGAAGTCCGGCTGCCGTTTCCGCCACTTCGGCGATCAGGTGCGCTCGAAGGCGCGTATCGTCGTCGTCGGATCGCACCCGGCTTCGCTATCCCTTGACGCCTCCATCAGCACAGCCTATATCGGCTGTGTCGATAACCGGAGGCGCCCATGTCCCTGTCGGATCAACCCAACCCCACCGGAACCCCCCAGGACGTGCTCGACTGGGGCATCCAGGGCGCGGCCGACCCTCACGCCGCGCGCGTGCGGGCCGCGTCGATCGCGCTCGGGATGCTCACCGGGATCCGCGGCGACGCGGGCATCGCCGCCCTTCGGACCTCCGACGCAAGCCGGCCGGCGTTCGAGCTGCAGGAAGACCGGGCCCTGTCGGCCTGGTGCGTCGCCCGGGGCGCCGCCTTCGACCCGCACCACCACGGCGGACTCTCGACGCGCGCGCTGCTGACGTTCGGCGCCATCGACGTCGTCGTCATCTGCTGGCGCACCGACCACGAGCTGCTCGAGTACGCCCGCGACCTGGCCGAGCGCGTCCTGCTCGAGGACGGCGGCCCGGCGCTGCGCGAGGCCCTGCGCACGGCGACCGTTCACCGCGCGTTCTACAAGACGTCGGCCGAGGTCCGCCTCCCCCTCGACGTCGCCCGACGCGCCTGCGAGTCCGAGGCCAGCCTCGAGGACAACGTCCTCGTCTACGTCGACCCGAACACCGCCCGCGTCGACCTGGACGGCCTCCGCCGCCGCGTGCGCGCGTGAGCCGCGAGTGGCGCGCAGGGATGCGCGAGATCAGCGGCTTCGGCGGCGACTACGAGGACGCCTGCCGTCGGATGCTCGACGCGGGCCTCGCCTGGTCTGACGCGAGCCCGAACGCGAAGCCCGAGTGGACGCGAAAGGGTGCCCACGGCCCCATCGTCGGGAACGCGGACGCGAAGGCCCTCGAGGAGGCCATCGCCGCTCCGGTCCCCGACTGCACCGGCGCGATGTTCGGCGCCGTGCGAAACCACGTGCTGTGGATCCGGAAGAACGGGTGGGACGCCTGGTGTGACGCGATGTCGCAGCCGGAGGACGCGTCGTGAACCCCGCCTCCGCCGCCCGCCAGCTCACCGAGGCCCTCGTCGTCGCGACGTGGGGCGTCGGTCTCGGCCTCGTCGTCGCCGCCTACCTGTGGAGCTCCCCATGAACGACCGCCCCGATCCCGTCGAGCGCGACCGCGCCGCCCGCCGCAGCGAGGAGCAGCGCGCCGTCGACGCCATCGCCCGCCACCTCCGCTGGCACCACGAAGCCGGCGGGAAGGGCCTCACCCTCGAGGAGGTCCACGCCAAGGTGGCGACCACCCGCTACGGCACCGACGCCACCCGGCGGCGCCTGCAGGACCTGGCCGACGCCGGCCGGGCCCACAAGGTCGTCGTCGACCAGGTCGCCGTCTGGCGCCACGGCACCGAGTCCCTGCCCGACGAGCCGGAGACGACCGCCGACCGCGTGCTCGAGGCCGTGAAGACCTGGCCGACGTGGGTCGAGCTCGAGGCCGCCGTCGGGCTGCGCGGGTTCGACCTCGGCGAGATCACCACCCCGCTCGAGCGCGAGGGGCGCCTGGTGCGTCGGATGACGTTCCGCACGCCGGGGGTGATGGCCTGGCTCCCCTTCGCGGACGCCGGGAAGGCCCTGAGCCCGCGCGAGCTGCAGGTCCTGCTCCACCTCGAGGCCCTGCCCACGACCGACGCGCCCATCCCCGTCCTGCGCGGCGAGGCCACCGACCTCGAGGGATGGACCTCCGTGACGGCGACCCGCGAGCGCCTGCAGTTCACCCACAGCGCGTGGAGCTACGTCACCGGGAACGGCGCGCTCGGGGCCGAGCTGCGGGCCCGGACCCTCGGCGGGCCCCTGCTCGAGCGCCGCGGCGCGACGACCGCCGCTCAGATCCGCCTCACCGCCTGGTCGCGCCAGCTCCTCGCCGAGCTGCGCGAGCGCGGCCTCCTCCTGACCCCTTGCACCACCTCCGCCGTCGCCGGCGGCACCGACGAGCGCGAGCTCGAGCAGCCTTCGGTTGGGGAGAGCGACGACGTCGCCGGCGACGGTTTGGTGCAGCCCCCTCCGCTCGACCCGCCCCGGGTCGACGACCCCGTCGTCGTCGGCGACGCGTCCAACTCCGGCCGGGAAGGGACGGACGAGGACGGCGTCGCCGGCGACGACACCCCGTCGACCGATCCGGACC
>CAZRLR010000034.1:0-18043 GCA_964600395.1 uncultured Conexibacter sp.
CCGCGCAGGCGGTCGTCCAGGGCGCGCTCCAGGCCGGAGATCCCCACCCGCGCGTCCGCGGGGACCCCGGCGGCCGTCAGCTCGGCCGCGCGCGGCTCGGGGATCGGCCCGAGCTGCCCGACCGTCTGCGCGGCCACGTCGGCGACCGCGGCGTCCGGGGTGCGCGCGTCGCCCCGCGCGAGCACCTGGCCGTCGCGCGACAGCAGCGTCGCCCGCGGCGGCAGGCTGATGGTCCGCGTGAGCTCGGCGCCCTGCGGCACCCCGGGGAAGACGAGGTTGCGCCGCCAGTCCACGCCCGGGCGGTCGCCGTCCCCGGTGAACGTCAGCGCGAGCGTGCGGCGGATCGTCCCGAAGACCCGGGTGCGCACGGTGAACGGGATGTCGACGCGGTGGTCGTCGATCCGCTTCGGCGGGCCGGCGACCATCCGCACGACCGTCGCCGTCCCCAGCGCCTGCGCGTGCAGCGCGACGAAGCGGGCCTCGGGGACGCGGCCGCGCGCCTCGTCGCTGAGCAGCGGGTACAGCGCGCGGGCGTCGCGACGGGCGAAGGCGCGGGCGTACTCCTGCGCGACCTTGACCTCGCCGTCGTCGCCCCCACGGAGGACCAGGACGAGGCCGACGATCGCGACGATCCCGGCGAGGACGCCCAGGGCGACGCGTCGGCGGCGCTGCACGGCCGGGGCCGCCGGACCGGCGCGGCGGGACGGGGCCGCCGAGCGTCCGGGACGCGGACCGGCGGCGCCCTTCGCCGGGCGCTGGGAGCGCGGCTTTCCTTGCTCACGTCCGGACACTCCCCGGCGACCCTACCCGCACGGGTGCACGCGCGCCCGCGTGGGGCATACCCTGGCGGTGCGGCGTTCGTCCCCGGGGCCGCGAGACCGGCCACACCCGTGACGACGCTCGACATCCTCATCATCGCCTTCTGCGTGCTGATGGCCGCCTTCGGCTGGCGTCAGGGCCTGATCGTCGGCGTCCTCTCGCTCGCCGGCTTCGCGGTGGGCGCGGTCGCGGGCACGCGCCTGGCGGCCGCGATCGTCGAGGACGGGGACGCCTCGCCGTACGCGCCGCTGTTCGGCCTCGGCGGGGCGCTGATGGTCGGCGCCGCGGTCTCGGCCCTGCTCGAGGCGCTCGGCATCGGCGTCCGCCGCCGGCTCTCGCGCGTCCCCGGGATGGAGGCCGTCGACGGCGGCCTGGTCGCGGTGCTCGGCGCCGCGCTGGCCCTGGCGATCTGCTGGGTCGTGGGCGCGGTCGCGCTGCAGACGCCCGGGGCGCGCCAGTACCGCGCCGACATCCAGCGCTCCGCGGTCCTGCGGCGCCTGAACGACGTGCTGCCCCCGTCCGGCGGCCTGCTGAACGCGATCGCGCGCTTCGACCCGTTTCCGTCCCTCGACGGCCCGGACGCGCAGGTCGCCCTTCCGCCGAAGGGCGTCGGGCGCGACCCGGACATCCGGGCCGTGTCGGGCAGCGTCGTGCGCGTCACCGGCACCGCCTGCGGGCTGGGCATCGAGGGCTCGGGCTGGGTCGCGGAGGGCAACCTCGTCGTGACGAACGCGCACGTCGTGGCAGGGGAGGACGACACGGGCGTGCAGGTCGGCGGACGCGGCGCGCGCCTGCCCGCCCGCGCGGTGGCCTTCGACCCGCGCAACGACATCGCGATCCTGCAGGTCGGCGGCCTCGGGGCGAAGGCGATCCCGCTCGCCGACGACCCGCCCGCCGGGCGGCTGGGCGCCATCCTCGGCTTCCCGAAGAACGGGCCCTACGACGTGCGCTCCGCGCGGCTGGGGGCCACGCGGACCGTCGTCAGCCAGGACGCCTACGGCAACGGGGACGTCGCGCGGTCGATCGTCGCCTTCCGGGGCCTCGTGCGCTCGGGCAACTCCGGCGGCCCCGTCGTCGACACGCGCGGGCGCGTCATCGCCACGGTCTTCGCCACCGCGCGCGGGGGCAAGCGGCGGACGGGCTACGGGGTGTCCAACGCGGTCGTCAGCCGGTTGCTGAAGCAGGCCCGTGCGGCCCGCGGCGCCGTGGGCACCGGCCCCTGCGCACCCTGACGGCCGCGGCACGGTCCGTCCCGCGCGGCGCTACGCTGCGCCCGGAATGCCCAAGACCCTTGTCATCGCCGAGAAGCCATCCGTCGGGAAGGACCTCGCGCGCGTGCTGCCGGGGCCGTTCCAGAAGCACACGGGGACGCAGGACAAGACGGAGCGCTGGCTCGAGGGCCCTGAGCACATCATCACCTGGGCCGTCGGGCACCTGGTCCAGCTCGCCGACCCGGACGAGTACGACGAGAAGTACAAGAAGTGGCGGATGGCGGACCTGCCGATCGTCCCCAAGACCTTCAAGCTCGTCGTCCGCGACGAGCGGTCGCAGAAGCAGATGGCCGTCGTGAAGAAGCTGCTGCGCGACGACGACGTCGACCTCGTCGTCAACGCCTGCGACGCCGGGCGCGAGGGCGAGCTCATCTTCGCCTACCTCTACGAGCAGGCCAAGGCGAAGAAGCCCGTCAAGCGCCTGTGGCTGTCGTCCATGACGAACGACGCGATGCGCGAGGCGCTCGCGAACCTCCGCGACGCGTCGGAGACCGCGAAGCTCGAGGAGGCCGCCCGCTCGCGCTCGGAGGCCGACTGGATCGTCGGGATGAACGCCACGCGCGCGGCGACGATCCGCCTGCGCTCGTCCTTCGACGGGGCCGTGTCCCTGGGCCGCGTCCAGACGCCGACGCTCGCGATCATCGCGCGGCGCGACGAGGAGATCCGTGCCTTCGTCCCCGAGGCCTACTGGCTCGTGGACGCGACGTTCGCGACGGACGACGGGCGCCGCTACCAGGGGCGCTACCAGGACCTGCAGAAGAAGTCCGACAAGCCGCGCATCGCCTCCGCCGAGGCCGCGCAGGCCGTCGTCGACGCCGTCCGCGACCAGCGCGGCTCGATCACGAAGCTCACGAAGACCGAGCAGAAGACGATCCCGCCGCTGCTGTACGACCTCACGTCGCTGCAGCGGGACGCCAACACGCGCTTCGGCTTCAGCGCCCGCCGGACGCTCGCCGCCGCCCAGCGCTGCTACGAGGAGCACAAGGCGCTGACGTACCCCAGGACGAACTCGAAGTACCTGACGACGGACATGGTCCCGGAGCTCAAGGAGATCGCCGGGAAGGTCGGGCGCCACCACGAGTACGCGCAGGCCGCCGCCTACGTGCAGTCGCTCGACATGCTGCCGCTGGCCCGCGTCGTGAACAACGAGAAGGTCGGCGACCACCACGCGATCATCCCGACGAACGCCGAGCACAAGCTCGACAAGATGAGCGCCGACGACCGGCGGATCTACGACATGGTCACCCGGCGGTACCTCGCGATCTTCCATCCCGAGGCGGTCTTCGAGAACACGAAGATCCAGACGACGGTCGCCGACCACCAGTTCCGCACGAGCGGCAAGGTCCTCATCGTCCCGGGCTGGCGCGGCGTCTACGGCGAGCTGCCCGAGGGGGAGAAGTCCGCCGCCGAGGAGGACGAGGGCGGCGACCAGTCGCTGCCGAAGCTCGCCGAGGGCGAGGCGGTGGACACGCAGGAGGTCGCGTCCGCGGAGAAGGCGACCAAGCCGCCGCGCCGCTACACCGACGCCTCGCTGCTGGGTGCGATGGAGGGCGCGGGCAAGCTCGTCGACGACGAGGAGCTGCGCGAGGCGATGACGGAGACCGGGATCGGCACCCCGGCCACGCGCGCGGCGATCATCGAGCGCCTCATCGACGTCGGGTACGTCGAGCGCGACGGCCGCGCGCTCGTCGCCACGGAGAAGGGCCTGAACGTCATCCGCCTGCTCAACGACCACCCGCTGACCTCCCCGTCGCTCACCGGCGACTGGGAGCACCGCCTGGCGGCGATCGAGGACGGCACCGAGACCCGCAAGCAGTTCATGGCGGACATCGCGAAGTTCGCGGGGGAGACGATCGGGGTGCTGGACACGACGCTGAAGGACGTGCGCATCCCGCGCGCGAACCTCGGCCCGTGCCCGGTCTGCGGCCACGACATCATGGAGAACCGCAAGGGGTACTCCTGCTGGGGCCGCGAGGACCCCGGCTGCGGCTTCGTCATCTGGAAGGGCAAGGCCGGCAAGCAGCTGCCGCCCGCGATCGCCCGCGAGCTCATCGCCACCGGCGTGACCGCCAAGCAGGTCACCGGCTTCAAGGGCCGCAGCGGCCGCTCGTTCCGCGCCAAGCTCGCGCTGCAGCAGAGCGAGGACGGCAAGTGGCGGGTCGAGTTCGACGAGGCCTGGGCGAAGGAAGGAGCCAAGGCCCCCGAGGGCGAAGATGACACGACCACGCCGCCGGCGGCCTCCGCCGCGGGCGTGGCGGGCGCGGCGATCGCCGCCGTCGCCGCCGAGCAGACCGACACCGGAACCGAGGCCGCATGACACGACGTCGCCTGACCGCCCTGCTGTGCGCCGCCGCCGTGAGCGGCGCGTCCGCCGCCGTCGCCGCCCCGGCCGCGCTGGCCGACACGGCCGCCGGCTCCGTCACGAAGAGCGCCGGCACCGTCAGCGCGACGCTGTCGTGGAAGGGCGGCGAGTTCGCCGTCACCGCGCCGCGCCTGAAGGTCTCGCGCGCCGGAACCGTCGTCGCCGACATCTCCGTCGCCGATGCCTGCAACGACTGCCTGCTCATCGAGGACACCGCCGGCAACGCGCCGGACCCGTACTCGATCCTCCACGTCGCCGACCTGGACGCCGACGGCGAGCCGGAGATCTTCTTCGACGCCTACAGCGGCGGCGCGCACTGCTGCACGACGACGCGCTTCTACACCTACCGCTCGGGCACGAACACCTACCGGCGGGCGCCGAGCCAGTACTGGGGCAACGGCGGCTACGAGGTCAAGGACCTCGACGGGGACGGCACCCTGGAGCTCAACGGCGGGGACGACGCCTTCGCCTACGCGTTCTCCTCCTACGCCGCCTCGGCCTTCCCGCCGAAGATCATCCGCTACACCGGCGACCCGGCGACCGGGGTCTCGAAGCTCACGGACGTCACGCGCAAGTTCCCCGCACGCATCCGCGCGCAGGCCGCCGAGCTGCTGAAGGTCATCCGCAAGGCCAAGCCGGCCCCCGACCACGAGATCCAGGGGGCGATCGCCGCCTACGTCGCCGATCAGTACCTGCTCGGCAAGGGCTCCGTCGGCAAGGCGGAGCTCGCGCGGGCCCGCAAGCGGGGGCTGACCGCGGTCGGCTTCCAGACGAACCTCCTGAAGTTCCTCAAGGCCACCGGTTACCGCTGACCACCCCGGCCGGGCGAAGCCGTAAGGGCGAGAATGGCCCCCTGGGCCATTCTCGCAATGGAAGCCGGGGTCGGCGGGCCCCGCTGGGGGCCGTCGGCCCCGGCATCCACAGCGACCGATGGCATTGCGACCATAGGCGTCTGTGCCCCTGACGCTCGTCACCGGTCCGGCGAACGCGGAGAAGGCCCGTGTCGTGCTGGACGCCCTGCAGGCCGTCGCCGACCGCGAGCCGCTGCTCGTCGTCCCGACGCGGGCCGACGTCCTCGTCTACCGCCGCGAGCTCGCCGCCCGCGGCCTCGTCTTCGGCGCCGACGTGCAGACCTGGTCGGGCCTGGCGCGGGCGATGAACCGCGGCGCCCGTGTCCGGGGGCGGCCGGTCGGCGGGCTCTCGCGGGAGCGCATCGCGACGCTCGCGGTGCAGCGCACGACCCTGCGCGCGCTGCACGACAGCGCCCGGACGCCCGGGTTCGTCGCCGCCTTCCTGACGCTCGCCGACGAGCTCGGCGCCCAGCGCATCACCCCGCAGCGCTGGTACGCCGCCATGCGGGCGTGGAGCGCCGCCGACGCCGCCCGCGCCGACCACGCCGAGGACCTCGCCGCCCTCTACGCCGCCTACCACCGCGCGCTGGAGGCCGTCGGCCGCGTCGACGCGGCGATGCACACCGTCGCGGTGCACGACGCGCTGCGCACCGATCCCGCGCGCTGGCCCGGGCGCCCGGTCTTCCTCTACGGCTTCGACGACCTGGACGTCCTGCAGCTCGACGCGGTCGAGACGCTCGCGGTGCACTGCGGGGCGGACGTCACCGCGTCCCTGCCGTTCGAGGCCGGCCGCGAGGCCTTCGCCGGCCGCGCCGGCACCTACCAGGAGCTCATGGCCCTGGGCGCGCGCGAGATCGTGCTCGAGGCGGTCTCCGACCACTACGCCGCGCCGTCGCGCGCGGTGCTCCACGGGCTCGAGCGCACGCTGCTGGAGGCCGACGCCCCGCGTCTGCCCGGCCTCGGCGACGCCGTCCTGCTGCTCCAGGGTGGCGGCGAGCGCGCCGAGCTCGAGCTCGTCGCCGCCCACGTCGCGCGGCTGCTCGCCGACGGCGTCCCGGCCGAGGAGATCGCCGTCGTCCTGCGGCGTCCCGAGCAGCAGGCGCCGCTCGTCGAACGCGTCCTCGGCGGCTACGACGTCCCCTTCACCCTGCGGCGGACGCTGCCGCTCGGTCACACCGCCCTCGGGCGCGGCCTGCTGGCGATGGCCCGCTGCGCGCTGCTGGACGGGACCGCCGACGACCTGCTCGTCTGGCTGCGCACGCCGGGCCTGGTCCGCGACACCGCCCGGGTGGACGAGCTGGAGGCCGAGGTGCGGCGCACCGGCATGGCGTCCGCCGCCCAGGCCCGCGCGGAGTGGGAGAAGGGCCCGTGGAAGCTCCACGAGCTCGACCGCCTGCGCGAGGCCCAGCGTCGCGGGCCACGGGCGCTCTGCGAGCGCCTGGCGCAGGACGCCACGCGGCTCTTCACCGGGCCGCACCGCGGGCAGGCGGCCGTCCTGGGCGACGCCGAGCGTCACGAGGCCCGCGTCGCGCGGCAGCTGCGCGGCGCGCTGAACGAGCTCGGCGCGCTCGCCGACGCCGACCCGCAGCTCGTCCCCGCCCCGGCCGAGCTGCTCGCGCTGCTCGCGGCGCTGCCGGTGCAGGCCGACACGGGCCGCGCGGACCCCGCCCGCGGTGGGGCGGTCACCGTCGCCGACCCGCTCGCCGTCCGCGCCCGCCGGGTGCGCGCGCTCTTCGTCTGCGGCCTGCAGGAGGGGACGTTCCCGGCGCCCGGCCGGCCGGAGGCCTTCCTCCCGGACGCCGAGCGCCGCGCGGTCAACGCGGCCGGCGGCCTGCGCCTGGCGCTGCACGAGGACGTCCTCGGCGCCGAGCGCTACCTCTTCTACGCCGCGGTCTCGCGGCCGACCGACCTCCTCGCCCTGAGCTGGCACGACGCGACCGACGACGGGCGTCCCGCCGTCCGGTCGCTGCTCGTCGACGACGTCCTGGACCGCTTCGCGCCCGAGGTGACCGCGGCGGTGCAGCGGCGGCCGCTGGGCGCCGCGGGGTTCACGGCGGACGCCGGCCCGCCGGCCCCGACCGCACACGTCGCGGCGATGGCCGTGGCCGAACGGGACGCCGCCACGCACGAGGACGGGATCGACCCGCTGCGCGACCCGACGGTGCTGCGGGCCCTGGCGGACCGCACGACGTGGTCGGCCTCGGCGCTGGAGACGTGGGTCGCCTGCCCGGTGCGGTGGTTCGTCGAGCGCCTGCTGTCCCCGGAGGCGCTGCTGCCCGACCCCGAGCCGATGATCCGGGGCGAGCTGGCCCACAAGGTCCTGGAGGCCGCGCTGGCCGCCCTGCGCGACGGCGGGGACGCGACCGGGCCGCTGCGGCCCGAGCACCTGCCGCGCGCACGGGCCCTGGCGATCGCCGCGCTGCAGGAGCACGCCGACGCGCACCGGATCTCGCCGGACCCGCACCGGACCGCCGCGGCGCTGCACCGGTTGCAGGCCGACATCCTGCGCTACCTCGAGTTCGCCGCGAACGCCGGCTCGACCTACGCGCCCGCGCACTTCGAGCTGCGCTTCGGCGGCCGCGGCGACGACCTGCCGTCCGTCGCGCTGACGGACGAGCTGTCCCTCCAGGGCCGCGTGGACCGCGTGGATCTGTCGCCCGACGGCCGACGCGCGATCGTCTACGACTACAAGGGCGCGACCGCGACGGCACGGGCCAAGTGGGAGGCCGACGGCCGCCTGCAGCTGCCGCTGTACCTCCTCGCGCTGCCGTCGCTGCTGGACGTGGAGGTCGACGGCGGCCTCTACCAGCCCTTGAGCGGGCAGGACCCCCGGCCCCGCGGCCTGCTGCGCGCGGGCGCCGACGGCGACCTGGACTGCGTGAGCGCCGACCGGGCCGCCGACGACGCCGAGTTCGACGCCGCGCTGGCCGCGGCGCGCGCGACCGCCGTGGAGGCGATCGGCGAGCTGCGCGCCGGGCGCCTGACCCCGCGCCCGGCGACCTGCGGCTGGCGCGACGGCGGCTGCAGCCACCCCTCGATCTGCCGCTGTGAGGCCTGAGCGTGGACCTCGCCCTGCACCCGGCCCTCTACGACGCGGACGGCCATCCGCTCGGCGGCGGGGGCCTGGCGTTCACCGCCGAGCAGGCCGAGGCCGTCCTGCGCCGCGAGGGGCCGATGCTGCTGTCGGCGAACGCCGGCTCGGGCAAGACCGCGGTCCTCGCCGAGCGCTTCGTCCGCGCCGTCCTGGAGGACGACCTGTCGCCCGGGCGGCTGCTGGCCATCACCTTCACCGAGAAGGCAGCGGGGGAGCTGCGCGCCCGGATCCGCCGGCGCTTCGTCGAGCTCGGGGCACGCGAGGCCGCCCGCGACATGGACGGCGCGTGGATCTCGACGATCCACGGCTTCTGCGCCCGGGTGCTCCGCGCACACGCGGTGACGGCCGGGCTGGACCCCGCCTTCGTCGTCCTGGACGAGGCGGTCGCCCGTCAGGCGCGCGGTGAGGCGTTCACCGCCGCGCTGGCGGCGTTCCTGGCCCCGGCGACGCCCGGCGGCCGGCCGCCGGAGCCCGAGCTCGAGCTCGTCGCCACGTGGGGAGTGGACCGCCTGCACGAGTCGATCGCCGACGTCCACGACGAGCTGCGCTCCACGGGGCACACCGTTCCGCGCCTGCCGCCCGTCGGCGAGCGCACGCCGCCGGCGGCCGCGATCGCACGCCTGCGTGCCGCGCTGGCCGCGCTCGACGCCGAGCGGACGGGCTGGCGGACCGGCCTGTCGAGCCTCGACGCCGCCCACCTCGCCCTCGACGCGCTCGGCGGGGCGCTCGAGGACGCCGACCGGGCCCCGGCCCGCCTGCACGAGTGCGTGGCGGCGCTGAAGCTCGATCGCCGCGCGAAGGAGCTCAAGACGGAGGCCGCCGACGCGCTGCGCGCCGCGGCCGCCGCCGTCGTGCAGGCGCGCGTCGACGAGGAGGCGGCAGGCGTCCACGCCCACCTGGACCGTTTGCTGGGCCTCTACGCCGGCGCGTACGCGGACGCCAAGCGCGCGCGCTCGGCCGTCGACTACGACGACCTGGAGCTCCTGACGAACGACCTGCTGGCCTCCGCGCCCGGGGTCACCGCCGCGCTGCGCGAGCGCTTCGCCCGGATCATGGTCGACGAGTTCCAGGACACGAACCCGCTGCAAATGCAGCTGCTGGGGCACCTGGACGCCGGCAACGTCTTCCTCGTCGGCGACGCGCTGCAGTCGATCTACGGCTTCCGCCACGCCGACGTCGGCGTCTTCCGCGCCCAGCGCCGCCGCCACCAGGCGCTCGGAGCGGCGCCGGCGCTGGCGACGAACTGGCGCTCGCAGCCGCCGCTGCTGCACACGCTCAACGCCGCCTTCGGGCACCTGCACGAGGACTACGTCCCGCTCGTCCCCGGCCGGGTGGAGGTCGCGGGGCCGAGCGACCGGGCGCCGCGCGTGCAGCTGCTGCTCGTCGACGACGCGCACGACGACGAGACGCGGATGCCCGAGGGCGCGCGCCGCGCCCTCGCGGCCGGGATGCCGCCGGCCCGGTCGGTCACGCTGCTGGCCGAGGCCCGCGCGGTCGCCGCGCACGTCGCCGGCCTCGTGGGTGACGGGGTCTGCGGGGCGGGGGAGGTCGCGATCCTCCTGCGCGCGGCCTCGGACCTGCACGTCTTCGAGCGGGCGCTCGAGCTCGAGGGCCTGGCGACGCTCGCCAGCGGCGGGCGCGGCTACTGGCTGCGCCAGCAGGTGCAGGACCTCACCTCCTACCTCGCGGCGCTGGCCAACCCGATGGACGAGCCGGCGCTGCTGGCGGTGCTCGCCTCGCCGCTCGTCGGGCTCAGCAGCGACGCGCTGGCGCTGCTGGCCAACACCGCGCGCGCCCGCGGCCGGCGGCTGTGGACGGTCCTCACGCACGGCGTCGACGGGGTTCCGCTGGCCGCAACCGACCGCACCGCGCTGGCGGCGTTCGGCGGCTGGTTCGCCGC
Organism: uncultured Conexibacter sp.; assembly: GCA_964600395.1. Lineage (GTDB taxonomy): Bacteria > Actinomycetota > Thermoleophilia > Solirubrobacterales > Solirubrobacteraceae > Paraconexibacter. The sequence continues at coordinate 10,298 of CAZRLR010000034.1, forward strand.
CGAACGCGCCCACGCGCCGCTGCTGGCCCTGGACACGCTCATCACCCGGGTCGTGCAGCGCACGGACTACGACCTGCACGTCCTCGGACTCCCCGGAGGGCGTCGGCGCCTGGCGAACGTCCACAAGCTCGAGCGCCTGGCCGCGGCGTTCGAGCAGGGCCACGGCCGTGACGTCCGGGCCTTCATCGACCACGTCGCCGCCGAGGTGCAGGCGCAGGCCCGCGAGCCCGAGGCGCCCGTCGAGCTCGGCGACCTGGACGCCGTCCAGCTCATGACGATCCATGCGGCCAAGGGCCTGGAGTTCGGGGTCGTCGTCGTCGCCGGCCTGGGGCGCCAGGGCCAGGCCGGCGTCGGGCCGATCCTCGTCGACGGCGCGCGCGTGGGCCTGCGCCTGCCGCGGCTGCACGCCGAGAACGCCGACGCGCTGGACTACGCGGCGCTCAAGGCGCAGGCGCAGGAGGCGCAGGTGCAGGAGGAGCGGCGCATCATGCACGTGGCCTTCACCCGCGCCGAGACGCAGCTCGTCATCAGCGGCGGCGTGACGCTCGGCAAGGAGCTGCCGAAGGAGCGCCCGGGCGGCGTCCCGCTCGGCTGGGTCGGCGCGTGCGTGGACCCGACGCTCCCGCACCGCCTGACCGCCGAGACGCCGGAGCTCGTCGTGGACCGCTACGTCGGGACCGAGCGCCTCGAGGTCCTCGCGCGGCTCGTCCCGGTCCCGACCGCCGGGGCGGCCGACGGGGCGGGGGACGTGCCGGTCGCGACGGAGCTCGCACCCGTGCCGAAGCCTGGGCCGGGGCCGGTCCCCGAGCCGGAGCCCGCCCCCGCCGAGCAGCTCGCCCCGACGGTCGTCGCGCCGACCCCCGCCGTCCCCGGGGCGCGCCGGCGCCGCGCCGGCGCCGCGGCGGGTGCCGTCCCCGTCGTCCCCGGGGCGGTGGCCCCGCCGGCGACGCTGAGCTATTCGTCCCTGCGCGACCACGCCGAGTGTGGCTACCGCTTCTACCTGCGCCGCACCCTCGGGCTGCCCCCGCAGGAGCCGCCGCCGGGAGACCCGGTCGCCGAGGGCGGCGCCGCGCCCGTGCCCGAGGGCCTGGACCCGCTCGTGCGGGGGACGATCGCCCACGCGCTGCTCGAGGCCCCGGACCCGTCCGGGACGACGCCCGACGAGGTCCGCGAGGCGGCCCGCGACGCCGGCGTCGAGGTGACCGACGCCGAGGTGCAGGACCTGCTGTCCCTCGTCCTGGCGTTCGGCGCGACCGAGCTCGCCGGGCGCGTCGCCGCCGCCCGGCGCGTGCGCCGCGAGGAGCCGTTCGCGTTCGCGCTCGACGACGCGGACGCGCGCAGCCCGCTCGTCAACGGCTTCATCGACCTCGTCGCGGTCGAGGACGACGGGACGTGGCTCGTCGTCGACTACAAGACGAACCCCGTCGCGGGCGTCGACCTCCAGCAGCTCGTGGACGCCGACTACGCCACCCAGCGCCGGATCTACGCGCTGGCGGCGCTCCGCGCGGGCGCGCCGGCGGTGCAGGTCGCCTACGTCTTCCTCCAGCGCCCCGACGAGCCCGTCGTCAGCACGCACCTGGCCGCCGACGCGCCTGCCCTGAGCGGCGAGGTCGTCGCCCAGGCCGCCGACGTGCTGCACGGCCGCTTCCCCGTCGCGGCCCGCCCGCACCGCGCGCTGTGCCTCACGTGCCCGGGCCGTGGCGGGATGTGCTCGTGGCCGGAGGAGCTGACGCTCCGCCCCGCCGCCGCAGGGCACTGACCGCAGCTGGGGGGGGGCATCCTGAGGCGGTCAGACCGGCTCAGGATGCCCCTCAGCGCGGCGGGGTCGCGGCGTCCGGTACCGGCGTCCCGACCGCCGGGTCCGTCGGCGGCGGGGTGAGGAACGGCGGGCCGCCGTCGGCGGTCAGGTCCACCCGGCGGATCGTCGCGTTGAGCTCGGCGCCGTAGAGGAACGCGTTCGCGGTGATGTAGAGCCACAGCAGCAGCAGGATCGCGGCGCTGAAGGCGCCGTAGGCGGCGCCGTAGGAGGGCGAGGCCTGCAGGAAGAGCCCGAAGCCGGCCGAGCCGAGGAGCCAGATGAGGACCGCGACGATCGCGCCGGGGGAGAGCCAGCGCAGCTCCCGCGGCTCGCTGTCGGGGGCGAAGGCGTAGACGATCGCGTAGGCCAGCAGCGCCAGGAGAAAGGCGGCCGGCCAGCGTGCGATCGACCAGATCGACGCCGCGGTCGAGCCCAGGCCGATCTTGCCGAAGAGGTCGTCGGCGATGCCGCCGCCGAGGAAGAGGGAGATGAGGACGACGACGAGCAGCAGCAGGACGACGAGCGTCGCCGCCAGGTCCGTCACCTTCCGCCGCAGGAACGAGCGGTCCTCGTCCACGCCGTTGACCTTGTTCAGCGCCCGGCCGGCGGCGGCGTACGCCCCCGACGCGCCGTTGAGCGCCAGCGCGACCGCCACGACGAACGCCAGGACGGACTTGCCGCCGGAGGTCTCCACCATGTTCTCCAGGACGTCGCGCACCGAGCTGACGGTGTTCGGCGCGGCGCCGTGATCGGCGAGGTACCCCGCCGCGTCGGCGGGCAGCTGCGCGCTCCCGAGCAGCGACAGCAGCGCCACCGTCATGAGCAGCGCCGGGAAGAGCGAGAGCATCGCGAAGTACGTCAGCGACGCCGCGTTGTCGGTCATGCCGTGGTCCAGGAAGCGCTTGAGCGCCATCCAGGCGATCCGCGGCGGCGACGGACGGGGTGCGGCGACGTCGGCGGGGCGGGAGCTCGTGTCCATGACGGCGCGAGGATCGCAGGGTCCGCGCGCGGCGCGCGGACCCTGCGGGATCCGCTAGGCGCGGCCCTCGGCTTCGTACTCGCGCAGGTACCCCTCGAAGAGGCGGCGGTGGCCCTCCTCGTCGCGGAGGATCGCGATGACCATGTCGTTCGTGACCGGGTCGACGCCCTCGGTCTCCTCGATGACGCGGTTGTAGTGCTCGATCGCGCCGGTCTCGGCCTCGATCACGCCCTTGATGACGTGGACGATGTCCGTCTGCTGCTCGGGCGGCTGCAGGTAGTGCTGCTCGGGCGTGAACTCCATCGAGCCGGGGACGACGCCGTAGAGCTCCTTGATGCGCGCGGCGAACTGCTGCGCGTGGCCGAGCTCCTCCTGGATGTCCTCCTGGAGGGACTCGATGATCTCCTGGGCGCGGACGCCGTCGGGGTTGATCGAGTTCGTGATGTAGCTCATGACGGTCTCGAGCTCCATCCAGTAGGCCTTCTTGAGGAGCTCCACGATGTGCTCGCGGGCCTCGGTCTTCTCGTCGGACAGGATGCCCTGGGCGGCGCTGCGGGTGGCGGCCATGTCGGTTTCGTGCTCCGTTTCGTCGGGTGAGAAAGACGGCTGAACCGTCTACGGATCGTCTACCCGACGGGTTCGCGCGCCAACCACGTCCCGCGGTAGGCGGACGGCGTGGTGCCGAGCGCCCGGCGCAGGTGCGTCCGCAGCGCGGTGGCGCTCCCGAAGCCCGCCCGGGCGGCGACCTCGTCGACGGGCAGCGTCGTCTCCTCCAGCAGCCGGCGGGCCTCGTCGACCCGCCGGCGCAGCAGCCACTGCAGCGGGGTGCAGCCCGTCTGCGCGACGAAGTGGCGGTGCAGGCTGCGCGGGCTGTGACCGGCGTGGCGGGCGACCTGGGCGACCGTCAGCGGCTCCTCCAGGTGCTCGAGCATCCAGGCGCGCGTGGCCGCCAGCGGATCGTCCGGCGTCGGCGGCACCGGCCGCTGCGAGAATTGCGCCTGACCCCCGTCCCGCAGGGGTGAGACGACCATCCGGCGGGCGATCGCGTTGGCCGCCGCCGCGCCGTGATCCTGACGCACGAGGTGCAGGCACAGGTCGATGCCGGCGGCCACGCCGGCGCTCGTCCACAGCCGGCCGTCGTCCTCGGCGGCGAAGAGGACGTCCCCGTCGACATTGATCGCGGGGTGCTCGGCCTGCAGCCGCGCCGCGTCCCGCCAGTGCGTGGCCGCGCGCCGGCCGTCGAGCAGCCCCGCCTGCGCCAGGGCGAAGGCCCCGGTGCAGATCGAGACGACGCGCGCACCCCGGGCGGCGGCCGCCCGCAGCGCCACGAGCGCGGCCTCCGGCACCGGCGCGTCGCGCACGAAACCGGGCACGACGACGGTGTCGGCCGGGGTCAGGTCGTCGAGCCCGCCGGGGGCCAGGACCGCCATGCCCGTCGTCGTCGCGACGGGCCCGTCCCCGGCCGAGCAGACCGTCAGCGCGTAGCGACCACGCTCGTCGCGGTGCCCGAAGACCTGGCACGGGATCGCCAGGTCGAAGGCGACGACGGCCTCGAGCGCGAGCACCGCGACGCGATGGCAGGAATCTGTCGGCATCTGGCAATCCTGCCACACGACACGGCCGTCGCGACCGGGCAGGCTCCCGGTCATGACGATCGACGTGCTGGTGTACGACGGGGTGGACGAGCTCGACGCGCTCGGCCCCTACGAGGTCTTCGCGAACGCGGGGGAGGACGTGGCGCTCGTGACGCTCGACGGCGCGCGGACGGTCACCGGGTCCCACGGCCTGCGCTTCGAGGCGACGGACGCCCCGCGGGCGGGCGCGACGGTCCTCGTCGTCCCCGGCGGTGGCTGGAACGACCGCTCCCCGGCCGGCGCCCACGCCGAGTCCGTCAAGGGCGCCGTCCCGGCCGCGGTCGCCGCGGCCCACGCGCGGGGCGTGACGATCGCGGCCGTCTGCACCGGCGGCATGCTCGTGCACGCCGCTGGCGTCCTGGCCGGCCGCGCCGCCATCACCCACGCGGGCGCGACGGACGAGCTGGCCGCTGCCGGGATCGACGTGCGCCCCGAGGCGCGGATCGTCGACACGGGCGACGTCCTGACCTGCGGCGGCGTGACCTCCGGCCTGGACCTCGCCCTGCACCTCGTCGAGCGGCGCCGCGGCCCCGAGGTCGCCGCCGCGGTCGCCCGCGAGATGGAGCACGACCGCCGCGGACCCGTCGTCGAGGCCCAAGCACGCGCGGCGGCGGACTGAAAGTCCTCGTTCACGAGGATGGAAACCTTGACCGGGCGGGAAGAATGAGGACCCATGGCGCGAGCGATCTGGACCGGGGCCATCTCCTTCGGACTCGTCACGGTCCCCGTGAAGCTGTACGCGGCCGTCCAGTCCAAGTCGGTGAAGTTCAACCAGCTCGACGGGGACGACCACCAGCGCATCAAGATGCAGCGGGTGAACGCGAGCACCGGCGAGGAGGTGCCGTTCGCGCGGATCGTCAAGGGCTACGAGCTGTCCCCGGACCGCTACGTCATCATCGAGCCGGGTGAGCTGGAGGCGCTGGACCCGAAGAAGACGAAGACGATCGAGATCGACCGCTTCGTCGACCTCGCCGAGATCGACCCGATCCACTTCGACCACCCGTACTACCTCGCGCCCGCGCCCGGCGGCGCCAAGCCCTACCGGCTGCTCGTCGACGCGATGGCCGAGACGAAGAAGGTCGCGATCGCCACGGTCGTCATCCGCTCCAAGGAGCAGCTCGTGGCCCTGCGGCCGATCGGCGACGTGATGGCGATGACGACGCTCGTCTACCCCGACGAGATCGTCGACCCCAAGACGCTGGACGAGATCCCGGCCGCCGACGACGTGCAGACCTCCGACCGCGAGCTCGCGATCGCGCGGCAGCTCGTCGAGTCGCTCGCCGAGCCGTTCGTCCCGACGGACTACCGCGACACCTACCGCGCGCAGATCCTCGACCTCATCGAGCGCAAGGCGGCGGGCGAGACGGTCGTCGTGCCGGCGCCCGAGACCGCCACGGACGCGCCTGTCCCGGACCTCATGGCCGCCCTGAAGGCCTCGCTGGACGCCGTCCGCGCCAAGGACCCGGCCGCCGGCGGGGGCGACAAGCCCGCCGCCAAGCCGCGCAAACGCACCCCGGCGCCCAAGCCGGACGCCACGAAGCCCGGCGCCTCGCGCAAGCCGGCCGCCCCGCGGCGCAAGGCCGCGGCCAAGCCGGACTGACGCACCGCCCGCCCGGCCGGACCGACGCACCGGGCCCGCGTCCGGGTGGTCCCGCATGCCCGGGTTTCGGCCCGCCGCAACACCTGCGGTACCATTCCGCGCTCGCCCTTCCGCGCCCCGGCGCGCCGTCCCCCTCGCCGAACGCCCTATATGACTGAACGACTTCTCCGCCCCGGGGCCGATGGCCTCTACGACCCTCGCTTCGAGCACGATGCCTGCGGCGTCGCCATGGTCGCCCGGCTCGACAACGAGCCGACCCACGAGGTCGTGGTCAAGGCGCTCACGGCGCTCGACAACCTCGAGCACCGCGGGGCGGAGGGGGCGGACGTCCGCACGGGCGACGGCGCGGGCATCCTCACGCAGCTCCCGCACGAGTTCCTGCGGGGCGTCGTGGACTTCGAGCTGCCCGACGTCGGCCAGTACGGCGTCTGCATGTGCTTCCTCCCGCGCGACCCGACGCTGCGCGCGAAGGTCGAGCGCCTGCTCGAGCTCAACGTCCGCGTCGAGGGCCAGGGCATCCTCGGCTGGCGCGACGTGCCGGTCGACGAGGCGCACGTCGGGGACACGGCGAACCTCTCGCGCCCCTACGTCCGCCAGCTCTTCATCGAGGCCGGCCCCGGCCACCGCGACGACCAGGACGCCTTCGAGCGCAAGCTCTACGTCATCCGCCGGATCGTCGAGCTCGCCGCCGGCCCCGACTTCTACGCGCCGAGCTGCTCCTCGCGGACGATCGTGTACAAGGGCATGCTCATCTCCACGCAGCTGCGGGGCTTCTTCCCGGACCTGATGGACGAGCGCTTCAAGAGCGCCGTGGGCCTCGTGCACTCGCGCTTCTCGACGAACACGTTCCCGTCGTGGGACCTCGCGCACCCGTTCCGCGTCATCGCCCACAACGGCGAGATCAACACGTTGATGGGCAACTCGAACTGGATGCGCGCGCGCGAGTCGCAGCTCGCCAGCGAGCTGTTCGGGATGGACCTGCAGAAGGTCATGCCGATCATCCGCCCCGGCGGGTCGGACACCGCGTCCTTCGACAACGTCCTGGAGCTCCTGCTGCTCGCCGGGCGGTCGCTGCCGCACGCGGTGATGATGATGATCCCGGAGGCCTACGCCGGCCGGGACGACCTGCCCGAGCACCTGAAGGGCTTCTACGCCTTCCACTCGTGCTTCATGGAGCCGTGGGACGGCCCCGCCGCGGTGTGCTTCACCGACGGCCGCGTCGTCGGCGCGACGCTGGACCGCAACGGCCTGCGCCCCGGCCGCTGGGTCCTGACCGAGGACGGCCACGTCATCCTCGGCTCGGAGGCCGGCATGCTCGGCATCCCCGCCGCGCAGGTCAAGCGCCTGGGCCGCCTGGCGCCGGGCAAGCTCTTCCTCATCGACCTCGAGCAGGGTCGCATCGTCGAGGACGACGAGATCAAGGAGCAGGTCGCGACCGCCAAGCCGTACGGCAAGTGGTTCGCCGACCACATCGTCCACTTCGACGACCTGCCCGTGAAGGAGCCGCTCGTCCCCCGGACGGAGCCGCTGGAGACCCGGCAGCTGGCCTTTGGCTACTCGCAGGAGGACCTGCGCGTCGTCCTGGCGCCGATGGCCGCCGCCGGCGAGGAGCCGATCGGCTCGATGGGCAACGACAACGCCCTCGCGGTGCTGTCCGACAAGCGCCCGCCGCTGTTCTCCTACTTCAAGCAGCTCTTCGCGCAGGTGACGAACCCGCCGATCGACCCGATCCGCG
>CAZRLR010000035.1:0-17952 GCA_964600395.1 uncultured Conexibacter sp.
GGCAGCCCCGTCGGGTTGGCGCCCAGGCGCCGGCGCGCCTCGCCCGCCCCGAGCAGGTCGCAGACGAGCGCGAAGACGAACGGCTTGGAGACGCTCATGATCGCGTGGCCGACGTCGCAGTCGCCGGCCGGGAAGACCCGGCCGGCCGCGGAGACGAGGCAGATGCCGAAGCGGTCGGCCGGCACCCGGGCGAGCGCGGGGTAGACCTTCGAACGGTGACCGGCGGTGTCGCCGGCGAAGCGCGCGTGCGCCTCGTCGACGAGGGCCTGCACCGCGCCGGCGTCCGGCAGTCGCCCGGTCGAGACGAAGGGCGCGGGGTCCGGGTCGGCTGGGGGCGGGGCGGCAGGGGGCTCATGATGGGTGCCCCTGCACGCCGCGCACGCTACCCGACGGCGCGAGCCCGGTCAGGCCTGCGGGACGAGCAGCCCCGGCTCGCCCCCGGACTGGCCGTACGGGTCGGGCTGGGACTGGCCGTACGGGTCGCCCCCGGACTGCCCGTAGGGGTCGGCCTGGGACTGGCCGTAGGGATCGGCCGACTGCTGACCGTCCGGGACGGGCGCGGACGGGACGTCACCCGAGCTCGTCGGGTCGGCGAGAAACGCCCGGACCGTGTTGGAGGCGATCGCGAAGCCGATGCCGACGTTGCCCTTCCCACCGGCCGCGGCGATCTGCGAGTTGACGCCGATGACGTCACCGTCGGCGTTCAGCAGCGCCCCACCGGAGTTGCCGGGGTTGATCGCGGCGTCGGTCTGCAGGGCGCCGTGGATCGGCGTGCCGTCCGGCGCCTGCAGGTCGCGGTCCAGCGCCGAGACGATGCCGCTCGTGAACGTGTGGTCCAGCCCAAAGGGGTTGCCGATCGCGTAGGTCGTGTCGCCGATCTGCACCCGCCCCGAATCGGCGAGCTTCAGCGCCTTCAGCGCCTTGCCGCCGGTGTCGACCTGCAGCAGCGCGAGGTCCTTCGAGGCGTCGGCGGCCAGGACGGTCGCCGGCCGGGCGGTCCCGTCGACGCCGAGGCTGACCGTGACCTGCCGGGCGCCGTCGACGACGTGCTCGTTCGTGATGATCTTGCCGTCGGCGCTGACGACGAAGCCCGAGCCGGTGGCCTGGCCCTCGGCGCTCGTCGCGCTGATGAACGCGACGGAGTCCTTGGTCGCGTCGTAGACGGCGCCGGCCGAGTCCTTCGCGCCGGACGGGTCGTCGACCGTGCGGGTCGTGGAGGGGACGGTGGTGGAGGCGGCCGGGGCGGCCGGGGCGGTCTCGTCGTGGGAGAGCGTCGCGCCGACGGCGCCGGACGCCCCGCCGACGAGGACGAGGAGGCCCGCGCCGAGCGCGAGGACCTTGGGGGAGGAAGTCATGGACACACCGTGCGAAGGCGCGCTCTGCGAGCGCTTAGCGGCGTCGAAAGAGGCGGTAAGTGTTCGCACCGGGACAGATAAGGACGGTCGCGGCGGGCAAGGCTCATCCACATGGGGGGACGCGCCGTCACCCTGGGCGGCCGGACGGTCCGAGGATGCACGCCGACATCCCCACCGCCGCCGAGATCCACGCGCTCGTCGCCACCCAGCAGCCGGGCTGCGTGACGATCTACCTGCCGACGAGCCCGCTGTCGCAGGAGGCGCAGGGCGACCGCATCGCCTTCAAGAACCAGATCGCCGAGGCGGTCGCGGCCCTGGAGGCGGGCGACGTCCCGACCCACGACGTCCGCGAGCTCGAGGAGTCCCTCGACGCCCTCGAGGACGACTACGACTTCTGGTCGGTGCAGGCGCACACCCTCGCCGTCTTCGCCACCCCGGAGCGCCTCAGGACGTTCCGCCTGCCCAGCCGCCTGGTCGCGTCCGTCCACGTCGCCGAGCGCTTCCACATCACGCCACTGCTGCGGGCCGTGACCTTCCCGCAGGCGGCCTATGTCCTCGCGCTCTCCCAGCAGTCGGCCCGCCTCGTGGAGATCTCCGCCGACGGCGAGCCCGTCGAGGTCAAGGTCCCCGACATGCCCGACAGCGTCGCCGGCCACGCGGGCAAGGCGTCGATCGCCGACCGCGGCGCCGTCGGCCGCGTCCAGGGCGGCGAGGGGCAGAAGCTGCGCATGCGGCAGTTCGCGCGCGCGGTGGACGCCGCGGCGCGCCACGTCATCGCCGGCCACACGGTGCCCCTCATCCTGGCGTCGACCCCGCCGCTGGAGCCGATCTTCCGCTCCGTGAACACCTACCCGCACCTGGCCGGGCCGGGGCTGCGCACGAACCCGGAGGCGCTCACGCCGGCGGAGCTGATGGCCGCCGAGGCGCGGGCGGTGCTCGACGGCCTCTACGCCGACGAGCTGGCCGCCCTGCGCGACACCTTCGCGGTGCGCGCGGCCCAGGGCCGCACCGCGACCGACCTGGGCGACCTGACGCGCGCGGGTGAGGCGGGCGCGATCGACACGCTGTTCGTCGACATCGACCTCGAGGACGAGGCCGACGCGGCCGACGCCGTCACCCGCCTGGCGCTGCAGGGCGGTGGCCGGGTGCTCGCCGTCCGCGCCGACGACGTCCCGGGGGACGGCTCGCTCGCGGCGATCCTGCGCTACGCCGCCTGACGGGCCGCGACGCCGGGGCGCCGCAGGCGCAGCAGCCCGCCCGACCAGGCCGTCGCGGCGAGGACGACGGCCGCGCCGGCCGGCTCGTTCCAGCGCAGCGGCTCGTCGAGCACGACGACGCCGAGCGCCGTCGAGAAGACCGGGATGACGTAGGTCACGAGCGAGAACGTCGTCGGCCCCGCCGCCGCGACGATCCGGTGCGTCAGAACGTACGCCACGCCGCTGCCCAGCACGCCGAGGACGAGCAGCGCCGCGACGGCGTCGGCCCCGAGCGCGGTGCTCGGCACCCCGCTCAGGGGCGCGACGACGACGAGCATCGCGCTCGCGCACAACAGCTGGATCGCCGCGAGCACGACGCCGTCCTCCGTCCGGCCCGCGAGGGCCCGGCGCATGTACGGCAGGCCCAGCCCGTAGCAGAGCGCCCCGGTCGCGCAGGCCAGGTGGCCGAGCAGCTCGCCGCCCCCGAGGCCGCGCCAGGGTCCGAAGACGAGGATCACGCCGACGAAGCCGACGGCGAGCCCGATCACCCGCCGGCGGTCGGGTCGCTCCTCGGGCACGAAGGTCAGCACGACGAGCAGCACCCACAGCGGCGTCGTCGCGTTCCACAGCCCGCCGACGACGGAGGAGACGTGCTGCTCGCCGACGGCGAAGAGCGCGAACGGCGCGGCGTTCATGAGCAGGGCGACGACGGCCAGGCGGGCCCACAGCCCGCCGTCGCGCGGCAGCCGGGCGCGCCGGACGGCGAGGACGACGAGCAGCGTCAGGCAGCCGAGCACGCAGCGACCGAGCGCGACCTGCACCGGCGTCCAGACCTCGCCGAGGACCTTGATGCAGAGGAAGGAGGAGCCCCAGATCGACGCCAGGCCGACGAACGCGACCTGCCACGGCGCGGCGGGCGTCACGGTGCGTCCGGGCGCCGCCGAAGCGGCGGTGCTCATGCGGTGCGCGCGGCGTCGAGCAGGGCGACGGCGAGCTCGTCGCCGTCCCCGCGCTCGGGGTGCCACTGGATGCCGACCGCGAAGCGCCGGCCCGGGACCTCGACGGCCTCCACGAGCCCGTCGTGCGCGGTCGCCGTGACGTGCAGGCCCCGCCCGAGGCGGTGCACCGCCTGGTGGTGGTCGGAGACGATCGCCGGCGTCGCGCCCAACACCCGTCGCGTGCTCGACGCGCTGGCGGTGCGCAGGCCGTGGGCGCGCTCGCCGGCGTGGTCGTCGACGTGCTGGTACAGGTCGCCGCCGAAGAGGACGTTGAGCAGCTGCGCGCCGCGGCAGACGCCCAGGACGGGCAGGTCGGCCGCGAGCGCCATCCGCAGCGCGCAGGCGTCGCGCAGGTCGCCGGCGAGGTCGGGCTCGACGGTCCGGGCGTCGGTGGGCGCGCCGTACAGCCGCGGGTGGATGTCGCGCTCGGACCCCGTCAGCAGCAGCGCGTCCGCCCCGGCGAGGTCCAGCGGCCGCCCGGGCCGCAGGACGTGCACGCGCGCCCCGGCGCCGCGCAGCCAGCGCTCGTAGGGCTCCACGCGCTCGCGGCCCATGAGGACGACGACGGTCGGCCGGTCGTCGTCGGCGCGCACGTCGCGCAGCGCGGCCGCGAACGCCTCCCGGGCGCGGGCCACACGCTTGCGGGCGGCGTCCTCCCCCACGTCCAGCAGCGCGCCGACCTCCCGCAGGGACAGGCCGGCCTGGAAGCGCAGGAGCAGGACGAGGCGCTGGTGGGCGCTCAGCGCCGCGAGCGCGGCCTGGGCGTCCTGGTCGGCGATGCCGTCGTCCGCCGGCACCGTCGCGTCGTCGAGCGTGACCTGGGGCCGGCGGGCGCGGCGACGCAGCTCGTCGATGGCCAGGTGCCGGGCGGTCCGGTGCAGCCACGCGCGCAGCACCTCCGGGCCGGCGTCGCGCGGCGCGCGGCGCAGCGCGCGGGCCAGCGTCTCCTGGCAGAGGTCCTCGGCGGTCTCGGTGTCGCCGAGCATCCGCCGCAGCCGGGTGGTCAGGGCGCCGGTCTCGGCGGCCAGCAGGGTGTCGAAGGGGCTCACACCTCTCAAGACGACCCAGCATGCCGGAACCGGACGGCCGCTTCACGCGGGGCGGCCGGCCGCCGCCCCAGCGGCCCGCGTCAGTCGCCGGCCTTGTTCGCGCTGCGGCTGGCCTTCACGCGGTCGGTCGCGCTGAGCAGCACCTTGCGCAGGCGGACGTTCTCGGGCGTCACCTCGACGCACTCGTCCGGACGGATGAACTCCAGCGCCTGGTCGAGCGAGAGCCGCAGCGCCGGGACGATGTTGACCATCTCGTCCGCGTTGGCCGAGCGGATGTTCGTCTGCTTCTTCTCGCGCACCGCGTTGACGTCGAGGTCGTCCGCGCGGGCGTTGGAGCCGACGATCATGCCCTCGTAGACGTCCTCGCCGGGGCCGACGAAGAGCGCGCCACGCTCCTGCATGCGCATGATCGCGAACGACGCCGTCTTGCCCGAGCGGTCGGCGACGAGCGAGCCCTGCGCGCGCGTCTTGATCTCGCCCTGCCACGGCTCGTAGCGCTCGAAGACCGAGTGCATGATCCCCGAGCCGCGCGTCTCGGTCATGAACTCGGTGCGGAAGCCGATCAGGCCGCGGGCGGGGACGAGGTACTCCAGGCGCACCCAGCCCGTGCCGTGGTTGATCATCTGCTCCATGCGGCCCTTGCGCAGCGCCATGAGCTGGGTGACGGTGCCCAGGTAGTCCTCCGGGACGTCGATCGCCATGCGCTCGATCGGCTCGTGGACCTTGCCGTCGATGACCTGGGTGACGACCTTCGGCTTGCCGACGGTGAGCTCGAAGCCCTCGCGGCGCATGGACTCCACGAGGACGCCGAGCTGCAGTTCCCCGCGGCCCTGGACCTCCCAGGTGTCCGGGCGCTCGGTCTCCAGCACGCGGATCGAGACGTTGCCGACGAGCTCGGCCTGCAGGCGGTCGGAGACCTGCCGGGCCGTGAGCTTCGTGCCGACCTTGCCCGCCAGCGGGCTCGTGTTGATGCCGATCGTCATGCCGAGCGCCGGCTCGTCGATCGAGACGGGCGGCAGCGGCTGCGGGTCCTCGGGATCCGCGACGGTGTCGCCGATCGTGATGTCCGGGAAGCCCGCCAGCGCGATGATGTCGCCCGGGCCGGCCTCGGCGGCGGCGACGCGGTTCATGCCCTCGGTGAGGTAGAGCTCGGCGACGCGGACCTTCTCGATGTCGCCGGACTCGTGCCGGCACCAGGCGACGGTCTGCCCCTTCTTGATCGTGCCGTTGTGGACGCGGCAGAGCGCCAGGCGCCCGAGGTAGGCGGAGGCGTCGAGGTTCGTCACGAGCGCCTGCAGGCCGTGGCCCTCGGTGTACGTCGGCGCCGGGACGGTCGAGACGAGGAGGTCCAGCAGCGGCTTGAGGTCGGTGCCGTCCACGCCCTGCTCGAGGGACGCCTGCCCCGCACGGGCGTTCGTGTAGACGATCGGGAACTCGATCTGGGACTCGTTGGCGTCCAGGTCGATGAACAGCTGGTAGACCTCGTCGACGACCTCGCTGATGCGGGCGTCCGGGCGGTCGACCTTGTTGATGACGAGGATGACCGGCAGCTCGGCCTCCAGCGCCTTGCGCAGGACGAAGCGCGTCTGGGGCAGCGGGCCCTCGGAGCTGTCGACGAGCAGGACCACGCCGTCGACCATCGTCAGGCCGCGCTCGACCTCCCCGCCGAAGTCCGCGTGGCCGGGGGTGTCGACGAGGTTGATCTTCACCTCGTCCGCGCCGGCCGCCTTATAGCGGATCGCCGCGTTCTTGGCGAGGATCGTGATGCCGCGCTCGCGCTCCTGGTCCATCGAGTCCATCACCCGGTCGGTGACCTCCTCGTGGTCGGAGAACGTCCCGGACTGCCGCAGCAGGGCGTCGACGAGGGTCGTCTTGCCGTGGTCGACGTGGGCGATGATGGCGACGTTGCGCAGATCCTGACGGGCGGGCATTCCCCTAACCGTAGGGCAGAGCGGCCGTCAAACCCCCTCCGGGGTGGCCCTGGACCGGGCCCCGACGGCGGCGCGGGCGGGCGGCGCGGGGCCCCGGTCCGCGCCCGATCTCGTAATTAAGACGAAATCCGTCCTTTGTCGTGGTAGCTTGGGCGGGCGAATGGATCTCGACGGTTCCTTCGGCGGGCGTGGCCCCGCCGTGGGCGCACGTCTCGCCGACCCAGACACCAGCACGTGGTCGCGGCCCCTGCCGCCCTCGGACCTCGGGCCACCCCCGGAGCGGCCCTACTCGGCCGTCCGCGTCACGGTGGCGCTGCTGCTCGTCGGCGCGCTGCTCGGGGCCGCCGGCTTCCTGCTGCTCCTGCGGCCGGACCCGCCTGCTGCCGTCGCGAGGATCACGCCGATCTACGTGCCGTACGTCGACGTGACGCTCACGCCGACGTACGCCTTCCAGGACCCCACCGCCAACCCGGTCGGGGAGGTCGCGCTGGGCTTCGTCGTCGCCGCCAAGGACGCCCCGTGCACCCCGAGCTGGGGCGGGGCCTACTCGCTCGCGGACGCGGGCTCGGCGATCGACGTGGACCGCCGCGTGGCTCAGCTGACGAAGCAGGGCGGGCACGCCCTCGTCTCCTTCGGCGGGCAGGCCAACACCGAGCTCGCGGTCGGCTGCACGGACGAGCGCCGCCTGGCCGCCGCCTACGGCACCGTCATCGACCGCTACCCGGTCCGGACCGTCGACTTCGACATCGAGGGCGCCGCGCTGGGCGACGCGGCCGCCAACGTCCGGCGCGCCCGCGCGATCGCGACGCTGCAGCGCCGGCGCGCCGCCGCGCACCGACCGCTGGGCGTCTGGCTGACGCTCCCGGTCGCGACGGACGGCTTCACCGCCGAGGGGCTGGCCGCGATCGCCGCGACGCTGCGCGCCGGCGTCAAGCTCACCGGCGTCAACGCGATGGCGATGGACTTCTCCCCGGTCAAGGGCGGCGGGCGCCGCCACATGCTCAAGGCCACGACCGACGCGCTGACGGCCGCCCACGGGCAGCTGGAGTCCGTGACCCGCTCGGCGGGCCTGAAGCTCGCGTCCGCCCAGATCTGGGCGCATCTGGGCGTGACGGTCATGATCGGCCGCAACGACGTGGAGGGCCAGGTCTTCACGCTGGCCGACGCGGAGGGGCTCAAGCGCTTCGTGCGCACCCACCGCCTCAGCCGCGTCTCGACGTGGTCGATCAACCGCGACGCGCAGTGCGGCAGCGTCTTCGCGCAGATCTCGGTCCTGTCGAACACCTGCAGCGGCGTCAGGCAGGGGCCGCTGGCCTTCACCCGGATCCTCATGCGCCTGCCGGGGACGAACACCGCCGCCGCGCAGACGCTCGACGCCGGGCCGGTGCCCCAGGTCGTCGCTGCGCCGACCGACGACCCCGACACGAGCCCGTACCCGATCTGGTCGCCGACCGCCCCGTACGGCGCCGGCTACAAGGTCGTCTGGCACCGCAACGTCTACCAGGCCAAGTGGTACAGCCAGAACCAGGCCCCCGACGGCCCGGCCGCGGCGTCGCAGTCGCCGTGGCTGCTGCTCGGGCCGGTGCGCGCCCGCGACAAGCCGATGCGCCTCATCGTCACCCCGGCCCCCGGCCTGCCGACCTGGTCGGACACGACGGTCTACCACGCCGGCGACCGGGTCCGGTACCACGGGCTGCCGTTCGTGGCCCGCCAGTACGTGAAGACCGTCGTCCCCTCCACGACCCTGCCACCCAGCCCGTCCTCGCCGTGGATCCCGATGTTCCGGGCCGCCGGCGAGCCCGCCACCGGCCCCGGAGCGCCCCGATGACCCAGTCCGACGCCACGCCCCGCCGCCAACGGGGCACCGACGGGCACCAGAACCCGCTGCCCCCCGTGCCTGCCGTCGCCTCCGAGACGACCGTCGCCCTCGGCCGGATGGCCGTCGTCGTGACGTTCGTCGCCTGGGTCGCGTTCGTCGTCACGGTCCTGCTGCACCGCGTCGCCGAGCCCGCGGAGCAGCGACCCGGCCTGCCGCAGACGGTCGTCTACATCAGCCTCGTCAGCGCCCTGGCCGCGTCCTCGCTGGCCTACCTCGTCGCCCGCCTGGGCTTCTTCGCCCGGGCCAAGGCGCATCGGCGGGTCGCGCGCGCGTCGATCGACGCGCAGCTGGCCGAGCACGCGCCGAGCCTCACCGTGCTCGTCCCGTCCTACCAGGAGGATCCGCGGGTCGTGCGGCTGACGCTCCTGACCGCCGCGCTGCACGAGTACCCGGAGCTGCGCCTCGTCCTGCTCATCGACGACCCGCCGGAGCCGACGCACGCCGAGCCGCACCGGATGCTCCAGGGGGCCCGCGCGCTGCCGGGCGAGATCGACGCGCTGCTGGCCGAGCCGGCCGCCTACTTCCGGGCCGCCGGCGAGCGCTTCGCCGTGGCCGCCACCGCCGACCGCAACGCCGGCGCCGACGAGCTGGAGGCGCTCGCCGGGCTCTACGCGGACGCCGCGCGCTGGCTGGACCGCCTCGTCGCGGGCTACGTCGTGACCGATCACGCCGAGCAGTTCGTCTGCGACCACGTGCTCGGGCGCCTGAGCGCCGACCTCTCGGTCAGTGCGGCGGCGCTGCGCTCGGCCGCGACCGCGCGCTTTCACCGCGTCTCCACCGCGCGGCTGGACCAGCTCGCCCGGCGCCTGGTCTGGATCTTCAGCGTCGACGTCACGAGCTTCGAGCGCAAGCAGTACGCGTCGCTGTCGCACGAGCCCAACAAGGCGATGAACCTCAACGCGTACATCGGGCTGATGGGCGGCCGCTACCGCGAGGTCGCCTCCCCGCGCGGGACGACCCTCGTCGCGGTCGGGCCCGGCGAGCCGGCCGACCTCGTGGTCCCGGACCCGGACCTCGTCCTGACGCTCGACGCCGACAGCGTCCTGCTGCCGGAGTACTGCCTGCGCCTGGCCCACCTGCTCGAGCAGGAGCACAACGCCCGCGTGGCCGTGGCCCAGACCCCGTACAGCGCCTACCCCGGCGCGGCGACGCGCGTCGAGCGGATCGCGGGGGCGACGACGGATATCCAGCACATCGTGCACCAGGGGATGACGCAGCACGGCGCGAGCTTCTGGGTCGGCGCGAACGCGATCCTGCGCAAGCGGGCGCTCGACGAGATCGTCGAGACCGAGCACGTGGGCGAATGGCCGGTGCACCGCTACATCAAGGACCGCACCGTCATCGAGGACACCGAGTCCAGCGTCGACCTGGCGATCCACGACTGGGACGTCTTCAACTACCCCGAGCGCCTGAGCTACAGCGCGACGCCGCCCGACTTCGGCTCGCTCTGCATCCAGCGCGGCCGCTGGGCCAACGGCGGCCTCCTCGTCGCCCCGAAGCTCATGACCCACGTGCGCCGCCGCCGCGCCCGGGGCCAGCGCACCGGGTTCAGCGAGCTCTTCCTCCGCGTGAACTACCTCATGTCGATCTGCTGGACGTCGATCTCGCTGCCGCTGCTGCTCGTCTACGGCTTCAACGGCGAGCTCCTCAGCCCGCTCGTGCTCGTCATGGCGGCCCCGTACTTCCTGGCGATGAGCTACGACCTGCGCGCCTGCGGCTACCGCCGGCTCGACGTCCTGCGCGTGTACGCGTTCAACCTGCTGCTGCTGGCGGTCAACGTCGCAGGCTGGGCGAGCTCCGTCGCGCAGAGCCTCACCGGCTCCAAGGGCCAGTTCCGCCGCACGCCGAAGGTCCAGGAGCGCACCGTGCCGGCGCTGACGTTCGTCGTCTTCCCCTACGCGCTCATCATCCTGTCGCTCCTGACGCTGCGCCACGACTGGGCGCTCGGCCACTGGAACAACGCGGCCTTCGCGGGCGGCAACGCGCTGCTCGGGCTCTACGGCGTCGTCGCGTTCATCGGCCTGCGGCACTCGATCGGGGACGTGTGGGTCTCCGTCCGCTCCTGGCTGCACGCCCCCGACACGGGGCGGCCCGACGTGGCGCGCCGCCCCGCCCGGCCGGCCGCCGTCGCCCCCGCCACCCAGGTCGCCAACTGGCAGGACATCCTCTACTTCGGGGGTGCCGACGCCGGGGCGGCGACGCCCCCGCGCACGGTGACGCCCGCCCCCGACCCGCCCGCCCGGCACGAGGAAGCCCCACGGGCGACCACCGTCGAAGACGCCAGCCCGGTGGCGATCTGATGCGCCCGCTGCGTCGGCTCCTGCGCCGCACCCCCGTCGCCGCCGCGCTGCTCGCGGGGGCCCTCGCCGCCGGCCCCGGTGCCGGCCCCGCCGCCGCCCAGAGCGCCCCGGCCCCGACGTCGGCGACGTTCAGCCTCACCTCCGAGTGGGGCACCGGGTTCGTCGGCCGCTACGTCCTGCACAACGGCGGGACGACGCCGATCACCGGCTGGCGGCTGGACTTCGACCTCCCGGCGGGCGCGCGCCTGTCGTCGGCGTGGAACGCCGTCGTCCTGCACCCCGGCAGCCACTACGTCCTCACCCCGGTGTCCTACACGCGGACGATCGCCCCCGGGGCGTCGGTCGTCGTCGGCTTCGAGGGGACGAAGGGGCCGGCGCCGATGACCGCGCCGACCGGGTGTCTCTTCGACGGCCTGCCGTGCGAGCCCGACCCGGGCGCCGTGATCGCGACCGGCGCCCCGGCGCCGACGGTCCCGCGCGGGCTCGTGGCGTCGGCCGTCACCCCGAACGCGGTGACGCTCACCTGGCAGGCGTCCACCGCCCCGCTGGGCGTCGCGCGGTACGCGGTCTTCCGCGGGACGAAGCAGGTCGCCACCGCGATCACGCCGACCGCGACGGTCACCGGGCTGTCGCCCCGCACGACCTACCGCTTCAGCGTCCGCGCCGTGGATGCCGCCGGCACCGCCTCCGCGGCCAGCGACCCCGTGCGGGTGACGACGACCGGGCCGCCCCCGCTGCGCAGCAAGGGGCTGACGGCGACGTACATGACCGTCGAGGACTGGGGCTCGGGCTACGTCGGCGCCGTCATCGTCCGCAACCCGGGGGCGACGGCGGTCAGCGGCTGGCAGCTCGGCCTGGACCTCCCCGCCGGCGCCACGCTGGACACGGCGTGGGGGGCGACGCTCGCCCGCACGCCCACCGGGGTCATGCTGACCCCTGACAGCTGGACGCAGACCGTCCCGCGCGGCGGCATCGTCTACGTCGGCTTCGAGGGGACGGCGGACGGCCCGTTCCCGGGGCCCGCGGCCTGCACCATCGACGGTCATGCCTGCGCCGTCGACGACACCGTCGGGGCCACCGGCGGGACGCCACCCGTCGCGGGGACCGCGACGCGCCCGGTGAGCCCGTCGAAGGCGACGCCGCCGTCGTTCGCGCCGTACGTCGACCTCACCCTGCCGCCGCGCACCGCGCTCACGCAGGCGCTGGCCGGCGGGACGATCCGCGACGCGAGCCTGGCGTTCGTCGTCGACGGCGGCGGCTGCCGGGCCAGCTGGGGCGGCGTCACGCCGCTCGAGGATCCGCTCGTGCGCAGCCAGGTCGCCGCCCTGCGCGCCGCCGGCGGCCGGGCGATCGTCTCGTTCGGCGGGCAGGCCAACCGCGACCTGGCCGAGGCCTGCCCGACCG
The DNA here is from genome assembly GCA_964600395.1 of uncultured Conexibacter sp. GTDB lineage: Bacteria > Actinomycetota > Thermoleophilia > Solirubrobacterales > Solirubrobacteraceae > Paraconexibacter. The sequence continues at coordinate 12,113 of CAZRLR010000035.1, forward strand.
TCGACGCGCTGGCCGTCCAGCTGCGGTCCGTCGTGGACCGCTACGCCACGCGCGACCTGGACTTCGACGTCGAGGGCGCCGACGAGACGGACGTCGCCTCGCTGACGCGCCGCGCGCAGGCGATCGCGCAGCTGCAGGCCGCGGGCCGGATCACGCACAAGCCGATCCGCGTCTCGCTGACGCTGCCCGTCACGCCGCGGGGCCTGGACGCGGGCGGCCTGGGCGTCGTGCGCAACGCGATCGCCAACGGCGTGGACGTCGGCACCGTGAACGTCATGGCGATGGACTACTTCCAGCCTGGGCTGAAGGTCGCCGGGCGGATGGGCGCGCTGGCGATCGCCGCCGCGACCGCGACCCGGCGCCAGCTCGCCGCGTTGTACCCGAAGCTCGGGCCCGCCGCCCTGTGGCGCAAGGTCGGCATCACCGCGATGCTCGGCATCAACGACAACCCGAAGGAGATCTTCACGCGCGCCGACGCGGTGCAGGTCGCGGCGTTCGCCCGGGCCAAGCGCCTCGGGCGCCTGGCCTTCTGGTCGGTCAACCGGGACGCGCCGTGCGCGGTGCCCAGCGTCGCCACGAACGCGACCTGCAGCGGGGTGGCCGACCCGGCCGGGGCGTTCTCGCGCGCGTTCGCGGTCTTCGGGCGGCGCTAGGCGGGCGCCGGCCGGCCGGTCCGGCGCCCGTCAGCCTCCGACCATCGCGTCCCAGGTCGGTCCGAGCGAGGGCGTGACGCCAAGCTCCGGGCGTCCCGGGTCCACCGGCTGGAAGGCGATGTTGTCGTCCGCTGCCGTCGACCCGTGGTACTTCACCGGCGCGCACGTCAACGCGTTCGCGCAGTTGCCTGGCAGGTACGACGAGGAGTACCGGGCGCTGATGCCGGCGGCGGCCGCGTTCGTGTCGCAGCCCTGGCAGTAGGTCCCCTCCCTCGGGTGGGTGAGCAGCGCGACGTTCGTCGCGGAGGAATTGCCCTGGCTGACCCACGACACGGCCTGCCCGTTGAACGCCCCGACGGCGTCGGACGGTCCGGAGAACAGCGCCGCCCGCGAGACGGGCTCGCGCTTCTGGATGAACAGGGCGTGACCGGCCCCCTGCGAATGGCCCGAAACGATGATCTCCGACCACTTCGGGTACGCGCGGTCGGTCCCGCGCCCGTACGGCGATCCTGCGTCGCGCACGAGGTACCTGTCCAGCTGCTTGAACTCGAGGACGCTGACCAGCCGGTTGATCACGGATTCGCGGGTGTCCACCCCGCTGAGGTTGGTCCACGGCTGCTCGCCCGGCAGCGTGCCGTAGCGGTTGGCGGGCTCGCCGGCGCGGTCGGCGTACCCGAAGATGACCTCCCCCCGGGCGCTGCGGTAGCAGTCGTCCTGATTGAAGCCGCCGCACTGCGAGGCCAGGAGGCCCATGTTCTGGTAGGCGACGCCGATGACGTCGAAGCCGCGGCCGGCCTCGCGTGACCCGAACTCCAGGTAGCTGGACGGCGCCGTCGCGATGGTCTGGGTGGCCGAGCCCGGAAGGAACACGACGAGCTTGTTCTTCGCGGTTCCGCGTGGCGCCCAGACGGTGCTGCCAGGTCCGCTCGAGATGTCCGGGTTCGTGACGTGCGGATCCAGCGTCTCGGGGGTGACCAGCCCGAGCGAACTCGTCGCGCTCGCCGTGGCGGTGAGACAGAGCGCGGCGAGGACCGTGGCTGTCGTGGTCAGCGCGCCGGCGAAGGTGAGCCTGTGCTTCATCTCGTGTCTTTCCGTGGAGGGGCGGGCGGCGATTGAACACCGGGGGCGGAACGCGGACAAGGTGCACAGGCGTGGCTTTCATCGGACGGTAATCCGGCCTTACAAGTTCATACCCCGCCCCACGCCGGTGACCTGGGGCACGGCAAGCAAGCCCCCGCACCAGCGCCGGGCTCGCCGGGAGGGGTCGGGGGATCTGGACGACGAACCGCGGCGCGATGCCCGAGTCCGTCCGCAGGTGCAGGGCGCCGTCAAGGGTCAGCGCGTCGAGGTGCGGGCCGCCGGCTGATGTGGCCGGCGATCAGCGCGTTCACCTCCGCGGCATGGGTCAGGGGACCCATGTGCCCCGCCCCGGCGACCGGCGCCAAGCGGGCGGACGGGAGCCCGGCGGCGAGGATCGCCGCCACGCGTCGCGCCGCGGCGGGCGAGTGCTCGCCGTGCACCAGCAGCGCCGGGGCGGCGATCGACGCGTACGCCGCCAGCGGCGTACGGTCGTCGGTGAGGGCCAAGACGCCCTCGGACATGACGCGCCCCGTCGCGAGGAACGACCCGCGGGCTGCGTCGCCGAGGCGCGCCCACGCCCCCGGGCCGCTCCAGAAGTCGACGAACACCTCGAGCCACGCCTCGGTGCCGGAGGCCGCCATGTCCCGGAAGACGGGCACCGCCGAGAGGCGCCCGAGGTCCGCGAGCCCCTCTGCGTCGGGCGGGTCGTGCAGCACGCCGAAGGCGACGGGCTCGTAGACGGCGAGCGAGCGGACGAGGTCGGGCCGGCGGCGCGCGACCTGCAGCGCGATCAGCCCGCCGTAGGAGTGCCCGACGAGGTGGGCCGGGGCGCCGACCGTCACGAGCCGGTCGACGATCGCGTCGACGTCCGCGTCGAAGTGCGCCGGGCGCGGCGGCTCGGCGTCGTTGGCGCCGTGGCCGAGGAAGTCGGGCAGGACGACGGGGTGTCCGGCCTGGGTGAGGGTCTCCGCGAGCCGTCCCCACTGGCGCGACGACAGGCCACCGCTGTGGAGCAGGACCACGGGCGCGGAGCTCGGCGCGGGCATGCCGGGAACCTAACCGGACCGGACCGGCGCGCCGGTGCTCAGGCGAGCGATCGCGGACGACGGAAGGAGAGCCGACGAGCGGATTCGAACCGCTGAGCCCTTCATTACGAGCCCGACGAACCGCTGTTCTGCAGTTCCGGACCGAAGATGTCCCTGCAAATCAGGATAATGTGCCGACTGCTCTTGATGGCGGTGGACACCGCAGAAAACGGGCCTTCGAACCACCGGGAGCCCACGTGTTGAAGGAGCGGGAGCTCGCTAGCGCGCGACCGCTCGACATCTCCCTTCCCTCAGGAGCAGACGCGATTCCGCGGAATCGTCCCGCTCTCCAGATCACGCGGAAGCGGAGGCATGAGCCTCAGAGCAGCACATGGCTGCGTCTGGCCTCAAGCCCTCCCACGCCTGTCGGGGATGGGTGCCGGCGTGAGACGTGATGCACCTTTGCGGTGCATCGCGTCGCGAGCTGCCGCCGGCATCCGCTGCTGCTCCGCGCGAGAACGGGCGGTGTTCGCGGTGATGTCTGGCTCGGGACTATTTCGGGCTCATCGCGCCGCCTCGAGATGGGTATTCGTTCCCGAGTTCGTCCTCGCCCTCCATCTCCGGAAACTGCCACTGCAGTGAGGCGTCGATGTCGACGCGGTAGGCCACGTGGGTCCCGTCTTGGTCGACCCAGACCTTGTCGATGACAAAGGAGCGGCGCTGTAGCGCCGCGCTCACGGTGACCCGGTGCGGAAGGTCGCGAGCCACGCCGTCATCTTCGCGGAAGTTGGGGAGGCAGCCACGAGGTCAACTGCTCCTTCGCGCGAGGAGGACGCGCGCCGGCGCACGGAGGCACGTCTCAGCCCGCTGTCGCTTCGCGCGACTAACGCCTGTCGGGTAAGTCAGATCCTAGATGCCGGGCGTAGAGGCGATCGAGGCGAGGCCACGTCGTGGCGACCGTATCTCGGGCTTCAGCCTCGGTGGCAAAGTTCGGACCCACGAAGTGCCAACTGTTATCGCTGAAGACCGTCACCAGCCGCCAGGCCTTTCCGGTCCACTCGATGTCGACGCACGCAAGCGACAGAGCGGCGTGGTCAGGCATCGGTCGAGGCTAACGCAACAATGCTGCCGCTTCACGCGAGGAGCGCTGGCACTCGCGGGCGCGGAGACGCGGCCCCCTTTCTACAACACCTCTGGCGCTCCGTCCTCTGTCATCGGGTGGCGGTCGGCGTACGACTGGGTGATTGCTTCAACTGCCAGCGGTCGTGCTCGCCATTGGTCGCGGTCGCTGGGGAGGGCCTCAACGGTGCCGAACGCCTCAAGTTCTTCCAGTAGCGCGATGGTTCCCCTCGGTGGACGCGGGCGCTCCTCGCCGAGGAACTGGTCGATCTCGGAGATCGGCCTGAATGCCCAATCGGGATTGCGCTGGTGCGCTTCGCGCGAGGTGACAAGGAAGTAGAGGGCGGAATGCAAGGAGCCTTCATGTCCGTGGCCGGGTCTCATCCAGGGGAACACGTCCTTCGCAGTCGCCGTTCCTGCCCACTCCCAACGCCAGGACGGTTTGGCTGTCATGTCCGGATCATGGCCGAAGACTTGATGAAGCACGAGCGGCAGCGACTTCGCCGTGTCTCTCGCTTGCGCTTCGCGCGATCAGGAGCGGCGGCGGGTGCCGCTACCCCGATCACCGCTCCACCTCGCGCGGAGCAGCAGCGGATTCCGGCGGCAGCTCGCGACGCGATGCACCACATAGGTGCATCACGTCTCACGCCGGTACCCCTCCTCGACAGGCGGGGAGGGCTTGAGGCCAGACGCAGCCATGTGCTGCGCTGAGGCTCATGCCTCCGCTTTCGCCTCCGCGTGATTTTCAGAGCGGGGCGATTCCGCGGAATCGTGACTCGTTTGCGTCGATCCCGAGCCGAGCCGATTCCGCGGAATCGGTATGAGGTGGGTCTGGTGTCGCGAGCGCTAGGACTGCCTGGACCGGCTAGCTCAAGCGCTCCGCGAAACGTGGGACTCGCCGTCAGGCCGGGACAGAGACGGACGAGGCAAAGACGGTTTCGCCCACCGTCTCTCCTGCGTCGTTCTGCGCGATGAGAAAGATCTCGGCGGCGGCGAGCGGCTCGGCTTGGGCGATGCTCGCGAGGCAGTCTAGGGCGGCGGCGCGATCGGCGAACGCGTCGATGAGGTTGCCGGTGCCGTCGAAGATCGAGTAGGTCATGGCGTCTGTTACCTGTCGTCAGGATAGGCGCAGGTCAGCCGCGTCCACAACCTCGGTGATGAACGCGGCCATCTGGTCGGGGCGGCCCCACACCGACCAGTGCGCCGGCCCGCCGGTCTTCGCCACGCAGATCCCGTGGCCGGGCCGCAGGTCGATCGTCGCGACGTGGCCGCCGAGCTTCGGCACCCGGACGGCCAGGTCGCGCGCCACGGTCGGCGCGTCGAACATCGACAGCGCCATATGGATCGCCGCCGCCCGGTTCTCCGGACCCCGTGGGGGCCGGCCCAGCTCGTAGTGCGACCGCAGCGCGTCATCGAACCGCGTTGCCTCGCGCGGCCCACACACCCGGTACAGCCGCGGCCCGTCCTCGATGATCACGACCCGCACCTCGCGCAGCAGCGACATCCCCGGCATCAGGCGCACCGTAGGCCGTGCTCGTCAGCGCCGCGTTGACTCCGCACTTCCGTCACAGCGCACCGACAGGAACCGCACACACTGGCACCCATGGTGCAGCGTCTACTCATAGACATTCGGTCGTGGCGCGAGGCTGCGATCACGTCAGCCACGGCTTGGGCTGGCTCCGCGCCCACCTCCCGGACGCTGTCACCAGCGTGGGGACCGAGCACGGCGACCACGAGGCATTCGATTTCTAGTCCTCGTAGTCCCGCCACTGTCGCCACTCGCCGGGAGGCCGGGCGGTGCAACACACGCATGCCGTGTGTCCTGTGTGTCCTATGCGGCTCGCATCGGATAAGGCGAGGCGACGCCCGAGACGACAAGACCCCGTCAGAGCGAGGTTCGGTGTAGAGCCGACGAGCGGATTCGAACCGCTGACCCCTTCATTACGAGTGAAGTGCTCTACCA
>CAZRLR010000036.1:0-17882 GCA_964600395.1 uncultured Conexibacter sp.
TGGCCCCATTAGCACCGGCAGCCCCGTCGGCTCCCGCAGGACCAGCAGCCCCTGTAGCACCCGTGGCACCAGCACCAGTAGCGCCCGGAGGACCAGTTGGCCCGGTTGGACCGGGTATCCCGGTAGCGCCCGTGGCTCCAGCGCCAGTAGCGCCCGGAGGACCCTCAGGACCCTGTTGACCCGTCGCTACAATGACTTGGTAATCTTGGAAAGGATCAGGAGTGTACTCAGGCACGGGTTACCTCAGCTTTAACCTTGAAAGAACCCTGTACCGGGCAATAAACGCGGCCCGACCCTGAGATCAACTCCAAATCGTATTTATAACTTCCCGGATCCAATGCCGCAGTGTCTGCATCTGAAATAAATAGTACGACGATACCATTGGGTTCATCGATACTGATCCGACCATTGCTTGTGGTGAGTTCAATCGTTACGATATCCGATTCTACGCTTGGGCGAACCTGCATTCGAGCGGTATAACCAGCAAGATTGATTTCCTGCTTGAAATTATCCCTGAAATAGAATGGGACCTCATACGTTTTGCCCTGCCAACAAGTAGGCATCGTGTATTTTTGGGGATTAAGCATAATCAGGCTCCCCCGTAAGACAATCGCCAACCCAGTAAGTCGGTGTGGCTCCATCGGGAACCGAAATGTAGTAAACTTGTGTAGTCTGTGCTGATGAATCCCCGAATGTCTCTGTTACCTTATAGACAGAGTTCGCTGGTAAGATATTTATGTTTGGGTGGACATTTTCAATCTCCCAATATCCATCAAAATCAGCATAAGTACTGTAGGGACCATGGATAAGTCGATCCTCTGCATCAAGCTTAGCAACAGGAGAAAGTTCCTTATCCCAAATCAATTCAACCGACACAGCGAACCGTGGTTGATCAGACCCGGCAACACGTTCAACTGTGTTAAAGATAGTTGCCATGGAACACCTCGAAGACCCGGACCTAACAAATTAACGGAAATCACCCGAAGTTTGGCATCGGTGGGTATACGGGCTCTATCCCATTGGACCTCAGTTGATCAGAAAGAGCGTTGACAGTTACCTGAAGGTTATCTACTTTTATTTCTAGCTTCTTGATCTCTGTTAAAAGTTGTTTCTCTCTCTGCTCTGAGTGCTCCATTGCCTTAGCCATAAAATCAGTTACGGTACGAGTAATTATGTCGGTTGCCTCAGCTTCGGCTCTTTCTCCCTCGGCGGATGTTTTGCCTGCTTCAGCACGGGTTTTCCTACGATTCGCTATGGATTGGACAATGGCGACAAGCCCACCAGCAAAAAGTCCACTAGCTATGATTGGAGCAAGCTGATCAATCATCCTGCTTGAATCTTTCCATCACTACTTTAAGTTCATTAGCGATCTTGATAGATCTTCTAGCTGGAGCGCCCCAAACAACCACCCAAGCAACAATAGCTAAGCCTCTTACCCAGTAAGACCATTTAAGTTCATCAACACTGGTGAAGATTATGAGTAAGTAAGATAGTAAATACAAGAAAGCTAAGGTGCAGACGGCGGCGTACACTGGTCGCATGGCTACAACCGCTTCACGGGCGGCTCGCCAAGTCCAGTAGATGGCATAAGTGGAACCGAGCAACCCACCCCCCACAAGGATTTTGGTGGTAGTGTCACGATCCGACGTAAGCAGGGTGATCGTCGTTGCAACCAAATTGACAGACCACATAAACACCCCTACACTACAGCGCTGTTGAGTAAACAACGGAAATGTAAGGATTTGATATGAAAAAACAACTTTGGGTAGTAGCAGGCATTATCGGCTTGGGTGTTATTACGGGGATCAACCCCGCCGCTGCCTGTGGCTCATATAAATGCCACACAACCACGACATCAACATCAACTACCTCGACCACAACATCGACTACCGCTATTCAAACAACCACAATCCCAGTAGCTACAACCACTGAAGCGTGCCCGTATGAATGTGAATCAATGGGTGAGGATACCCCTCGAACCTCATCTACTTCGATCGTTAACCCAGTTAAAAGTGACACGCATAAGCCACTCTCAGGTTATCCCATGAAAATGTCCGGGTAACCAGATCAGTCATGCACCACACAAGTAGGACTAGACTCAGCTGTTGCGATATAAAGCTGTTCCTTGAGAAGATAATTTTCTTTCACGGCAGCAATTAAAGTTTGTTGCTGCTCATCGGGATCATCTCCAGCCTCTATTGTAACGATAAAGAAACTGGTCTGAGATTGGTCTCGCTCAGCCTGAACCTTGTCCCTAACCCTCTCTTGTCTATCTAAACATTCTAGGTAATCGAGAATAGGATCCCGCCTTTCAAGCGTACTTGTTACATTTTCAAGAGATTTAGCTTGTTTCCAAATGATGGTTCCTAGGGTGAGCGTAGTTACGATGATAACCAAAACAATGGAGGCTCCTAGAATCATCATCCATTTCTTCAGCTGTTGTTGCCGTTCACTGGACTGCTTAGCTAGGATGGTGAGCAGGGTTTTAACATCTGAGACTTCCATAGCTTCCTCCGACTTATTAGATCCTCAACGACTAAAGTGGCCCATGGACTTAGACGAACTAAACCGGAGACATTGGCTGATCGGGGCTAACAAGTGCCCTGAGTGTGAGAAAAAAGTGACTAAGCTCAAAAATCGTCTTATACCACAAGTAATCCATTGTGAGTGTGGAAACATTTGGATGACTTATCCGGGGGCATAAATTTACGCTCATGTGGTGGAACTGGTATACACAGCGGACTCAAAATCCGCCGCCCGTAGGGTATGTGGGTTCGAATCCCACCATGAGCACTGTCAACTCAGAAGTGAACGACCTCAAAATCGGACAACTTTAATTCCAAGCCCTTCCAGTTGCCGATCCACCGTGGGTCTTGGGTGGCAGCTATGACGCCAGGACCAGCGGTTGAGGATTGTCCGCGGTTAAATCGGGCAGCGTTCAGGTTGCCAACTATTAGGAATCTGGGGAGGTACCCAAACATTACAGTTATTGCCATTTCAGCCTCCAGAGGAGGCTTATTCCACCTAACGACGTTTAGGTGACTTTGTATTTTTCAAAGGAAGCTAGAAGCTTTTCCCTGGCGTAACCTTTACGAACAAATCCTTGAGAAGATGCCTCAACTATTCTTCCATTGGAAGCCACTATTCTCCATCTCCACTTGCTCATTCTACCTGAACGATATAATTCGCCTCTGTATTTTATTGTTTTACCAACTTCCACAATTCGTTCATCCATTACCGACTCCTGAGATTCCGCACTTTATCTTAGTAGAGGACATCCGCACAAGACTTAATATTAGCTGGTCTAGTAGACGTAGGAAGAAGAGTATTCCCACGGGCGTCTACATTTGAGACGTTGCAGTTAAAATTAGGACCACCAGCGAACAGCCACTTATCCCTGGAGTACCCCATGGTCATACCTCGCACCCTATAGTTGGAAACAGAGAGCGAACCAAATGGTTCGATGTTTAGCCCCCACCAGAAGACCCCTGAGATTGCCCCACCAGAAACGGTGACATTAGCTGAATCAACATTCGAGATACCTGACCGACCAGCACATCTCACATTCACGTTGTTCATGGTGATGCCATCACCGCCTAGTAGAGTCACCCCATCGCCCCAAACATCATTAGCGTAGAGTCCATCAACCAATAGATTACTGGCTCCTGGCCGGGTGTATAAGGCAGCCTGCTCTTGACGAGACGAATTGTACCGAGAATACATCTCGCCTTTCGAATCCGGATTGAATGGTATCGTGTTTGTCCAATAACATGGATCTGACCCCTGAACTCGTAAGTTTACAATCGAAACATTAGCTGTACTAACTTCCACAGCTGAACCAGTAGAACTTAACTCTCTGGATAATTTGCCTGAGGGGCCGAATGCAATAACAGAATTAGCTGGTGGCTTTAGGGTCCCATTCGATACGATCGTAGAATTCACATATAACCGTAAATCTTTATCTAGGTCAGCCTGCAACTCGGCTGTGTTGGTTGCTGTAGTGGCATCACCCATTGGTGGTACCGATGGTAAGGTTGGTACTGTGGGTGGAATTTGAGGTGTACTGCACCCCACAAATCCAACTAACACCGCCAGAGCCAGTCCCAGAAGGCGAACTTTAGGCCACATAAATCTTCTCGCTTCCGCTGATTGTGATATATTTTCAACGGTGTGCTTGACGGACTCCCTCGCTGTGGTACAGTGGGTCGAACAGCGAAACGTTAAGCAAATCACTCAGATTCAGTTTTAGGAGATTCGAATGACCAAGTTACATCAAGTTCTGGCGGTAGAAAAGGATGTGAAGCAAGCATCCAGTCGAACCATCACAGATGGATACCATCTGTTGCAGAAGTCCCAACTTCTACAAGGTATTGCCAGAAATTACAAGCCTAAGGATGAGGATGGAGATCACCTACCCTCTGAATCCACTCGGGTACAGGTCATTACCACAACGGTTCTAGCTGACGCTGAAAAGGCCCTAGAACGTCTTTGGGATACCGTAGCTACCAAGGATTTCGGGAACACTGTAGCCAAGGCTGATGTGGTCGTGAACGGAGTTACACTTATGAGTGGCGTTCCTGCTACATACCTCCTTTGGTTGGAAAAGGAACTGAATGATGTTCATACCCTCATCTCCAGTCTTCCGACCCTTGACCCGGCTGAAGAATGGACATTCGACCCCAACACGAATTCCTATGTGACTGAGGTCGTTCAAACCACTCGAACCAAGAAGGTTCCTAAGGTACTAACCTTGGCACAGGCAACTGATAAGTTCCCTGCACAGGTTGAAACCTACCAAGAAGATGTTGTGGTGGGTACTTGGGAAACCCGGAAGTTCTCGGGAGCACTACCCGCCGCCGACGTTAAGGCCCTACTAGAAAGGGTGGCCGAAGTTCGTGAGGCTGTAAAGGTCGCCCGGTCGATTGCGAACGACACACAAATCGACCAGCAACAAATCGCCGCTCCGGTACTCAGCTATATCTTTGGCTGAAATCGGAGTAGCACGAGATCTCCACCTTTAGGGTGGAGAACGAGCATAAGTTGAGACTAAAATCCTCAAACTAACCTCCACCGACTCTCAATCGGTGGTTTAAGTTAAGACTATTGCTCCAAGATAAATGGTGGTAAACTGATCAAATCAAAGTTGTGAAGACAATCTTATGAAAATGGGGGTTCGAATCCCTCCATCGCCTCTACCTCAGTTATCTGAGAAGCTAAGACAACAATCTTGGCGATGTGGTCTAAGGGTAAGACGTTGTACGTTATGACTAAATCTTCACCCACCGTGTTGATCGGAATAAAATTCACCAAAGACGATTAGCTCAATCGGATAGAGCGTCTGTTTGAACACAGAAGGTTGCGGGTTCGATTCCCGCATGTCTAATATTTGATCGGAGGGGGCGGCAGGGTAGTCGCCCCCTCCACCATTTCTGATGTAGACCCGCCCTCGTAGCTCAGCGAATAGAGCAACGGATTTCTAATCCGTGGGTCGCAGGTTTGAATCCTACCGGGGGTACTCCAAATCCGGGGTAGATTATGTACACAGCACATCCGAAAGACCTAAAGTGGATGAGATTCTGTGTGGAGGGCGCAAAGATCTTTTCTACCTGTGCCAAGCAACAATACATGGCTATCCTAGTAGACCCAAGTGGTGTAATCGATTCCACCGGATACAATGGTTCACCTACAGGGTTCCCTCATTGTGTCGACGGTGGGTGTCCTCGCCAACGGAACGGAGTTCCCTCGGGCACCCCCTATAATCACGGGGACGGCCTCTGTTATGCTATACACGCAGAGATGAACTGCTTGATCCACTCAGACTTGAGCAAACGTAAAGGGGGAACGCTTTATGTCAACGGAGTTCCATGCTTCGGATGCGCCAAGGTGTTGGTCAATTCTGGGCTGGGTAGAGTGATCTATTTAGAGGAAGATTTCAACAGGGACGGAACCTCTAACGTCTTGGAACTTTTTGAGAAGTCCAAAACACAGTTAAGGCATGTACGCATCAAGGATCTCTAAAATGGGGGGTAGATTGAGTCTTGAATGGATAATCGTAGGTCTAGGGGTTTATCTGCTCATCGTAGCTAGTATATTAATTATTCTAAGTGGCTGTGACTGAAGAGAGTTGCGTGTGATTGCAACAGAACTAAAAAACCACAGAGCCAAACTCAAACGAAGCATGAATCCAGTGGAGAGGTGGCTGTTTGAGCACTCTTACGCCGGGTACAATCTCAGGGCCTTCCTGTATGGACGAGATCATAGGTTGCTCGGCACCGGTCGAAAGAAATTCTTACCCACGCTCAAAAGTGACCTGACTTACAGATATAAGAAGTCTACCCAGCGAGGCAAAAGAGGTTTTGCAGATTCTGATCTGTGGAACCTTGATAGTTATATTCTATCATGGTTGCCCGAGGCGTTGAATCAACTGGCTGAAACCACCCACTCTTACCCTGGGCGAATCAATCTGGGTAAAGAGGATGAAGACATCACATACGCTCAATGGACTGCCCTGTTGAACGAGATCGCTGCACAATTTGAAGAGATGAGAATCAAGTTAGAATCCTTGGATTCCTTACCCGAGAAGGAAGACTACGAGGAATTCTACGCAAACTGGAACAAGCTAGGAAGGGTTTTCTTCAGCTTATGGGATTGATTCGGTTAGCAGAGCGTCTTGATTATGCTGCGTCCAGAATAGGACCCAGCAACGCGGTTTGTGATTGTGACCCAAACGATGATTTGATCGTGCTTGGGCATCACCTTTCTGAGGCAGCAGCAGCCTTAAGAAGATTGAATCAACTTGAGGACTTCGACTGGCTTGCAGCCTTATATGGAATGGACCACCCCACTACCACGATAGAGGGTAAATGACTAGCTTAGTCAATGTCGTCATTCCTTGGTGGAAAGAGACGACAGATCCCCATAGGGAAAGGTCACTAGAGTTCTGCGTCAGTATGTGGAATTCTTACGGTTTCGATGTCTGTTTGGCCGTGGACGAATCCCCGATCTTCAATCGCTCCAAGGCATGTAACAAGGGAGTGAGAGATTCTGAGGCGGAGCTAATCGTCCTTGCTGATGGAGATGTATACATCCCCCAAGCCCCGATTGAAGAGGGGGTCCAAATAGTCTCTTTTGATGAGACGTGGGTCATCCCCTATGATGTATACTTCAATTTGACCCAAGAAGACACGGATCATTTTCTGAATGGCACCAAAAAAATCGAAGAGTGCTCCTGGGATCATAGAATCCTATCTTGGGCAGGACTTTCCATTTTCAAGCGCGAAACCTACCTGGACTTGGGTGGACATGATGAAAGATTCGAAGGCTGGGGTGAAGAAGACGTAGCATTCAGACTTAAGATGGATAACGAATACTCCCATCACAAGAGAGTCGCCGGGAACATCTACCATCTTTGGCACCCTGCCCCCTCTGAAAGAACTTTCGGCTCTGAGGAATATAAGAAAAACCGAATGTTACTCGAACAGGAATACAAGTCTAAGTATAAGTGGACAGATGAGAGACTGAAATGGCTGTAACATTTCCGGAGCTAGGACGAGCAGGCAGGCTAGGGAATCAATTGTTCCAGATAGCCTCAACTGTGGGAATCGCAAGGGAGTTGGGGACAAAACCACTATTCCCTGAATGGGATTATGCTCCGATCTTTTCTTTACCCAAGGATTTTTTTGAAAAATCCCCCGGTCCTGAGGTTGAGGCAACTAATTATGCTATTCGATTAGATGAAAGGGAGAGGATCTATTTACAGGATGTCTCACTGTTTGACCACATCAAGGGTGAGATCAAGGCCATCTTCAGCCCATCAGAGATGGCCCTCGACATCTTATCTTCCGACATTGAAACGATTAGGTCCCTCGCTCACCCCATCCTCTCCCTACATGTTCGTAGGGGGGATATCCTAACCCACCCGGAATACCATCCCGTTCGTAGTGTAGAATATTATGAACGAGCCTTGACCCAAATCGAATTTGCTTCCGTCGTGGTTTTTTCTGACGATCTGGACTGGTGCAGAAAAGTCTTAGCGCCACGTTTAGGGCTTGATGTTTCATTCTACGGTTCCGAGATGACCCGCTCTCCCATCCCAGACCAATATGCTATTGATGGTCCGGTAGATTGGCAGGATCTTTTCCTAATGCAAGAATGTGATTCTCATATTATCAGTAATTCCACCTATGCTTGGTGGGGTGCCTATCTGTCAGAGGATGCACATCCAATCTACCCTAGTAATTGGTTTGGACATATGTTGACCCACGCTCAGCCAGAACTTCTGTTCCCAGAAAACTGGATCCAAGTCCTGGACGAAACCCAAGGAGGAGTTTGATGCTTCTAGAATGGAAAGATCTCCAGAATAAATATTTCAAAAAGCCCCTAACTGGGGTTCTGCATGTGGGAGCACACCTAGCAGAGGAAGCTCCACTTTACAGTGGGGCTGGGGTCTCTAATGTCTGGTGGGTTGAAGGAAACCCAACGGTTATGCCCAAATTACAGTTGGCTCTCAGGCCATACCCAACTCAACGCTTACTCCAAGCTCTTGTCTTTGAAGAAGATGGGGTGGAGCTAGACTTCCATGTTACGAACATCGATGGGATGAGTTCTTCGATTTATGAATTCGGAACCCATACATCATTTAGTCCAGAGATTCAATTTGTTGAGCACCTTAAGCTACCAACTAGATCTATTGATTCACTAGTCCAAGAGAATAACATCAAGGACATTAACTTAATCAACCTTGATCTACAGGGTGCAGAATTACCCGCTCTAAAGGGGGCAGTGAAACTTCTTGCGGGGGTTGATTACCTCCTAACAGAAGTGAATAAGGCCCAAGTCTACAAGGGTTGTACCCAAATTAGCGAGTTGGATGAGTTTCTAGTTGACTTCATAAGGGTAGAAACTTACTGGGTGGCAGACCAAGGGTGGGGCGATGCTCTATATGTGAGGAATTCGTGACAAACTTCCACATTCTCATCCCCTCTTACAACTGTCAAAGGTGGATCGAAAGATGCCTAGAATCGGTCTCGGTTCAGACTATTCAACCGAGTGGAGTTCTGGTCATCGATGATGATTCTCCTGAACATGGATATTCCGAATTAGCACTACAACAGTGTAAGAATCGCGGATTCTCCTACCTGCGAAACTCAGACAACCTCAAATGCCCTTTTAACATCTGGATGGGAGTCAAGGTTCTAGATCCCGATCCAGAAGATGTCATTTTTCTCCTAGATGGAGATGACTTTCTTCCACACGGAAAGGTCCTAGAAAGATTTGCTGAGGTGTACTCAGACCCCGAGATATGGTTGACATACGGGAACTACGCCCCGCACCCACGCAACACTGGTCAGGTGAGGGCAGCAGCCTACCCCCCCGAGGTTGTACGAAGCAGAAACTTTCGAACAGCCGGAAACCTGTTCAACCACCCTTTGACGTTTCGCCGGTTCCTATTTGATGAAATTCGAAGAGAAGATTTGCAGAACAACAATGGGGAGTGGTTCCGGGGCGGATATGATTACGCTATCATGGCTCCTATGCTTGAAATGGCTTACGCAAACTACAGGTTCCTCGATGAGGACCTTTACATGTACAATGCGGTAAACCCAATTTCGGACTCGCATGTGAATGTTTCACTTATCAATGAAACCGATCAACTTAGGACACGGGCGAAGAAGGGTATTCTTCAAAGATGAGAACTTTTACAGAGTACGTAAACTCAGAATTTCCAAACTGGCAGAAGTTCTCGCAAAGTAATGAGGACGCTGTAATCGAGGCAATCTTCCAGCTGATCGGAGTCGGGAACAAGGTCTGTATGGAATTTGGGGCTACCGACGGGGAATTCTGCTCTAATACCGCTTATTTATGGCAGTCTTTGGGGTGGTCGGCCGTTCTCGTTGAATCTGAGCCTAGCCTCTTCAGAAAGCTACAAAACCTGACGGCAAAATTTCCAATGGTCGAGGCGCATGAGGGGTTTGTAGAAAATCCCGATGACTTCATCCCTGAACCGATAGATTTCATCTCGATTGATGTAGATGGCGAAGATTTTAACATCTGGGAAAGAAGCCAAGTTCCTCATCGGGTTGTATGTATTGAACATAACCCTACATTCCCTCCCGAGGTAGAGTTTCATGGAGGTCAGTGGATGGGAGCGTCGGCGGCTTCTCTAGTTAGATTAGGCCAAGACAAGGGATATAAGTTCCTTATGACAACTAAGACCAATTGCTTTTTCGTGAGAGAGGAAGAGTCCGAACCTTTCGAGGGGTTTGATTGCTCCCTCCAAAATAACTTTGATCGGCAGAGTCTCAATTATGTTGTTACCGATTTCCATGGCAATTTTGATGTCTTTGGTGACCTGCCCTACGGAATGAACTGGAAGGTAAGGCTCCTGTGAATAAGTATCAAGCAGAATACGACAAGTGGCTGGGTAGGGGATCTCCAGTTCCTAGAACTTCTGTTCCAACAGAAGTCAAGTGGTTTCTTCTTTGGGATTACGCTGATAGATATAATCTATCAACTCTGATCGAAACCGGAACTGCTACAGGGGATACTATCACCCATGTGCAGGAACGATTTGATCTCATTGTGTCTTTTGAAATCATGAGAACATACTTTGATGTGGCACTAGCTAACACAATAGACTACGATCATATTTCCCTGATCAACGCTTCATCAACTGGTCCTGAGTTCAGGGCTTTAGTTGAGGGACTGAATCATTCTGCGCTCATCTACCTGGACGCTCATTACTCGGGGGAGAACACAGGGCTAGATAAGACGATTGGTACTCCGACCGTTCCTATTCGGGAAGAACTGGGCATTATAATGAGTGCCCCCCAAGATCATGTTGTCATCATTGATGATGCAAGATGCTTTAAGGGTGAAGCTTTCCATTCTGATGAGTACAAAGAGTACCCTTCGGCGGGCGATCTTCAAGAGTTGGTCAAGGGGCGGTACCAACTCACACACGTAGCTGACGCTTTTGTCCTTGAGCCAGTAAAGGAATCCCGATGACTACAGCAGCAGTAACAGGAGGTGGTGGATTCATCGCTGGTCACCTCATTAAGAGGCTTCTAGATGAAGGATACGATGTTACTACCGCTGACATCAAGCCTTTCAATGAATGGCATCAGCAGTTTGACATACCATCCATGTCAGAATTTGACCTTAGCGATAGAGAAAATGCACGGTCATTTCTTTCCTTTGCTGAGGCCGATGAAATCTATCATCTGGCAGCAGATATGGGTGGTATGGGATTCATTCACTTCCATGAGGTAGAAACCATTCACAGCTTCGATATTACCTCTGCTTTGCTTAGGTCTATAGATGGGCAGCGGTTCTTCTATTCCAGTTCTGCCTGTATTTACCCTGAATTCAGGCAGTTAACAACAGATGTTCCAGCCCTGAAGGAATCTGACGCTTATCCTGCTGATTGTGACACTCCCTATGGTTTCGAAAAGCTGTATGGGGAACAGGCATTAGCTGCTTATGAGCGAGCCAAGCTTCTTGAACCTCGTATTGCTAGGTTCCATAACATCATGGGTCCCTATGGAACTTGGAAGGGTGGACGAGAGAAGGCTCCAGCAGCTATCTGTCGGAAGGTTGCAGAGGCAGTTAAGCGGGGCAAGGAAGAAATCGAAATTTGGGGTGATGGTAACCAAACCCGAAGCTTCCTGTACATAGATGAATGTGTGGAGGGTATCAGAAGGATCATGAACTCTGACTGCTCAACACCCCTGAACCTTGGCTCCGATGAGGGGGTCTCCATCAATGAACTGGTTTCGATGGTTGAACAGATCGCTGGGGTAACTTTACACAGGGTGTATGATCTGACGATGCCTCAAGGAGTTAGGGGTAGGAATTCTGACAATACTCTGATTCAAGAAACCCTTGGATGGTCCCCGTCTGCTTCTCTTTATGCTGGTTTGGAGAAAACTTATGAGTGGATCTACAACCAAATCGATTGAAGTACATTTAGGTGACATCCTGGATTTAGAAGAAGATCTGCCAACTGTAGACATGATCTACATTGATCCCCCTTTCTACACCCAAAGGGAATTCAAAAACTTTTCAGATCGCTGGACTGACCTGGACGAGTACCTGGATGAGTTACTGAGACGAGTAGAGGTGGGGTGGAAGCTTCTCAAGCCGGGTGGGAATCTGTTAGTTCACTTGGATTGGAGGGTCGTCCACCATGTAAGGATTAGACTGGATTCCATTCTGGGAGATGCTGGGGAGTTTCAGAATGAAATCATCTGGAAATATAATTCTGGCGGGGCATCCAAAGCTCGCCTAGCCAGAAAACACGACACAATACTCTGGTACACTAAATCTGGTGCTGATTATACGTTTAACGTTGTCAGAGAGCCTTACCCCTACGAATATAGTGGTAAGGGGTTCCATCCTGAAGGGAAGATGCTCTCAGACGTATGGACTGACATACCTATCATCAGCACCACAGGGTTAGAGAGGGTTGGTTATGCCACCCAAAAGCCCCTCAAGCTCTTAGAGCGGATCATTCACATATTTAGCAATCCGGGTGACTTGGTGCTGGACTTCTACGCTGGGAGCGGCACGACCGGAGTAGCTGCGCAAGGGCTTGGTCGCAGTGCTATCCTCATTGACAAGAACCCGGAGGCCGTTGCCAAGGCCGAAATTCGGCTCTCAAACGCACCCATGGTTGAATTCAATAAGGGCTGAGGTCACTCAAAAATGGGATTGACTCCTGAACAAATCATCGCAAAGGAACTGCGTAGGGATGGGTTGTCCTACGACCTAGCTGAATCCTCTGCTGAGCAGATAATCGCTGCCCTTGGGGCGGGGGACTATCAGATAGTTCCATTCTACTTTACTGAAGTGGGGAATAAATTATCCGATGCCGCTAGAGGGGTCGCCATTAGTCTCGAAAGGCTGGAAGTTGGTTTATTCAAACTTGATGAAGCTATCGATCTTTGGGAGTCTAGGTGAATACTTACCGCAAAAAGCCAGTCCTCATCGAGGCAGCCCAATATGACGGAACCTCCTTTACCGCTCAATCACTAGCTGATTGGTGTGGTGGGTATGTAAGCCTGATTGGGGCACCAGAAAGACAAGTCATCTACATCGAAACTTTAGAGGGTCGAATGATGGCTGATGTGCATGATTATATCATTAAAGGAGTCCAAGGGGAATTTTACCCCTGTAAGCCTGATATCTTTGAAGCCACCTATGAATACTGGTCCTGACTTTCAGATAGGTGACATGGTAACCTATCATGGATCCATGACTGAGTACCATAATGACATTTACGAAATCACTGATCTGTTCGATTACATAGGTGTTCCTTGCGCTAGGTTGAATGGCTACAGGTTCGGTTCATGGATCGAGCGTTGCAGGGTAGCAAGTATCCAACACGTCATTCGTGTTATTGAAGAAACTCACCCGAACAAAGGGGATTCTGATGGAGCAGCGATATATTCCGGCACTGATAGACCTGAATGACTTGGGTGGCCCCAAGATGGTTAGGGAAATGGTGAATATCTTTAGCGTCTCTGAACGTACTCGTGGTATCCCCAGGAATCACAATGAACGCTTACAGAAACTAGCTCAACTTTGCGAACACCATCGTCCACTTAACTCCGTAGCTTACACTCATGATGATTCACATACACCAACCTGTGGGTGTGATAAGCAGCAGTATGACCCTGAGAGTTCCCGACCTCCGGAAGTTCTTGCTTTTTATTCGAACGAAGATCTACTGTACAGAGCTTGGACAATCATAGCGAATGTCTCGGATGGAAACTGGGAAAAGCAACCAGAGGAATGGCAGAACGCTGCTGCTCGGTGGCGCAATGAGTTCCATGATTCCCTAAGGGATTAAGCAATAAAATCCTACCGCCGCACGATAAGCAACTTCCTGAAACTGAGACAGAGCCTCAGAATGGAGCATTCAGTGAACAAGTCAACTCTAAGCAAGTTAAGTCTAATCCTATTAAGCACATTAATTACTCTGGTGATTTTAGTTGGATGTACCCCTGAACCAGAGGTGCGTCGATGTAATTGTCTGATCACTGAGACTGTTCCTCCTAGGAGTACTACATCGATTCCCTAACTACAGTTTTCTTCGGATTAACCGAAGAAACTACTGAATAGCAGCCCATGTCCGAAGAAAGTGCCATTTAGGCTGGTGAAGAGGCTGTTTCGGTCAACACAACAGCGCTCGATGCGCTAGGATCGCCCCAGAGCGGGCTAGATGTCCACAGGAGGCGAGCAAACAGTGTCAGGCACCCAAACCCCCGATATCAACTCAAACAGCTTAGAAAGCCATACAGGGGCCTTAGAGAAGAAGTGCAGCAAATGCTCCCTGATTCTTCCACTGTCTGAGTTCTATACAGATAAAAGTAAAAACAATCCCCATAGGGGGGAATGTAAGGAGTGTACCAAAAAACAATCCCGTGAACGATGGGCAAAAGGTTTAAATAGGCCATCTCCTGAATTGGCACGCGAAAGAACTAGGAGATACACAGAAAAAAAACAGAAGGATCCAGTCTGGCTAGAAAAACGCAGGCAACAAGCCAAGAAATACCGCACCAAGGGGAGGGACAAGGCACGCTTAGAGGCACTGAGGCAGACCAATGATCCTGACCGAGTGAACATCGACGCTTGGAGTAAATACGTTTCTCAGTTCATGACTGAGCGAGGATTCACCCAGGCTCAGGCGGCAGACTTCTTCGGCGTGAGGGTGGGGACTGTGCAGGGGTGGATATACCGGAGAATTCGTCCACCCTACAAAACGGAAGCTGAGCAAATGCTCAGGAAAATACATAACCAACCACGACGAATGAATGCTAGAGAGTTGCAGCAGATGGAAAAACAGGATCTAGTAACTCTACCTGATGGAACTAGGGTTAAGCGTTACTTAGAAACGGGACACTGATCGTCCCACCTACCATCTAGACTTCTTCCAGCCAGCCGGATAGGCCGTCGGTGACCACACGTCAGCCATTACTGCTCTCGGTCGGGTGTGCCAGTCAGGACGACGAGACGCCCGCACCGACGACGAGAATGCCGACGGAGGTGCGGGGACGCAGACAGGGAGGACGGATGCCCGCGGCGATGGCGTGAGCCTGAATCTGGCCCGGCGAGAGCGCCGTGGGATAGATGGCGAGGTGCGAGATCGAACCGTTCCACCGCTGACCGGAGGTGTCGCCGCGGCCACCGATGCGCCACACCTTGTTGGTGAACGACGTGGTGTGCGACATCGACGTCACCGACCCAGCTGGGCACCCGTCGACGAACAGGGTCATCTGCTGGGCGGCCCGGTCGTAGGTGACGCCGAGGTGATACCAGCGGCTGAACGCGCCGACCGGTCCGAAGATCTGAGCGACGGAGGGGGCGAACCCGCTGCCGACCGCTTGGGCAGCTTCGACGAACAGCAGTCCGGTCGGGTTCCGCCGGACCGACAGCTCGTAGCCGCCTGGGAAGTCCGAAACGGTCAGGATGTGCTGGAAGCCGAAGGTGCCGTCGTCGAGCACCATGCAGTCCATCGACCAGGTGCCGTGAGAGCCGGCGTGCGACGAGAGCGCTGTCGATGCCGGGACGGAGATCCAGTCGCTGGTGGTTCCGGTGAAGTACGGCGCTGCGTAACTACCCCAGTTGAACACTCCGACCATGGCGGAGCGTTGGTAGGCGCCGGTGTGTCCGTGGCCGGTCGCGTCGGCTGCGGCGGTGCCTGACGTCTCGGTGAGCGGCCACAGCGCTGTGGGGTTGGCGGCGAGCTGTGCGACGGCAAGGCTCATCAGAGCCCGGCAGCGATCGTGCGGGCCGCGATCCTCGCCGCTGACAGCGCCGTGGTGTGCACCACTGCATGGGCAACGGGTCCGGGCCACGGCCCGTAGTTGTGCGACATGCTGCCGATCGTCAGCTGCTCCGCCGACGCCGAGGTGACCGCCCCAGCGTTGGACGCGACCTGCGACCCAGCGAAGTAGAGGCGTGCCGTGCCCGACTCTCGGACCACCGCGATGTGACACCACCGACCCGTCGGCCAGTCCGCCGCACCGGTCGGCACCCTGTAGGTCGACCCGTCAGCGATGAACGCCATCGGCTTGTTCCCCGCGGTGATCCCGAGGCTCCACCGCTGCGACGCCGCAGTGCCCGCTGACCGGCAGAACGCGATCAGCTCCGCCCCCGGCAGCGACGACAAGTAGGCGAAGCACTCCGCGGTCCAGTCGCCGGTGTAGTCCCACACCGCAGCGTCCGCGATGTCGACCCGCTGCCCCGACCCGGAGAACCCTGCACCCGCACCGTCAGCCATCGTCGGCGACGACGGTCTGGTCACCGACCCGGTGATCGTCCCGTTCCGCCCAGCAACCACATCGACCGCGGAACCCGACGCCTCGTCGAGCGGCCAGTACGACAACGGCGAGTCCGCCAGGATCGTCTGACGGATCGCCGCGTGCGGCAGCATTGCCTTCAGCATCAGGCGAACGCCTTGCCCATCAGCGCGGCGTGGATCGTCGTGCCACCGTCACGGGTGCGGAACACGATCACGTCCTTCGCGCCGGACGCCGTCGACATCGTCGGAGCAGCGCCACCCGGCCACTTCCACGCCGAACCCCACGTGACCGTCCGCGGTGTCGTGTCCTGGGTGATCTCGATGATCCCCTCGCACTCCTTGCCCGACGTCGCACCCGACAGGGTGACGGAGGTGACGTTGCCCGACAGGGTGCCGTGGAAGCTGTTGCCGTTCGCGAGGTCGAGCGCGACATTACCGGAGATCGACCCGAGCGCCGACACGGTGTCCTTGCCTCCGCCCGTCGCTGCGAGAGCCCCGATGTCCGACGCGCTCAACGCGTCGGTGCCGCCAGTGGCGTGCGTCGACTTGTGAGCCGTCGGCGTCCGAGCATCGGTGAGCCGCGAGTCGTCACCGGCGGTCACGGTCCCGGCACCGGCCCCGACGTTGCGCGTCGCTGCGGTGCCCAACCCGGCCACGGTGCGCAACGCTGCGGCGTCAGCCTGCTCCAGAAGCGCCCGACCGAAGCTCGTCGTGGATAGCGCAGCGATAGCGGTGAGATCCGAGTCGACCGGCTGAGATGCAGCCTGCGCTGCAGCAGCAGCAGCATCGGCATACGCGCGGTCACCATGCGGGTCCGCAGCCGACGCGTGCGCTGTGACAGCCGCGGTGACCTCGCTGTCGCGGGCGATCGACGCCGGGATCGTCGAGTCGGGAGCGGTACCGGAACCGTCGAGCTTCAACCAGCCGTTCACCGTGTTGTACCCCGACGACGCATCCAGGGCTCCGACGTCGGTGGCGGTGAGCACCACGACGCCGGTCTGACCGTTCACCGAATCGACCGCGCCACCAGCCGCCGCCCACGTCTGGTCGCCCCGCAGGAACGTCGTGGCGTTCGCTGCACCGGTGCCGAGCCGGGCCGTGGAGACGGTCCCCGACGTGATGTCCGCACCGGAGTGGGAGTGCGACGCCGCAGCCTTGCCGTCGAGCGCCGTCTGCTGCGCGGTCGACACCGGCTTGTTCGCATCCGACGTGTTGTCCACGTTGCCGAGCCCCACATCGGCCTTCGACGTGCCGTGCGGAGTCCAGTTCGTGCCATCCCAAGCCAAAACATCATCAGGGTCGGCCGGATCCGTGACGGTGTCAACGTCAGAAAGATCGTTTAATTCCAGACCGGAAATATCGCCGGGAGGTCCCGTAGCACCCGTGGCCCCATTAGCACCGGCAGCCCCGTCGGCTCCCGCAGGACCAGCAGCCCCTGTAGCACCCGTGGCCCCATTAGCACCGGCAGCCCCGTCGGCTCCCGCAGGACCAGCAGCCCCTGTAGCACCCGTGGCACCAGCACCAGTAGCGCCCGGAGGACCAGTGGGACCAGTGGGACCGACCGTTCCTGTAGCAC
>CAZRLR010000037.1:0-8508 GCA_964600395.1 uncultured Conexibacter sp.
CTCGCCGGTGGCCTCGTGCTCGGCCTGGCGCTGCACCTGAGCTACGGCGTGGCGCCCCTCGGCGTCCTCGTCGCGGCGGTCCTCGTCCGCCACCGCGCCGTCCGGGTCGGCGCGCTTGCCGCCGCGGGGGTCGCGCTCGTGGCGGCGGCCTTCACGGTCCTCGGCTTCTGGTGGCCGGACGGCCTGGCGGCCACGCGTGACCTCTACCGCGCCGGCGTCGCGTCGCGACGCCCGTACGCGGACTTCCTCGTCATCAACCTCGCGGCGTTCGCGATCGCCCTCGGGCCTGCGGCCTTCGCCGGGCTCTCGCGGCTGCGCGACCGGCGGGTGTGGACGCTGGCCGGTGGCGCGCTGGCGACCGTCGCGCTCGCCGAGCTCAGCGGGCTCTCACGCGGGGAGACCGAGCGGATCTGGCTGCCGTTCGTCCCGTGGATCCTCGTCGCGACGGTCGCGCTGCACGGCTCGCGGCGCTGGCTGGCGCTGCAGGTGCTGCTCGGGCTGACGGTCCAGGCGACGGCGAGGAGCCCGTGGTGAGGCGCCTGCCCGCCGCGGTGCTCGCCGCCGTCCTGCTCGCCGGCTGCGGCGGCGGGGACGACGCCGCCACGACCTCCGTGGCGAAGACCGACAGGCGCAGGCCGCCCGAGGCGGGGGCCGTGTTAGCCGCGCTCGCGCCGCTGCCCGGCGGCGGCCTGCGGGCGGGGGAGCTGACGACGGGTCTCGTGCGCGACGTGCTGCCCGAGCGCGGCCCGGTGCTCGTGCGCCTGCCCGTCAGCACCGGGGGCCAGCGCGGCCTGCTCGGCCTGACGGTCGACGCCCGCGGCCGGACCTTCGCGGCCTTCACGACGACCGGCCCCGGGGAGCGCCTCGTCGTCGAGCAGGTGCTGCCCGGCCCGCGCCGCCGCGTCTGGACGGGGCCGCCGTCGACCGACCTGGCCGACGGCGGGCACCTGGACCGCCTGCGCGACGGCCGCCTGGTCGTCGGGATCGGTGACCTGCAGGCGCCGCAGCGCATCCCGCGCGACGACGCGCCCAACGGCAAGCTCCTGACCCTCGACCCCGACGGCCCGCCCGGCCAGCGCCCGGGCATCCTCAGCCGCGGCTGGAACAACCCGTACGCCTTCGCCCGCGCCGACGCGAGGTCCGACGCCCTGCTCGTCGCCGACAACGCCCCGGGCCGCCGGCCGGAGCGGATCGCCCGTGGGGACGCCGGCGGTGGCGCGCCGCGCGACGTCACCGACCTGCCGGGCCGGATCGCTCCCTCGGGGATCGCGGTGCTCGGCCCGCGCCGCGTCGCCGTCTGCGGCGTGCGCTCGGGGCGCCTGACGCGCTTCACCCAGCGCGGCGGCACGTGGCGCCGCGGCGGCGACCTGGGCGCCTGCGCCTTCGGCGTCGCCCGGCTCACCGACGGGCGCCTGGCCGTCTCGACCGCGACGGGCCTGCGGGTGATCCGGCCGTGAGCCACGTCCTCGTCACCGGCGGCGCGGGCTTCATCGGCTCGCACGTCGTCGACCGGCTGCTCGCCGACGGCCACGACGTCACCGTCCTGGACTGGCTGCACCCGGCCGCCCACCCGCACCGCGCCGGCCGGCCCGCCGACCTGCCCGAGGCCGCGCGCTGGATCGAGGGCGACGTGCGCGACGCCGCCACCGTCGCCGCGGCGCTGCGCGGCGTGGACCACGTCTGCCACCAGGCCGCGATGGTCGGCCTGGGGACCGACATCCTCGACATCGCCGACTACGTCGCCCACAACGACCTCGGCACGGCCGTCCTGCTGCGCGAGCTGGCCCGCGCGCGCTTCGGCGGCCGCCTCGTGCAGGCCTCGTCGATGGTCGTCTACGGCGAGGGGCGCTACGCCTGCGCCGAGCACGGCGAGGTGCGGCCCGGCCCGCGCACCGTCGCGGACCTGGACGCCGGGCGCTTCGAACCGCCGTGCCCGCGCTGCGGCGCGGCCCTGCAGCCGTCCTCGATCCCCGAGGACGCGCCGCTGGACCCGCGCAACGTCTACGCGGCGACGAAGCTCCAGCAGGAGCACCTGGCCACGGCCTTCAGCCGCGAGACCGGCGTCCCGGTCACGAGCCTGCGCTACCACAACGTCTACGGCCCGCGGATGCCCCGTGACACCCCGTACGCGGGCGTCGCGTCGATCTTCGTCTCCAGCCTCAACGCGGGGCGCGCGCCGCAGGTCTTCGAGGACGGCGGGCAGCTGCGCGACTTCGTCCACGTCCGCGACGTCGCGCGCGCGAACGTCCTGGCCCTCACGGCCGACGCGCCCGCCGAGGGCGCCTTCAACGTCTGCAGCGGGACGCCGCGCAGCGTGGGGGAGATGGCGCGGGCGCTGCACGCCGCCGGCTTCGCGGGCGTCCCGGCGCCGCAGACGACCGGCGCCTACCGGCTCGGGGACGTGCGGCACGTCTTCGCGAGCGCCGAGCGCGCCCGGGACGTGCTCGGCTTCGCCGCGCAGGAGGACTTCGCCGCCGGCATGGCCGAGTTCGCCCGCGCGCCGCTGCGCTCCTGACCGCGCGCCGCCTGTACTAGCGTCCGGCTCATGCCCGCCGCGCCCCTGCCCGCCAGCGCCGACGTCGTCATCGCCGGCGGCGGCCACAACGGCCTCGTCGCCGCGGCCTACCTCGCCGGGGCCGGCCGGTCCGTCCTGCTCCTCGAGCGCGGGGCGGTCCTCGGTGGCGCCGCGGTGTCCTCCTCGCCGTGGCCGGGCGTCGACGTGCGCCTGAGCCGCTACAGCTACCTCGTCTCGCTCTTCCCGCGCCGGATCGCCGACGACCTGGGCCTGGACCTGCCGCTCGTGCGCCGCCGCGTCCCGGCGTACACGCCGGTCGGCGACGGCGGGGTCCAGGGCGTCCCGGACTCGCCGTTCGCCCAGGCGGTGGCCCGCATGGCCCCGGCCCTCTTTGACTCCCTCACCGAGCCGCTGCGCTCCCGAGAGGCGCTGCAGACCCTCGCCGGCGACGACGCGACGTGGCACGCGCTGATGGACGCCCCGCTCGGGCACGCGCTGCGCGAGGCGCACCCCGGCGACGACGTCGGCCTGGGCATCGTCAGCACGGACGCGCTCATCGGGACGTTCACGTCGATCGACGACCCCTCGTGCCTGGCCAACCGCTGCTACCTCTACCACGTCATCGGGGGCGGGACGGGCGACTGGGACGTCCCGGTCGGCGGCATGGGCGCCGTCACCGGCGCGCTGGCGGACGCCGCCCGCGCCGCGGGGGCGGACCTGCGGACGGGCGCCGCGGTCACGGCCGTGCAGGCCCACGACGACGGCGTGGACGTCACGGTCGCCGACGGCAGCGTCGTGCGCGCCGGCGTCCTGCTGTCGAACCCGGCTCCCGCGGTCCTGGACACGCTGCGCGGCCGCGAGGCCGATCCCGGCCCGGCGCCCGAGGGCAGCCAGCTGAAGGTCAACCTGCTGCTCACGCGCCTGCCGCGCCTGAAGGACCGCTCCGTCGACCCGGCCGACGCCTTCGCCGGCACCTTCCACGTCAACGAGTCCGACACGCAGCTGGAGGCCGCCTACGCGCAGGCCTCGGCGGGCCGCATCCCCGACGTCGTCCCCTGCGAGATCTACTGCCACTCGCTCAGCGACCCGTCGATCCTCGGCCCGGAGCTGCGGGCCGCCGGCGCGCACACGCTGACGTGTTTCGCGCTGCACCTGCCCGCGCGGCTCTTCCGCGAGGACCCCGAGGGCGCGCGCGCCGCCGCGCTGGCGGCGACGCTGCGCTCGCTCGACAGCGTGCTGGCCGAGCCGCTCATGGACTGCGTCGCCACCGCCCCCGACGGGACGCCGTGCGTCGAGGCCCGCAGCCCCGTCGACCTGGAGGCCGACCTCGGCCTGCCCGGCGGCCACATCTTCCACCGCGACCTGCAGTGGCCGTTCGCCGAACGCGACGCCGAGGTCGGCACCTGGGGCGTGGAGACCGACCACCCGCGGATCCTGCTCTGCGGGGCCGGCGCCCGGCGCGGCGGCGGCGTCAGCGGCATCCCCGGGCACAACGCCGCGATGGCGGTGCTCGCACCGACAAGCTGACCGCGACGGCCTTTGGGCCCGCGTGAAGACCGCGTATACACTCGCCGCGCGTGTCTCCTCCGTTCTCCCCTGTGCAGACACGCCGGACCTTCGAGGAGGCCGTCGACCAGATCGCCGAGCGGATCCAGTTCGGCGAGCTGCGGGAGGGGGACCAGCTGCCGCCCGAGCGCGCGCTGGCCCAGCAGATGCAGATCAGCCGCCCGACGGTCCGCGAGGCGCTCAAGGTCCTGGCGGACTCGGGTGTCCTGGAGGTCCGGCCGGGCCCGACCGGCGGCGCGTTCGTCAAGTCGGAGTTCGTCCCCCGTGACGTCATCCACCGGCGCAGCGAGCTGCGCCTGAGCGAGGTCGGTGGCGTGCTGGAGGCCCGCCGCATGCTCGAGCCCCGCGTCGCCCAGCTCGCCGCGATCCACGCCGGCCCCGCCGACTTCGAGGCGATGGAGCGGACGATCGCCCAGCAGCTGAAGATCGCCCGCGCGGCGGGGGACGGGATCGGCGTCGTCACCCACGAGGACCGCTTCCTCGCCCTCGACCAGCAGTTCCACCTCGCCATCGCGCGGGCGACCGGGAACTCGACGGTCGTCGGCCTCATGCGCACCCTGCTGCGCCGGCTGGACATCGTGCGCGACATGGCGCTGCACACCCCGCCGACGGTCGAGTGGTCCCTGGACGTGCACCAGCAGACGGTCGACGCGATCCGGTCGGGTGACATGGCGCGGATCGAGGACGTCATGGACGACCACATGGCCGAGCTCGAGCGCACCTGGCGGGGCGATTCGGTGCTCGCCGTCCAGCGCGAGATCCCCGCGTTCCTGCGGCCCCCGAGCCAGCAGCCGTAAGCATCCGGTCAGGCCCCGGACGCGCTCCGGCCCCGTTGGTATGGTCGCCTTACCATGGGTGCCCTCCGGTCCGATGTCCGCCTCGACGACAAGTACCTGCTGCAGGACGGGCGGATCTTCCTCTCGGGCATCCAGGCCCTCGTGCGCCTGCCCGTGGACCAGCACCGCGCCGACGCGCGCGCCGGGCTGAACACCGGGACGTTCGTCTCCGGCTACCAGGGGTCGCCGCTCGGGACGTTCGACAAGGAGCTGCAGCGCAACGGCGCGCTCTGCGCCGAGCACGACATCCACCTGCAGCCCGGGGTCAACGAGGAGCTCGGCGCCACGGCCGTCTGGGGCAGCCAGCTCGCGCCGTCGCTGCCGGGCGCCCGGCGCGACGGCGTGGTCGGCCTCTGGTACGGGAAGAACCCCGGCCTGGACCGGGCGGCGGACGCGATCCGCCACGCGAACTTCTGCGGCGTCCCGCAGCACGGAGGCGCCGTCGCCCTCGTCGGCGACGACCCGTCCTGCAAGTCCTCCACGCTGCCGAGCGCCGCGGAGCCGATGCTCGCCGCGCTCATGGTCCCGACGCTGTGGCCCGGCACCGTGCAGGAGATCCTCGACCTCGGCCGGCACGCCGTCGCGCTGTCGCGCGCGTCCGGTCTGTGGAGCGCGCTGAAGATCGTCACGAACGTCGCGGACGCGGCGGGGACCGCCGAGGTCTCGCCCGACCGCGTCATGCCGATCATGCCGTCCTACGAGGTCGGGGGCCGGGTCTACGTCCACAAGCCCAACCCGACGATGCTCGCGCCCGACTCGCTCATCTCCGAGCGCAACCTCGTCAACGTCCGCCTGCAGATCGCCAAGGCGTACGCCCGCGAGAACGACCTGAACCGCGTGACCGTCGACGGTGGGGCGACGCCGCGGCTGGGCATCGTCGCGTCGGGGAAGACGTACCGCGACCTCGTGCAGGCGCTGCAGGACCTCGGGCTGGACACCGGGCAGCTGCGCGCGGCCGGCGTCCGGATCATGCAGATCCGGATGCCGTGGCCGCTGGACCGCCAGACGCTGCGCGACTTCGCCGTCGACCTCGAAGAGATCCTCGTCGTCGAGGACAAGCTGCCGTTCCTGGAGGCGCAGTTCCGGGACGCGCTCTACGGCACGACCGAGCCGCCGCGGGTCGTCGGCAAGCACGACGAGGAGGACCACCTCCTGCTGCCCGCCGAGGGCGAGCTGGACGCCGACCTCATCGCCCGCGCCGTCGCTCGCCGGCTGCGCGCGGCGGACATCGTCATCCCATCGGTCACCGCGCGCATCCGCGAGCTCGAGGAGGCCCAGCGCGCGAAGCTCGTCCCGCTGCCGGTCGTCCGCACGCCGTTCTTCTGCTCGGGCTGCCCGCACAACTCCTCGACGGTCGCCGCCGACGACGAGCTCGTCGGCGCCGGCATCGGCTGCCACACGATGATCCTCCTGAACCCCGACGGGCGCGGCACGATCACCGGCATCACGCAGATGGGCGGGGAGGGGACGCAGTGGATCGGCATGGCGCCGTTCACCGACCGCGAGCACTTCACGCAGAACCTCGGGGACGGGACGTTCCACCACTCCGGCTCGCTGGCGATCCGCGCGGCCTGCGCGGCCGGCGTCAACGTCACCTACAAGCTGTTCGCCAACGGGTCGGTCGCGATGACCGGCAGCCAGGCGATCGTCGGCGGCATGTCGGTCCCGGAGCTCACGCGCTGGCTCGCGCTGGAGGGCGTCGGGCGGGTGATCGTCACGACGGAGGACACGTCCCGCTACGCCGGCGTGGCGCTGGACCCGATCGCGTCCGTCCGCCCGCGCGAGCAGATGCTCGACGTGCAGGCCGAGCTCGCGCGCGAGCGCGGCGTCACCGTCCTCATCCACGACCAGCAGTGCGCGGCCGAGCGCCGGCGCCTGCGCAAGCGCGGCAAGGCGCCCGAGCCGCCCGAGCGCGTCGTCATCAACGAGCGCGTCTGCGAGGGCTGCGGGGACTGCGGCAAGAAGTCCTCGTGCCTGAGCGTCCTGCCCGTCGACACCGACTACGGGCGCAAGACGCAGATCCACCAGGCCTCCTGCAACAAGGACTACTCGTGCCTGGAGGGCGACTGCCCGTCGTTCCTCACCGTCATCCCGGCGGCCGAGCGGCCGGGGGCGGCGCAGGCGGCCAGGCCCGCGGTCCCGGCGCCGCCGGCCGGGCTGCCCGAGCCGGCCGTCAGCGACGCTGACCAGACGACGATCCGCATGATCGGCATCGGCGGCACCGGCGTCGTCACCGTCAGCCAGATCCTCTCGATGGCCGCCCACCTGCAGGACGACTTCTCCTGGTCGCTGGACCAGACCGGCCTGTCGCAGAAGGGCGGCCCGGTCATCAGCGACATCCGCCTCTCGCGCACGCCGATCACCGGCTCCAACAAGGCGTCGGCCGGCCGCGTCGACGTGTACCTCGGCTTCGACCTGCTCGGCGCCGCCAACCCGAAGAACCTGCAGACCGCCGACCCGGCCCGGACCGCGGCGGTCGTCTCCACGAGCGCGGTGCCGACCGGCAAGATGGTCGTCGACCCGGAGGTGCGCTTCCCGGAGCTCGACGACGCGCTGACGGCGATCGGCTCCCAGACGCGGGACGCGGTCTTCCTCGACGCCCAGGCGCTGTCGCAGCGCCTCTTCCACGACCACATGCCGGCGAACATGGTCGTCCTCGGCGCCGCGCTGCAACGCGGGCTGCTGCCGGTCTCGGTGGACGCGATGGAGGCCGCGATCCGGATGAACGGCGCGGCGGTGGAGAAGAACCTCGCGGCGCTGACCTGGGGACGCGCCTGCGTGGCGGATCCGGACCGCGTCGCGGCGCTCGAGGCGCCGACGCCGCCCGCGCCGCCGGCCGCCGACGAGCCGCTGGCCGCACTCGTCGCCCGTCGCAGCGCCGAGCTGGTCGCCTACGCCGACGCCCGCTACGCGGCGCGCTACCGCGCCTTCGTCGAACGCGTGGCCGTCACGGAGCGCGCCCGCTGCGGGGACGAGCAGGCGCCCGTCGCCCGCGCCGTCGCCCACGGGCTCTTCAAGCTGCTGGCCTACAAGGACGAGTACGAGGTCGCCCGCCTGCACCTGGACCCCGTCGAGCGCGCGAAGATCGCCGAGGAGTTCGGCGCGGACGCGAAGCTCGTCTACCACCTGCACCCGCCGCTGTTGCGGGCGATGGGCATGGAGCGCAAGCTCAAGCTCGGCCCGTGGTTCGACCCGGTGTTCAAGGGCCTGCGGGCGATGAAGCGCCTGCGCGGGACGAAGGCCGACCCGTTCGGCCGCGCCGAGGTCCGCCGCGTCGAGCGCGCGCTCCCCGGTGAGTACGAGGCGCTCGTGCTGGCCGCGCTGGACCACCTGACGCCCACGACACGCGCCGTCGTGACCGAGCTCGCCGCGTCGCCCGACACGATCCGCGGCTACGAGGACATCAAGCTCGCGAACGTCGCCCGCTGGCGGGAGCAGGTCGCGGCGCTGCAGGCGCGCCTGGCCGGCGGGGGCGGCGACGCGGACGTCGTCCGCGTGCAGGCCCCGCGCCCGTTCACGCCGGTCCGCTGACGCGCGGCTCCGCTGCCACGCCCGGGCGCGGGGGCGGGGCGCCGAGGGCCGATCCTGCGG
>CAZRLR010000037.1:8518-17725 GCA_964600395.1 uncultured Conexibacter sp.
CTATGGGCCCATCTGATCGGCCCTCGATCCAGGGCTCGTGTCGAGGGCCGATCCTGCGGGCCCATAGGCCCATCTGCTCGGCCCTCGACCCCTCCTCGACGAAGGTCACGCCGGTCCGCTGACCCGCGGCCCGTCGGCCGTCGGGTTGCGGGCGCCGAGGCCGCTGAGGACCTCCTGCACCCGCAGCGTCCCGCCCGCGTCGTGCGCGAGCGGCGGCGTGGTGTCGCCGGCGTCCTCCCGCAGGCCGCCGAGCAGCTCCGCGAGCGTCTCGGTCGAGCTGCGCGCCGGCGTCCACCCGAGCTCACGGAGCGCGCGCCCGCAGTCCAGCAGCGGCGCCTGGGCGGCGAGGTCCAGCCAGCCCGGCGGCGTCGGCTGCACCCGCGCCCGCCACGTCAGCTCGGCCGCGGCGCGGGCCACGCGGAAGGGCACCGGGACGGCACGCGCCCGCAGCAGCCGCGCGATCGACCCGAGGTCGAGCACCGGGTCCGCGGCGATGTTGTAGGCGCCGCGCGCGTCGTCGTCCAACGCGGCGAGGCGGTAGGCCTGCGCGACGTCGTCGGCGTGGACGGCCTGGAAGCGGACGCCGGCGACCTTCGGCACGACGGGGACCAGGCCGGGCCGCACGACCGAGCCGGGGAAGAAGGGCCCGAGGAAGAAGCGCCGGATCTCCGCGGCGGCGGTGCGCTGGAAGATGAGCGTCGGGCGCAGGCGCACGACCCGCATCGCCGGGTGCGCGGCCTCGAAGGCGTCCAGCAGGCGCTCGGCCGCGGCCTTGTCGACGGAGTAGAACGAGGTCGGGATGCCCGTCGTCGCGACGGTCTCGTCGACGCGGTCGTCCTGCGGATGGGGGCTGTAGGCCCCGACGGACGAGGCGTGCACGACGGTCCGGACCCCGGCGGCGGCCGCCGCGGCCAGCACGTTGCCGGTGCCCTGCACGTTGATCGCCTTCGTCGTCGCGCGGTCCCGGGCGGGCTGGATCGCCCACGCTAGGTGGATGACCGCGTCGGCCCCGCGCAGGAGCGGGACGAGGTCACCGCCGACGACGTCCGCACCCTCGTAGCGGACCTTCGAGGGCGCCGGGCCGTCCGGCACCCGGCGGGCGATCCCGACGATCTCCTGGACCCGGTCGTCGGCCTGCAGGGCCCGGACGACGGCGGTCCCGACGTTGCCGGTGGCTCCGGTGATGGCGATGCGCATCCTCCGGCCCTACCCGGTCCGGCGGCCGGGTACGCCGCTCAGGCGCGGGCCAGGCGCACGAGCGCGACCGACGCGGCCCGCAGGCCGTCGGGCGCGTCCACGCGCTCGGGCCAGCCGATGCGCGGACGCGCGACCCCGCGCGGTGTGTCGACGACGAGGTCCAGCCCGTACCGGTCCAGGCGCTCGCAGCGCGCCCGCGTCGCGTCGGGGTACCCCGCCAGCGCCCGGGCGATCTCCAGGAGCGCGTCGTCGTGGTCGGCGTTCAGGTGGGCCACGGCGCCGTCGGCGGCCGGGGCGACCGGATCCGGTGCCGCCGCGGCGTAGGCGGCGGCGTCGACGGAGTCCATGCGGCCGTACCCGCCGACCCAGCGCACCCGCTCCACCGCCAGCACCAGCAGGCGGAAGTCGTCGAAGTCCACGTACAGCGACGCGCTCGGCATCGCCGCCAGATGGGCGGCGCGTGCGGCGTCGCGGGCCGCCCCGGCCGGCTGGTAGACGCGTCCGGCGAGCGTCACGCGGCCGCGGTCCAGCGGGTTGTCGGCGTTCGGCGGCTCGGCCACGACGAGGCTGGCCCGCGGATCGCCGAGCAGGTTGCGCGTGTGCTCGGCCATGAGCGACACGAGCAGGACGGGCGCGCCGTCCGGCAGCGGGCCGTAGGTCACGACCGAGCCCCACGGGTCGCCGTCGCCCGTCAGCGACGCCAGCACGCCCTGCGTCGCGCCCGCCACGAGCGTCCGGGCCTCCTCGGCTGCCGTCCGGCGGCCGGCGACGGGGGCGCGCGGGGCGACGAGCGGCGGGGGTGCCGCGGCGGCCGGCGGCCCGCCGTGCTCTGACGTGTCGGTCACCGGTCCATCATCGCGCCTGCTTAGGTGAGGACGTGCGCAGCGGCGTCCTCTTCGGCATCGGGGCCTACGGCCTGTGGGGTCTGTTCCCGCTGTTCTTCGAGCGGCTGGACCCGGCGACGCCGCTCGAGGTGCTCGCCCACCGGATCGTCTGGTCGCTCGTCGTCGTCCTCGGCCTGCTCGCGGCGACGCACCGCCTGCGCTCGATCCGGGTGACCGTCGCCGACCGGCGCACCCGGCGGCTGCTGGCCGGCGCCGCCGTCCTCATCGCCGCCAACTGGGGCGTCTACATCTACGCCGTCAGCGAGGGCCGCGTCCTGGAGGCCGCGCTCGGCTACTTCATCACGCCGCTCGTCAGCGCGGCCTTCGGCGTCCTCGTCTTCCGCGAGCGCCTGCGGCGCACCCAAGCCGTCGCGCTCGCGCTCGGCACCGTCGCGGTGGCGGTGCTCACCGCGGCCTCCGGCGGCGTGCCGTGGATCGCGCTCTTCCTCGCCGCGTCGTTCGGCAGCTACGGCCTGCTGAAGAAGCTCGCGGGCGTCGGGGCGGCGGAGGGGCTCGTCGTCGAGACGCTCGTGCTGCTCGGGCCGGCGCTCGCGTTCCTCGCGCTCCTGGGTGCGGCGGGCAGCCCGACCTTCACGAGCGACGGCCCCGACCACGCGCTGCTGCTCGTCGCCGCCGGGCCGATCACCGCGCTGCCGCTGCTGCTCTTCGCCGCCTGCGTCACGCGGGTGCCGCTCACGACGGTCGGGCTGCTGCAGTACGTCACGCCCGTCATGCAGTTCCTCATCGGCTGGCTCGTCGAGGGCGAGGCGCTGCCGCTGAGCCGCTGGATCGGCTTCGCCCTCGTGTGGACGGCGCTCGTCGTCCTCACCTGGGACGGGCTGCGCGCGGGGTGGACCGGTCGGGCGGCGGCGGCCCCGGGCCCCTCGACTACGATCGCCGCATGACCTCCCAGCTGCGGATCTACCGCATCAAGCCCGGCGAGATGGACGGCTTCGTCGCCCTCTGGCGGGACCACATCGTCGCCGCGCGCGCCGCCTACGGCTTCCGGGTCGACGGGGCATGGGTCACGCAGGACGGCGCCGAGTTCGCCTGGGTCGTCAGCCACGACGGGCCCGAGGGCTTCCAGGCCGCGGACGAGGCCTACTACGCAAGCCCCGAGCGTGCCGCGCTCCCGCGCAACCCCTCGGAGGTCATCGAGTCCCACGAGCTGCGGCTCATGGAGCCCGTCAGCCGCTGAACGCCGGGCGCTGCCGACGCGCCCGGACCGGGGGGCGTGACGTCCGGGCTTTGCCATCCTGGACGGATGCGCAAGCGCCTGACCGTCCTGCCGCTCGCCGCGGCGACCCTCGTCGTCGGGGTGGCCGCGTGCGGCTCGTCGGGCGACGCCGACGGCTTCCCGGCCGCCGGCGCGGAGGCGTCGTCGTCGAGCGTGGCGTCCACCACCGCCGCGACGGCCACCACCGGCGCCGCGTCCGTCCCGGTGAAGGCCGCCGCGACCGGGCCCGTGCGCCTCGTCGGCGTCGGCACCTTCAGCTCGCCGGTCTACGCCACCGGCGCCCCGGGCGACACCCGGCGCCTGTTCGTCGTCGAGCAGGCCGGCCGGATCCGCATCGTCCGCGGCGGGCGCACGCTCAGCCGGCCGTTCCTCGACATCCGCAAGCTCGTCACGGCCGGCGGGGAGCAGGGGCTGCTCTCGGTCGCCTTCGCCCCCGACTACGCCAAGAGCGGGCGCTTCTACGTCTACTACACCGACAA
Source organism: uncultured Conexibacter sp. (assembly GCA_964600395.1). Taxonomy (GTDB): domain Bacteria; phylum Actinomycetota; class Thermoleophilia; order Solirubrobacterales; family Solirubrobacteraceae; genus Paraconexibacter. Next base: position 12,316 of record CAZRLR010000037.1, read on the forward strand.
GGACCAGCAGCAGCGCGTCGTCGAGTACCGCCGCGCGAGCGCCGAGCGCGCCGCGCCGTCCAGCGCCCGCCTCGTCCTGAAGATGGCCGACCAGGAGTCCAACCACAACGGCGGCCTGCTGCAGTTCGGCCCCGACGGCCTGCTGTACATCGGGACGGGGGACGGCGGCGGCGCCGACGACCAGCACGGCGAGCGCGGCAACGCGCAGAACCTCACCTCGCCGCTGGGCAAGCTCCTGCGGATCGACCCGCGGCGCTCGGGCTCGAAGCCGTACACGATCCCGGCCGACAACCCGTTCGCCCAGCGCTCGGGCGTGCGCCGCGAGATCTACAGCTTCGGGCTGCGCAACCCGTGGCGCTACTCCTTCGACCGCAGCACCGGCGCCCTCGTCATCGGGGACGTCGGGCAGAACAAGATCGAGGAGGTCGACTACGTCGCCAAGGGCAAGGGCCTGGGCGCGAACTTCGGCTGGCGGCCCTTCGAGGGCACGCAGCGCCACTCGCCCGGCGAGAGCGCCCCGAACGCGATCCCGCCCGTCCTGCAGTTCGACCACGCCGACGGCTACTGCTCGGTCACCGGCGGCTACGTCGTGCGCGCCCCCGACCTGCCGGCGCTCAAGGGCCAGTACGTCTACGGGGACTTCTGCGAGGGGCACATCCGGGCCGCGACGCTCACGCCGACGAGCGCCTCCGGTGACCGCCGTCTGAACCTCAAGAAGGTCGACAGCCTCTCGTCGTTCGGCCAGGACACCCGCGGGCGGATCTTCGTCATCTCCCTCGGCGGCGCGGTCTACCACCTGACCCAGGGCTAGTCCACGGGCGCGGGGCTATCGTCCGGCGCATGAGCCCCGCCGTCGACGTCGCGCACCTCCGGGCCGACAACCCCGGGCCGTTCACGCTCACCGGCACGAACACCTACGTCGTCGGGCGCGACGGGTGCTGGGTCATCGACCCCGGGCCGTCGCTCGCCGAGCACCTGGACGCCGTCGCCGCCGAGGTCGAGGCCCGCGGCGGCGCCAAGGGCATCCTGCTCACCCATGACCACGGCGATCACGCCGACGGCGTCCCGGGGCTGCTGCGCCGGTTGGGGGACGTCGAGGTCCACGCCGCCCGCTACCCCGGCGCGACGCCGATCCGCAACGGGGACATGATCGGCTCGTTCGCCGTCGCCGCGACCCCCGGGCACGCCCCCGACCACCACGCCTTCGTCATCTACGACACGGTCTTCAGCGGGGACGCGATCCTCGGCGAGGGCAGCGTCTTCGTCGCGCCGGACCCGGGCGCGCTGCGCGGCTACCTCGCCGGCCTGCGCCTGCTGCACGCGCTGGCACCGCGCCGGATCTGGCCGGGGCACGGGCCGGTCGTCGACGATCCCGCGGCGAAGATCGAGCAGTACCTCGAGCACCGCCTCGAGCGCGAGCGGCGGCTCGTCACGGCGCTCGACGCGGGTGCCCGCTCAATCGACGCGCTGCTCGACGGCGCCTGGGCGGACGTCCCCGACAAGCTGCGTCCCGCGGCCGCGATCACGCTCGCCGCCCACCTCGACAAGCTCGAGGAGGAAGGCCGCCTGCCGGACGGCGTGGAGCGGCCGCAGTGGCCGCCGCCGTGGTTCCCGAAGCACGGCTGAACCCGGTTCAGCAGCGCTGGACTGGCCGGGCGGCCAGGGGTAGGCTCGAGGCCATGGCCACCACGGAGCACCCGACCTTCTGCCGCATCTGCGAGGCGTCCTGCGGGATGGTCGCCACCGTCCAGGACGGCAAGGTCACGAAGCTGCGCCCGGATCCGGAGCACCCGCTCAGCCAGGGCGCCGCCTGCCCCAAGGGCATCGCGATGCTCGAGGTGCACGCCGATCCGGACCGCCTGCTGCACCCGATGCGCCGGCGCGAGGACGGCAACGGCTTCGAGCGCGTCTCCTGGGAGGAGGCGCTGGACGACATCGGCACGCGCCTGTCGACGATCCGCGCCGAGCACGGTGGCGGCGCGATCGGCTGGTACATGGGCAACCCCGGCGCCTTCAGCTACTCGCACCCCATCTGGGTCAAGGGCTTCCTCGACGCGCTGGGCTCCCACCACTACTACACGGCCTCCTCGCAGGACGTCTCCAACCGCTTCGCCGCCAGCGCGATGCTCTACGGCTCCCCGGCCGTCGTCCCCATCCCGGACCTGGACCACACCGACCTGCTGCTGATCGTCGGCGCCAACCCGTTCGTGTCGCACGCGTCGCTGCTGACGGCGCCGCGCATCCGCGAGGACCTGAAGGCGATCACCGCCCGCGGCGGCCGCGTCGTCGTCGTGGACCCGCGCCGCACGGAGACCGCGCGCCACTTCGAGCACGTCGCGATCCGGCCGGACACCGACGCCTGGCTCATGCTCGGCCTGCTGCACGTCCTCTTCGCCGAGGGGCTGGCCGACCGCGAGGCGCTGCGCACGCAGGCCACCGGCAGCGGCTGGCTCGAGACCGCCGTCCGCGCGGTCACCCCGCAGGACGCCGCGGGGCACACCGGCATCCCGGCCGAGGCGATCGTGCAGCTCGCCCGCGACCTGGCCGCCGCGCCGCGCGCCGCGGTCTACGGCCGCACCGGCTCGTGCCTCGGGCGCTTCGGGACGCTCGTCGCGTTCCTCATGGACGCGGTGAACGTCGTCACCGGGAACCTGGACCGCCGCGGTGGCGCCGTCTTCGGCCTGCCGGCGGTCAGCCTCGACGAGGTCGCCGAGAAGACGGGCCTGGACACGTACGGCAAGCACCACTCGCGCGTCGGCGGCTTCCCCGACGTCCTGGGCGCCATGCCCGCGACGCTCATCCCGCGGGAGATCACGACGCCGGGGGAGGGGGCGCTGCGCGCGCTGCTCGTCTCGGCCGGCAACCCGGTGCTCAGCTGCCCGGACGCCGACAGCATGCGGTCCGCCCTCGGGCAGCTGGACCTCATGGTCTCGATCGACCTGTACCTCACCGAGACGAACCGCGAGGCGGACTACATCCTGCCCGCGACCTCGTTCCTCGAGCGCGAGGACCTGCCGCTCGCGCTGCTGGGCTTCGCCCGCACCCCGTACGTGCAATGGACCGAGCCGATCGTCGCGCCGAGCGGGGAGGCCCGCCAGGAGTGGGAAATCATCGAGGCGATCAGCGCGCGCCTCGGGATCGTGCCGAACCCCGAGAAGGCCGTGCGGACGCTCGGGCGCTTCGGGATCCGCATCACGCCACGGCGCCTGGCGGACGTCCTCATCCGCGCCGGCCGCGACGGCGACCTCTTCGGGCTGCGGCGCCGCGGCCCGCGGCTGACGCTCGCGAAGGTCGCGGCCGCGCCCCACGGGCTGCAGCTCGCCGACGAGCTGCCCGTCGGGATCCTCGGCGAGAAGGTCCGCCACGGGGACGGGCGCGTGCACCTGGACCCGGCGCCGATCGCCGGCGAACTCGCGCGGCTGCTCGAGGACGGGCGCGGGGTGGACGACCCCGACTTCCCGCTGCGCCTCATCGGCCTGCGGGAGCTGCGCTCGCACAACTCGTGGATGCACAACGCGCCGAAGCTCATGGCGGGCAGCGCGCGCACCCACGCGGCGCGGGTGCACCCCGACGACGCGACGGCGCTCGGCCTGACCGAGGGCGGCCGCGTGCGCATCGTCTCCAAGGACGGCGAGATCGAGGTCGCCGTCCGCGTGACCGACGAGGTCACCCCGGGTGTGGTGGCCGTCCCGCACGGCTGGGGCCACCACGGCGGCTGGCAGGTCGCCAACGCGGCCGGCGGCGCGAACACGAACGTCCTGGCCGGCAGCGCGCCGTCCGACCTGGAGCCGCTCGCCGGCATGGCCTTCCTCAACGGGATCCGCGTGCGTCTGGAGGCCGTCCCGGCAGCCAGGGCGGTCACGCAGGCCGCCGCGGCCTCCGCCTAGGCCGGCGTGGCGGCCGCCGCCGCGTGCAGGCGCCGGTCGGCCTGCGCCAGCGCGGCGGCCAGCGGGGTCGTCCCGGCGGCCAGCGCCTCGTCGAAGACGCCGTCCAGCGTGTCGGCGATCGCCTTGACCCGGGCCGTGGCGACCTTGCGGTCATAGCCCCCGGGCTGCAGCTCGACGGCGATGTTGACGATGCCGCCGGCGTTCGCGACGAAGTCCGGCGCCCAGAGGATGCCGCGGTCGCGCAGGAGCGTCGCGACGTCGTCGGCGGCCAGCTGGTTGTTCGCCGCGCCCGCGACCACCGGAGCCTGCAGGCGCGCGACGGTCTCGTGGTCCAGGACGCCGCCGAGCGCGCACGGGCAGTAGACGTCGACGGGCGCCGACAGCGCCTCCTCCGCGCTGACCCAGCGGGCGCCGAGCTTCTCGGCGTCGGCGCGGCGCGCGGGGTCGATGTCGTTGACGAGCAGGGTCGCGCCGCGCTTGGCCAGGAGCCTGGCCAGCCGCAGGCCGACGTGACCCAGGCCGACGAGCGCGACGCTGCGGCCCTGCAGGGAGCGCCCGCCGAGCGCGCGGTCGACGCTGGCCAGGACGGCGGCCTCGACGCCGAGCGCGGTGAACGGGCTCGGATCGCCCGACCCGCCGTGGCGGCGGGCGCGGCCGCTGACGTGGACGGTCCGCGTCGCGATGACGTCCATGTCGCGGGCGGCCGTCCCGACGTCCTCGGCGGTGACGTAGGCGCCGCCGAGGGCGTCGACGGTGTCAGCGAAGTCCTCGAGCGCGGCCCGGCGCCGCGCCGGCGTCAGCGGGGTGCGGTCGGTCAGCATGATCACGCCCTTGCCGCCCCCGAGCGGCAGGCCCGCGACGGCGGATTTGGACGTCATCGCCCGCGACAGCCGCAGCGCGTCCCGCAGGGCGGCGCGCGCGTCGTCGTAGGGCCACATCCGGCAGCCGCCCAGCGACGGCCCGAGCACGGTGGAGTGCACGGCGACGATCGCGTACAGCCCCGACCGGGGGCCACGGCGGATGAGGACCTGCTCGTGCTCGAGGGTGGCGGCGTAGGGGTCCATGACCGGGACCCTAGAAGGTGCCCGCGTCAGGGCTGCGCGGGCGTGCCGGGGGCGGGCGTGCCGCCTCCCGAGCCCGTCGCCGGCGCGGCGGTGCTGCCGCCGGTGGTCGCCGTCGAGGCGCCCGGGGAGGGGCTCGACGTCCCCGGGGTCGTCGCGCCCGGCGTGCCCGTGCCCGGGCCGGTGCTGCTGCCGGTCGTCGTGCCCGTGGGGGCCTTGTCGCCCGGGGTCGCGCCGGCGGGGGCCGACGGGCCGGCGGGGGTGGCCTCGCTCCCGCTCTCGGTGTCGCCGTCCGTGACCGCGGGGGTCGCCTCGTCGGTGGCCTCGTCCGGCGCCTGGACGCCGCCGTCGGCGGGGAGCACCTCGGCGGCCGGGTCCTCGGCGATGGTGGGCAGGGCGCTGAGGCTCGGGTCCGGTGCCGTGATGGCGATCGGCGAGGGTGCCGGCCCGACCGGCCGGTGC
>CAZRLR010000038.1:0-17700 GCA_964600395.1 uncultured Conexibacter sp.
GCCAGACGCACGTCCTCGTCGGCATGTCCGGCGTGGGCAAGTCGACGCTCGTCAACCTCCTGCTGGGCGAGGAGCGCCAGCGGACGCTGCCGGTGCGCGAGGGCGACGACCGCGGGCGCCACGCGACGACCCACCGGGAGCTCTTCGCGCTGCCCGGCGGGGCGCTGCTCGTCGACACGCCGGGGCTGCGACTGCCGCGGATGGCGTCGACGGACGGGCTCGAGGACGCGTTCGCGGACGTCGAGGCGCTCGCGGCCGGCTGTCGCTTCCGTGACTGCCGGCACGAGGGCGAGCCGGGCTGCGCGGTGCGCGGCGCCGTGGACCCCGACCGCCTGCGCTCGCTGCGCAAGCTCGAGCGCGAGGGGCTGACGGCGCAGGAGCGACGCGCGCGCGGACGCAAGGTGCAGAAGCAGTACCGGGAGGTGATCCGCGACCGGCGCCGGCGCGGCTAGGGCGCCGGTGCACGGCCGCCGCGGCTGCCCCGACCGCCGGGCCGGTCGTCGGGCGTGTGATGCTCGGTGACGACCGTCCGCGTGAGCAGGTCGTGCAGGGCGCGACGGCGGTCGTCGACGAGGACGAGGAGGAAGCCCGCGCCCAGCGGCAGCGCCGAGAGCGCCAGGGCGCCGCAGCGCAGCACGGCCTGGCCGGGGCGCAGCGGCGCCCCGGCCGCGGTGCAGACCCGCAGGCGCATGATGCGGTTGCCCGGGGTCTGGCCCGTCGTGGACCAGAACGTCGCGAAGTAGCCGATCGACCACACCAGGTACAGCGCGCTGCCCGAGGCGATCGCCGGCGTGCGCAGGGACTCGGGCAGCTGGAGGATCGCGGCGACCAGGCCGGCGCCGACGACCGTCAGGATCGCCGTGCCGTTGATGACCGCCGCATCGATGACGAAGGCCAGGGCGCGGGTGGCCAGCCCCACGTAGCGCGTCGGGGCCACCGGCGCGGGGGCGGGCTCAGCCGGGCTCACCGACGACCGTCCCGCCGGACGTCACCCCGGGCGCGGTGGCGCCGGTGCGGGCCGACCGGCGCAGCACCCGGCGGGCGAGTTGCTCGAGGCGGTCGTCGACCGCCCGCGACCGCGCGCCGACCTCCACCGCGACCTGATCGGCCAGCCCGAGGCTCTGGCTGCTGATCGCGTCGGCCACCGGCTCGCTGTGGGCGATCTGGTCCACGAGCCGCCAGAGCGCCTCGCCCGCCAGCAGCTCGTCGATCGCCGCCGCCAGGGCGGGGCTGTCGACGACCTGCCGGACGATCCGTTCCAGCGCCGGGCCCGACAGCGCGGCGTCGACCGCCCGCTGGACGAGCGGGCTCGTGACGACGACGTCGACGGCCTCGGCGGCGTAGGACGAGGCCAGCGCCGACTCGAGCGCGTCGAGCGAGGCGCGGGCGGTGCGGTCGGCGACCGCACGCGCCGCGGTGGTGCCCACCCGCTGTACGCGCGGGAGCAGGCCGAACGGGTCGGCGAGGGTCGACAGCGCGGTCATGGTGATGACACCGTGGCGGCTCCCGCCCCCGAGCGCAAGCCGCGGCCTGTGGCAAGCTTGCCCGATGCCACCGCTGTCCTTCTCCGCGGTCCTGCAGCCCCGGGGGCCGGCCGCCGCGATCGTCCTGACCGATGACCAGGTCGCCGAGCTCGGGGAGGGCGCCAAGGCGTTCGCCGTCACCGCGACCGTCAACGACTACACCTGGCCCGGGCGGGTGGCGCGGATGAAGGGCGAGAACCTCGTCGGCCTCAGCAAGGCGATCCGGACCGCGGCCGGCGTGGAGGCGGGGGACGAGGTGACCGTCCACCTCGTGGTGCCGCGCGCCCCGGCGGCGGTGCGGGTCCCGGACGCCCGGGCGGCGGCGCTGGCCGCCGAGCCGGGCCTGCGCGCGCGCTTCGACGCGCTCGCGCCGTCGCACCGCAAGGAGTTCGCGCGCTGGGTCGCGGAGGCCAAGCGCGACGAGACGCGCGACAAGCGCGTGGCCCAGGCCGTCGAGATGGTCCGCGAGGGCCGCACGCGCTGATCCCGGCCGCGCGGCCGCGTCAGCGCGCGTCGAGCACGTCGTCCATCGGGGCCGGACGGCCGAAGAGGAAGCCCTGGGCGAAGTCGACGCCCAGCGCCTGCACGAGCTTGTAGGTCCGCTCGTCGCTGACGTACTCGGCCGTCGTCTGCTTGCCCAGGCCCTTGGCGAGCTTCACGACCGCTTCGACGGTGAGGAAGTCCGACCGGCTCGTCGACATGCCGCGGATGAACTCGCCGTCGATCTTCAGGCACGTGAAGGGCAGGTGCTTCAGGTAGAAGAAGGAGCCGAAGCCGGCGCCGAAGTCGTCGAGCGCCAGGCGACAGCCCAGGTCGGCGAGCTGCTGCGCGAAGCCGCGGGCCACGTCGATCGAGCGGATCGCCGCCGTCTCGGTCACCTCGACGGTCAGTCGGGACGGCAGGACGTCGTGGTCCTCCAGGAGCTGGGACAGCAGGGCGACCGTGCCGGCGTCGACGATCGATGCGCCGGAGAGGTTCATCGCCAGGTGCACGTCGGGCCGGGCGGCGAGCGCGGCGACGGTCTGACGCATGACCCACTGGTCGATCTCCTGGATCTGCCCGAAGCGCTCGGCGATGGGGAGGAAGCGTCCGGGCGGGACGAGCGTCCCGTCCTCGTCCCGCAGGCGGATGAGCGCCTCGTAGCGGGTGACGTCCCCGGTCTGCGCCCACACGATGGGCTGCAGGTGCAGGTCGAAGCGGTCCTCCTTGAGCGCCGTGTTGATCCGCTCGGCCCACGTCAGGCGCGCTTTCATCTTCGCGTGCTGGCGACGCTGGCGGCCCGCGACGGCGACCTGGTTGCGCCCGGCGTCCTTCGCGTCGTACATCGCGATGTCGGCCTCCATGAGCAGCTCCTCGGGCGTGAGCTGCCACCCGGCGTCGATCGGGACGACGCCGATGGAGGCGGTGACGACGAGCGTCTGGCCGGTCGCCACGGTCAGGCCGCTGGCGCGCAGCTCGTCCAGCAGCTCGCCGGCGACGCGGCGGCCGTGGTCGACGTCCGCCTCGTCGAGGATGACGGCGAACTCGTCGCCGCCGATCCGCCCCAGGACGTCGGTGTCGCGCAGGCGCGAGCGCAGGACCTCGCCGACGTGGCCGATGACGACGTCGCCGGTCAGGTGGCCGTAGGTGTCGTTGACGTACTTGAACTGGTCCAGGTCGATGAGCAGCAGCGCCGCCTGGCGCCCGTGGCGGCGCGAGAGGGCCACCACGCGGGCGAGCTCCTCGTCGAAGCGCCGCCGGTTGAAGAAACCCGTGAGCGGATCGTGGTCGGCGAGGTGCTCCAGGCGCGCCTCGTAGCTGCGGCGCTCGGAGACGTCGGTCAGGTGCACGACGGCGAGCAGGCCGTCCCCGGGGTCCGGGGAGGCGGTCGCCGTGACGTGCACCCAGACCGGGTCGCCGTCGGCGTGGCGCAGCCGCAGCTCGTCCTCGTGGCGGTGCGTGCTGTCGTCGGCGACGCCGTCGAGCAGCCGGTCGATGCGCTCGGCGTCCTCCTCGGTGTAGGCGAGGCTGCGCAGGGAGCACTCGTCGAGCGCTTCGGGGCGACGGCCGACGAGGCGGCCGACGGCCTGGTTGGCGGAACGGATCGGGCGTTCGGGCGTGGCCCCGAGGTCGACGAGGACCATGCTCACCGGACCGTGGTCGAAGGCCCCGCGCCAGCGCGCCTCGGCGGCCTGGAAGGCGTTCTGCAGGCGCCGGCTCTCGGTGATGTCGTGCTGGACGGCCACGGCGCCGAGATTGCGGCCGTCGGCGCTGACGATGGTCTGGGCGTTGACGCTCAGCAAGGTCGCCGGTCCGCCGTCCGGACGGACGAGCAGCTCGGCGTCCCGGACGTGCTCGCCCGCGGCGGCCCGGGCGAGCGGCACCTCCTGCGGGCTCATCGGGGTGCCGTCGGCGTGACAGAGGCGGTAGCGCCCGGGCCACTGGGCCAGGTCGACCGGCTCGGCGTCCGCGGCATGCACGCGCGCCGCGAACGCGTTGAACATCGTCAGCCGACCTTCGGGATCGCAGGCGACCACCCCGGCGTCGAGGCTCTGGAGCATCGCCTGGAGGAAGTCGCGCTCGTCCGAGAGCGCCCGCTCGGCCGCCCGCCGGTGCGAGATGTTGACGACCTGGGCGATGAAGTAGGCCGGCTCGCCGTCGGGCTTGCGGATGAGGCTGACGTGCAGCGACACGGGGACCGCCGTCCCGTCCGGCAGCAGGTAGCGCTTGTCGAGCTGGTAGCGCTCCCGCCGGCCCCCGAGCAGGTCGGCGACGAGCGCCTCGTCCCCGGCGAGGTCGTCCGGGTGGGTGATGGACTGGAAGTCGGCGTGCAGGAGCTCGTCCTCGGAGCGCTCGACGATCTCGCACATCGCCTCGTTGACCTGCAGCCAGCGGCCGTCGAGCGAGACGATGGCCATCCCGATCGGGGCGGACGCGAAAGCCTGCTCGAAGCGCTGGCGCGCCTCGCGCAGCTGCTCGGCGGCGCGCTGGCGCTCGGTGAGGTCGCGGACGGTCGCCATCACCGACGCCTCGCCGTCCGCGGCCGGCGCGAGCCCGATCTCGACCGCGACCTCGGTGCCGTCCTTGCGCCGCAGCGCGAGCGGCAGCCCGGCGGCCATCGGCCGCTGGCGGGGGGCCGCGGTATAGGTCGTGCGCTGGTGGACGTGGTGGTCGCGGACGGCGTCCGGGACGAGCGTGTCGACGGGTTGTCCGAGGAGCTCGAGCTCGGTGTAGCCGCTGAGGGTCAGGAGCGCGTCGTTCACCGACACGATCCGTCCCGTCGCGTCCACGCCGACGATTCCGTCGGCCGAGGACGCCAGCACCGACTGGAAGCGGCGCTCGACCTGCCGCTCGTAGGTGACGTCGCGTGAAACCGTGACCGCGCCGACGATGCGGCCGGCCTCGACGACCGGCCCGGCCTGCACGTGGTAGAGCGCCGTCCCGTCGCCGGACCGGTGGTCCCGCTCGGCGTAGCGGCCGGTCAGCGCCTGCTCGTAGAGCGGCAGCAGCTCGGTGTAGCGGTCGGCCGGCAGCAGGTCGCTCAGGTGCCGGCCGACGAGCGCCGGCGGGTCGTAGCCGTGCCGGTGCAGGACGATCGGCCCGCTGACGTACCGGATGTGCAGGTCGCGGCTGACGATGATGATCGCCAGGCTCGGCGCGACCGCGGCGATCGCGTCGGCGATCGCCTGGCCCGACGGCGTCTCGGGGTCAGGAGCTGCGGCGGGGGAGGGGGACAGGTCGTCGGACTCGGTCATCGGGCGCGGCCGGCGCGCGCTTGCCGGCACCCGATCATTTCGTCCTGTTCGCCTGCTGACCTCCGTAATACGCCGCAGCTGGACGGGGTTCGGCGCGCCCCCGCTCCGCCGGACCGCGCCCTGATCGATCGGATCAGGTGCCGACGACGCTCCCCAGGCCCCGGATCTGCAGGGCGTACGGCGCCCCGACGGTGCGGCTGACCGCGGTCGCGGCGTCGCAGCCCCCGAGGACCATCTCGCGGGCGAGCGCCGCGACGACGACCGGGGCGGCGAACGACGTCCCGCTCCAGCTCGCCCAGCCGGCGAACTTGTCCGGATCGTCGGTGTTGACGCGCGGGCTGGCGCCGTCGAAGGCCGCGAAGAAGGAGGAGACGAGGCCGACGCCCGGGGCGCACGCGTCGACCCAGTCGCCGTAGTTCGTCCACGGAGGCGGGCCGTCGGGGCCCAGGGCCCCGACTGCGATGACGCCGTCGTACGCCGCGGGGTACTGCGGGACGCAGGACCCCTGGTTGCCGGCGGAGGCGACGACGACGATGCCGGCCAGCTGCGCGGCGGTGACGGCCGTGCGCAGCGCGGGGGCCTGGTCCAGCGCCGTGCCGCCGAAGGACAGGGACATGAGCTGTGCCCGGTCCGCGGCCGGGCGGGCAGCCTCGGCGAGGATGGCCTGGTGGACCTCGCTCTCGACGGCGTCGCCCATGCCGGACAGCACGTGCTCGACGCGGATCGTGCAGCCCGGGGCGAGCTGCTCGATGAGGCCGGCGATGAAGGTGCCGTGACCGGCGACGGGGTCCAGCCAGCCGTCGGGCTTGTAGGTCGTCTTCGTCCCGGGGGCGGTGAGGGCCGTGTCCGGGTCCTCGGTCACGCCGGTCAGGCGCTTGGCGGCCGTCGCCGCGCTCAGCAGCGCCGGACGCTGTGCCCCGTCGGCCAGGCCCGTGTCGAGCACGACGATCCGCGGCGGCGTCCCCTTGCCGGAAAGGACGCGAGGCGGAAAGGCCGGGCCGTCGGCGGGGCGGGCGGTGGACACCTGCGGGTTGCCGTGCAGGGGGTCGACGACGAAGGGGTTGCCGTGCAGCGGATTCCCATGGAGCGGGTTGCCGTGCAGCGGATTCCCATGGAGGGGGTTGCCGTGCAGTGGGTTGCCGTGCAGTGGGTCGCCGGCGAGCGCGTCGTAGGTCAGCGACGGGTGCGGGCCACAGCAGCACCCGCCGTCGCCGCAGTGGGCGAAGAGGACGTGATCCGGCTGGGCGAGATACCCGTCCGCGCGCAGGAGCGCGATGGCGGCGAGCGGGCGCTCGACGCCGTCGACGCGGACGAAGGCGAGCTCGGGGGCCTCGTCGCGGCCACCGAGCGGTGTGCGCGGATGGTTGCGGCCGGCCACCGCGTCCAGGTGGCGGGCGGCCTCCTCCCCCCGGACGAGCACGCGGCCGGGCACGAAGGCGAACGGCGTCGGGCCGGTCGACCACGCCACGCGCGGGCGGCCGGGGACGGGTCGGCCGAAGGGCTCGCGGCCGTCGTCGCTCATCGTCATCAGGGGTGCTCCTCGCTGTCTGGGGGATCGGGACCTGGAGTGGTGGAGAGGATCTGCTCGGCCCGGTCGGCCGCCGCGTCGGCGCCGAGCGCGTGGCCTCGTTGCACGGCCTCGGCGAAGGCGGCCGCACCGAGGCGCGAGCGGGCGTCGTCGAGCACCGTGCTGCGGGTCGCCCGGTCCTCTTCGTAGAGGACGTAGCCGGCGGCGGCCAGGAGTCGATCCGCGCACGACTGCAAGGCGACGGCCTCGGCCGGCGCGCCATGGGAGACCTGCAGCCGGGCGGCGATCATCAGGGAGAAGGCCACGAGCGTCGGGCGGTGCTCGCGCGCGAGACCCAGAGCGATCCGCTGGTGGCACATCGCCGCCGTCTCGTCGCCGAGCTGCAGGTGCACCTCTGCGAGGTTGCCGTGGGTCGCGACGAGAAAGCGGTCCAGGCCGGCGAGCGTGGCGGCGTGCAGCTCGGCCTCGAAGGCGGCCACCGCCGCCTCGAGCTCCCCCGTCATCACCCGGGCGATGCCCAGCAGGCTGGACAGGCGCGCCCGCTCACGGTCGGAGGTGGCCTCGGCCAGCCCGGCCTGCGCGAGGCGGACGGCGGCCGGCGCGTCGCCACGCCGCACGGCCAACTCGCCGCGCGAGCGGGTGCACGCAGCCGGCTCCCAGCCCGGCGCTCCGACCCGCGCCTCCAGCGCGGCCGCCTCGTCGAGCACCGCGGCCGCTTCGTCGAGCTCGTCCAGGCGCAGGTGCAGGTCGCCGAGCAGTGCCAGCAGGCCGACGCGTTCGGGGCCTGCCGCGGGGCGCCGCGCGAGATGCCGTTGAAGCTCCGCCACACCGTCGCGCAGGCTGTCGGCGTCCTCGTGCCAGCGCCCGACCGACCAGGCGAGCGCGTGCGCGGCGCCCGTGTGCTCGACCTGCGCGGCGGCCGCCCGGACGTTGTCGAGCTCGAGCGTCATGGCGTCGGCCCAAGCATGGCCGAGGGCGCGCTCAGGCCCGATGCGGTGCAGCAGCATGAGCGCCATGCGATGCGTCGCCTCCGCGAGGTCCTCCGGGTCACCGCGCTCGGACGCGTGGGCGCGCACCGTCGACAGCAGGCGGTACCGCGTGGCGCCGGTCGTCTCCTCCAGGTGGACGAGCGAGGCGTCGATCAGCGTCCACAGCGCCTCGGCGACCTCGTCGAGGGCGACGTCGCCGCCGGCGCCGACGATCTCCGCCCCGTCCACGTCGAAGCCGGCGGCGAAGACGCTGAGCCGGCTGAGCACGGTCTGCGCCTGCGGGCTGAGCAGGTCCCAGCTCCAGTCCAGCAGATGGGTCAGGCTGCGCTGGCGCTCGGGCAGCCCGGGGTCGCGGGAGCGGATGACGGCGGGGGAGCGCTGGACCTGCCGCAGGATCTCGCGGGGCGGGATCGCCGTCGTGCGGGCGGCCGCCAGCTCGATCGCCAGGGGCAGGCCGTCGAGCTCCCGGCACAGCTGCGCGATCGTCGCCCGGTCGGCCTCGCCCCGCGGGTCCGCGCCGGGGGCGTCGTAGCCGCTGCGGTGCAGGAACAGGGCGACCGCGGGCGTGTCGTCCCCGTGCGCGTCGAGGGCGGCCAGGCGGTGCACCTGCTCGCCCCGCAGCCCGAGCGGCCCGCGGCTCGTCGCCATGACCGCGACCTGCGGGCAGGCGGCGACGAGCTCGGCGGCGGCCCGCGCCGCCGCGTCGAGGACGTGCTCGCAGTTGTCGAGCACCAGCAGCGCCGCGCGCTCGCCGAGGTGGTCCAGGACCTCAGGCCAGCGTGCGCCGCCGGGGGCGGTCGGGGCGCCCACCGCGTCGCCGATCGCGTCGCCGACGAGCTCGCCGTCCGAGAGCGGCGCGAGGTCGACGAACCAGGCGCCGTCGGCGTAGTCGCCCACGACCGCCAGCGCGGTCTCGATGGCCAGTCGGGTCTTGCCCACGCCGCCGGGGCCGACGATCGTCGTCAGGCGCCCGGGGGCCAGGTGGCTGCCGAGGCGCTCGACCTCCTGCTCGCGGCCGACGAGCGAGGTGACCGGCCGCACGAGGTTGTGCCCGTCGGCCGGCCGCACCCGTGGGGGCAGCTCGACGGGGAGGACGCCCGGGCCGGCGGCGGTGTGGAGGGCGGTCGGCCCGTCGAAGTCGCGCACGCGGTAGCGCCCGAGGGGGAGGAGGTAGACGTCGTCCCGGCCGCCGTCCGCACCGAGCTGCCCCGCCGTCTCGTCCGTGAGCAGGACCTGGCCGCCGCGGGCGGCGCCGACGACGCGCGCGGCCTGGTTGACGACCATCGCGGTGTAGTCGCCGTTCGTCGGTCGGGCGTAGCCGGTGTGCATGCCGACCCGGATGCGGATCGGGAGCGGGGTGGGCCACGTGACGGCGCCGATCGCGCGCTGCGCGTCGACCGCCGCCGCGACCGCGTCCCCGGCCGTCTCGAAGACGACGAGGAACGAGTCGCCGAGGGTCTTGACCTCGTGGCCGTCGTGCTCGGCCCAGACGCGGCGCAGCGCCTCGTCGTGCAGGCGCAGGACCTCGTGGAACGTCGGCCCGAGCTCCCGCAGCAGCCGCGTGGAGCCCTCGATGTCGGTGAAGATGCACGTCAGGATTCCGGCCGGAAGGCCGGAACAGGCGCTCATGCGCGCAGGTTCGCACACGCACGGTTGTTTTGCACCACTTTTCGTCGTGACCGGGCGACGGCGCGTCTACGGCGCCGGCGCGGGGGCGTCCTGCAGCTGCTGCACCTGCTCGCTGAGCTGGTCCACGCGCTGGCCCAGGGCGTCGACGGCGGCCTGAGCGCCGTCGTCGCCGCTGTCGCCCGACAGCTGCGAGACCCGCGTGTCGAGCGCCTTGACCGAGCTGCGCAGGCGCTCGACGTCCGCGGCGCTTGCCGCGTCCGTCGCGCCGGCCGCCCCGTCCTTGAGGCCGGCCACGTCGCTGCGGGTGTCCTTGACGAGGGTCAC
The DNA here is from genome assembly GCA_964600395.1 of uncultured Conexibacter sp. Taxonomy (GTDB): domain Bacteria; phylum Actinomycetota; class Thermoleophilia; order Solirubrobacterales; family Solirubrobacteraceae; genus Paraconexibacter. The sequence goes on from CAZRLR010000038.1 coordinate 9,728, forward strand.
GAGGCGGCTCACGCGATCCTCGAGCTTCGCGACGCGCGCCTGGCTGGCGCCGCGCCCGTCGCTGTCGTCGGCGTTGGCCTCCTTCAGGGCGTAGAGCGCCAGCGCGAGCGCCGCGACGGCCACCAGCGCGAGCGCCGCCAGCGCGGTGCGGAGCGTCCGGACGGTGTCGGCCAGCGCCGCCACGGCGACGGGCGGCTCGGCGGAGTAGGGGTCGACGGGCACGCCCGCGCCGACGGGCGGGCCAGGGGCGACGGGATCGCGCGGGACGCGCGGGCGGGCGAGACGCTCGGTCGGCTGGTCGTCGGGGGGCAGCGGCGTGGACATACGGGCCTTCCGGAGGGGGACGCACTGCCCCTACCCCCGGCCGTCGCCGCGGACACGCCGCGCCGCCGCCGCCGAGCGGCGGTCCGGGTGTCGCCGACGGCCGACCTGGGGTAGGGACGACCCCATGCCCACCCTTCGGCTGCACGTCCGCGGGTCACGGCGAACCGCCGTGCTGCTTGCCCTCTCCCTCCTCGTCCTCGTCCCGGGACTGGCGCTGGCCGCCGACCCCGCGCGGTACCGGACCTACTACGACATCTTCGATCGCGGCAGGACCGAGATCCCGGGGCACGACACGCGCTGGACGCCCCAGGGGTTGGCCTACTGGCCGGAGACGGACGCGCTCGTCATCTCCTACTACGACGGTGAGGAGAAGGAGCGCAGCCGCCTGGCGATCATCGACCGGTCCACCGGGGCGAAGCTGAAGATCCTCGAGCTGCCGACCAGCGGCCACGCGGGCGGCCTCGGGATGTCCAAGAACTACCTCTGGGTCGCCGACTCGGGCCGCGTCGTGCGGTACCGCAAGACCGCCCTGGCCGCCACGCCGGAGGGCGGACGCCTCGCGTCCGCGGGCACGTACGCCGTCAGGGCGTCGTCCTTCATGACGATCGTCGGCTCGAAGCTCTGGGTGGGCGACTACCAGAAGAGCCGCGGCAGCTTCGCCTACCGCTACACGCTCGGCAAGGGCGGCCGGCCGGTGTACGACGGCGTCCTCATGAGCGTCCCGTCGCAGACGCAGGGCATGGCGATCACGGGCGACAAGATCATCTGGAGCCGCTCGACCGGCCGCGACAACGACAGCCGCATCGACGTGCGGCCGCTCGGCGCGCCGACGAGCTCGGCGGGCCGCAGCATCGTCGCGCCGAACATGTCCGAGGGCCTCGCGCTGGCTCGCGGTGAGCTGCACGTCGTCTACGAGTCCGGCTCGGCCACCTACGCCGACGCGGACTACCGCGTGCGCACGGTGCACCACGCGCCGCTGGCCAAGGTCGTCGGCTGAGCGATGAGTTCCGGGCCGCGGCCCGGTCCTGCACACTGACCACCTCACCCACCCGGCCCGCCGCCGACGGCGGGCCGACGAAGCCAGGAGCAGGGCACATGCGCGAGCTGATCGCCCCCGAATTCATCTCACTGGACGGCGTCATCGAGGCCCCGGGCGGCGAGCCGGGTTACGCCCACTCCGGCTGGGTCGCGGACTTCTTCTCCGACGAGCTCGGGGCCTACAAGCTCGAGGAGCAGCTCGCCGCGGACGCGCTGCTGCTCGGCCGCAAGACGTACGACTCGTTCGCCGGCGCCTGGCCGGAGCGGGACGGCCCGTTCGCCGAGAAGGTCAACGGGATGGACAAGCACGTCGCGTCGCGCTCGCTGAGCGCGCTGGACTGGGAGCACTCGACGCTCCTGGAGGGCGACCTCACGGAGGCCGTCACCGCGCTGAAGCAGACCGAGGGCGGCCCCATCCTCATCCCCGGCAGCCGCAGCGTCGTGCAGGCACTGCTCGGCGCCGGGCTGATCGACGAGCTGCACCTGCAGGTCTTCCCCGTGCTGCTGGGCAGCGGGATGCGCCTGTGGCCCGAGACGCCGGACAAGACGCCGCTCGCGCTGGCGGGGTCGCGCGCACTGGACAACGGCGTCGTGTTGCAGACCTACCGCCCGACCTGACCGGCCGCCGCGCGGGGATCACCCAGTCGGGGTGACGCGCCGCCCCGCCGCACGCGGACACCATCGTCCGCGTGCGCCGTCGCCTCTCCTGGTGCTTCGATCTCTACTGGGGCTCCGGCGTCTGCGACGACGTCCCGGCGCTCGCGTGGTACCTCATCAGCGCGCTCGTCCCGCTGGCCATCGGGATGCCGGCGCTCGCCTCGCTGGCCCTCGGCGACTACGACGAGGCGCAGGCCGTCGCCGAGCGCGCGGCCCGGGCGCTGCCCGAGGGCGTCAGCGACCAGGTCGTCCAGCTCATCCTGCGCACCCGGCGGGACTCGCCGCTGCTGCTGGCGCTGTCGATCCTGGCGATGGTGTGGACGAGCGCGGGGGCCGTCGGCGTCGTCGAGCGCTCCATGTCGCGCCAGCTGGGGCGCCGGCGCTTCGGCCCGCTGCTGCTCAAGAGCCGCCATCTCGGCCTCGCCTTCGGGGTGACGATCCTCATCGTGGCGACGGTGCTGGCGAGCTCGCGCGCCACGAACCTGCAGGGCCGACTCGGGCTCGAGGGCACCTGGGTGCAGCTGCTGCTCGGCCTCGCCGGGACGCTCGCGACGGTGGGGGTGTGTGCGGGCCTGTACCGCTTCGGCCCGCGGGACCTCGTCGGCTGGCGCCCGGCGCTCGCCGGCGCGATCCCGGCGGCGGCCGCCCTGCTGGCCGTGCCGTCGCTCGTCGGCTTCTACCTCGCCGCGGTCGCGGGCACGACGCCCGTGCGCATCTTCCTCGTCCTGGCCGGCGTGCTCTTCACGTGCTACCTCACGGCGATCGCGCTGCTCGTGGGCGCCGCGCTGGCCGTCCGCGGCGAGGAACGCGAGGCCGCGGCGCTCACAGGCTGAGGACGGCCAGGGCGCCGATCGACAGCGCCACCAGGCCGAAGGCGAGGAGCGCCGCGACGCGGGCACCGCGTCCGCTGGCGTGTCGGCCCATGACCGCCTCGTCGCGACCGAGGACCATGAGGAACGGGAGGATGCCGAGCAGCAGGACGGCGTTGAGGGCCTGGGTGCCCACCAGGATGTCGATGAGCGGCATCCCGGGGACGAGAACGACGACGGCCGCGGCGACCATGACCGCCGCGAAGACGCCGTAGAAGAACGGCTCGCTGCGCGGCCCGGCGTCGACGTCCGCCCGGCGCCCGAGCCCCTCGCTGACCGAGTAGGCGGTCGACAGGGGCACGACGGCGGCCGCCAGCAGCGCCGCCCCGACGAAGCCCAGCCCGAAGAGCGTGGCCGCGAAGCTCCCGGCCAGCGGCCGCAGCCCGCGCGCGGCGTCCGCGGCGTCGTCGATGCGGATGCCCTCGGCGTGCAGCGTCGCCGCGCACGAGATGACGATGAACGCCCCGATGACGCCGGTCAGCGTGGCGCCGGCGACGACGTCGATCCGCTCGTAGCCCAGCTGTGAGACCTCCAGGCGCTTGTCGACGACGTAGGACTGGATGAAGGCCAGGCCCCACGGCGCGAGCGTCGTGCCGACGGTCGCGACGGCGATGAAGACGGTGTCGCGGTCCAGCGGCAGCTGCCACACGACGGTCCCCTTGACCGCGGCGCCCCAGTCCGGGTGCGACAACAGGCCGGAGACGAGGTACGTCGCGAAGACGGCGCTGAGGGCGAGCAGGACGTGCTCGACGCGGTGGAACGAGCCGGCGCCGACGAGCCCCATGAGCACGGCGACCGCGACCGGCACCGACACGCCCTTCGGCACACCGCCCAGCAGCTGCGCGCCGGCGGCCACGCCCGCCAGCTCGGCGCACATCGTCCCGAGGTTCGCGACGACGAGCGCGGTGAGCGCGAGGGCGGCGAAGCGCGGTCCGAAGCGCTCGCGGATGAGCGCCATCAGGCCCTTGCCGGTGACGAGCCCCAAGCGCGCACCGAGCTCGTGGAAGACGACGAGCGCCACCGTCGACAGCAGCAGCACCCACAGCAGCGTGTAGCCGTGGCGCTGGCCGAGCAGCGAGTACGTCGTGATCCCGGCCGGGTCGTCGTCGGACAGCCCGGCGAGCAGCCCGGGGCCGAGCACCGCCAGCAGCGCGACCCGGCGCCCCTGGGCCAGGTCGTGGCGCCGGCGGTCCCCGAGGCGGCGGTGCAGGTGCCGGCCCGGGAACGGGCGCCGGTGGGGGTGGGGGGTCTGGGCGATCGGGCGATTCTCGCAGGGCGGCGACGCGCCCCACCGACGGAGCTAGAGCACGACGCGCCCGCGCTTGCGGCTCTCGAGGAAGATGCGCTCGAAGGCGAGCTTCGCCCAGTGCGCCTGCGGGCCGGCCATGACGTGCGGATGCTCCGGGGTGCCGAGCACGTGGTCGGCCTTGAAGATGATGCCGCCGTCGCCCGCGTCGAGGATGCAGATCGCCTCGAGCTCCGTCAGCGGCAGGCTCCGGCGGACGCCGCCCTGCAGGTCGGCCGCCATGTTCTGGGCGGCGACCTTGCCCATGACCTCGCTCATGTGACCGGTCTTCGGCACCCCGGCCGGCACGAGCGTCTGGTGTGGCGGGGCGATGGCGATGTCGACCCCGGCGCCGTAGACCGCTTCGTGGTCGACGTGGCGGAACGCGTCGTCGACGGGGAGGAACCCCATCGGGTTGCCCAGGCCCTCGGTGTTGCGGATGAGGTCCACCCCGGTGAACGGCGGGACGATCATGGAGAACTTGAAGGGCAGCACGCGGCCGCTCTCGAGCTCGATGGCGTCGGCTCGCACCTCACGGATCGCGCTGTTGGGCAGCCCCTCGATGCCGAGCTTGGCGAAGTACTTCTCCACCCGGGCCTGCGAGTCCGCGACGCCACCGAGGCCGAAGTGCCCGAGGAACGGCTCGGCGGTGATGAACGTCATCGGGGCGACGTCCTGCAGCCCGGCCTTCCTGATGCGGTGGTGGGCGTTCAGGAGGAACTCGTAGGAGGCGCCGAAGCAGGAGCCGCCCTGGGCGGTCCCCACGACGACCGGACCGGGGTCCTGCAGGAAGGCGTCCCACGCGTCGCGCGCCAGCTCGGCGTGCTGGAGGTTGCAGACGGACTGGGTGTACCCGTCGATCGGGCCGAGCCCGGGGATCTTCTCGAAGGCCAGCCGCGGGCCCGTCGCCAGGAGCAGGCTGTCGTAGGCGATCTCGGTCCCGCCGCTGGTGACGAGCGTCCGGGCGGCGAGGTCGAGCGAGACCGCGGCCTCGGCGCGGAACTCGATGCCCTGCTTCGCGTACATCGGGGCGAGCGGGAACCTGACGTCGTCGGCGTCCCGGCCGCCGAAGGGCAGCCAGATGAGCGACGGGATGAAGGTGAAGTCCTCGTGCGGGTCGAGCACGAGGACCTCGTGCTCGTCCGCCAGGTGCTTGCGGAGCTGCAGCGCAGCGGTCAGGCCGGCGAAGCTCGAGCCGACGACGACAGCGCGTTGGGGACGGTGGGCGGTCATGACCGGCGGCCTTTCTGTGGAGGGGATCGGCCCAGCCTCGCGCCGTCGGTCGACGCCGGCGACCGTGGCTCCTACGGCATCGAATCGGTAAAAAACACCTATAGCGCTGTACAACGATGCAGTTGTATAATACGCGCATGGAGTTCCCCCATCCCGTTCCGCAGGACCTGGCCGAGATGATCGCACGGCGCTTCCGGGTGCTCGGAGAACCGATGCGCATCCGTCTGCTCGACGCGCTTCGCGACGGCCCGGCCACCGTCGGGACGCTCACGACGACGCTCGAGGCGACGCAGCAGAACGTCTCCAAGCACCTCGCCGTCCTGCACCAGGCCGGGATCGTCTCGCGCACGAAGCGCGGCACGTTCGTCGACTACGCGATCGCCGACCCGGCCGTGTTCGCGCTGTGCGACCACGTCTGCGGCGACCTGCGCCGCCAGGCCACCCACCTCGACCGGCTGCTCGCCACGGAAGGAGCCACCGCATGACCGCCACCCGCACCCCCGAGACCGCCTGCGCCGCCGCCACCCCGGGCGCCCGCCCGCTGTCCGCCTGGCCGCTGGAGCGCGTGCTCTTCGCCATCGCGGGCACCGTGACGCTCGTCAGCGCCCTCGGCGCCGCCCTCGTCTCCCCGTGGTTTCTCCTGCTCACCGGCTTCGCAGGGCTCAACCAGTGGCTCTACGTCCTGGTCGGCGCGTGCCCCGCGTCGCTCGTCCTGACGCGGTGCTTCGGCCGGCGGTCGGCCTACCTCCCGACGACGAAGGCGGTGTCGCGATGACCGGCCTGGGACCCATCGGCCGGCTCGGCCGCTGGACGGCCGCGAACGTGCGCACCGTCGCCGTCGCCTGGGCCGTCATCGCGCTCGTCCTGGGCTTCTTCGCCCCGAAGGTCGAGCACGCCCTCTCGGGCGCCGGCTGGGAGGCGACCGGCTCGGAGTCCGTCCGGGCGCGCGAGGCCGTCGACCGCGACTTCCAGGGCCTGTCCTCCAGCGGCCTGATGGTCGTCCTGCACTCGGACAGCGCGACCGTGCAGGACCCCGCCTTCCGGCGGGCGATCGCCGGCGTGACGAGCACGCTGCAGGGCGACGCACGCGTCGCCGGCGTCGTCCCCCCGCAGCCCGGCACGTCGATCTCCCAGGACGGCCACACGGCCGTCGTCCAGGCCGGCGCGGCGAGCGATCCGAACACGATGGTCCGCGCCGCCGACGACCTCAAGGGCGAGCTCCACGCCCGGCAGGGCGACGGCGTGCAGGTCTCCCTCACCGGGGCCAGCGGGATGTGGTCGGACTTCAACGAGGCCAACCGCTCGGCCATGATGAAGAGCGAGCTGATCTCCTGGCCGGTCACGATGGCGATCCTCGTCCTGGCCTTCGGGTCGCTCGTCGCCGCGGGCCTGCCGCTCATGCTCACGATCCTCGGCCTGATGGCGTCGGCGGGCACGCTCTACCTGGGCACGCAGGTCCTGGACATCTCGATCTGGGCCATGAACTTCGCGCTGATGTTCGCGCTGGCGCTCGGCATCGACTACGCGCTCTTCATCGTCTACCGCTTCCGCGGCGCGTTGATGGGCTCGCACGAGACCGTCGAGGACGCGGTCGGCGAGACGATGGACACCGCCGGCAAGGCCGTCCTGTTCAGCGGCGTGACCGTGCTCATCTCACTCACCGCCGTGATGCTCGTGCCCTCGCCGGCCTTCCGGTCGATGGCGCTCGGGATCATGGTCGCCGTCGTCTTCATCCTCGCGGCGACGCTGACGCTGCTGCCGGCGGTCCTCGGCCGGCTCGGACCCCGGATCGACAGCCTCGCGCTGCCGTGGGTGCACTCGGGCGAGCACCGCTCGGCGCGCTTCGCCGCGTGGGGCGAGCGCCTCTGGCGCCACCCGTGGCGGTACGGCGCGCTCGCCCTGGTCCCGCTCGTCCTCCTGGCGATCCCGGTCACCGGCCTGAAGACGGGCATGCCGTCGATCAAGGTCGTGCCCGCCGGCGACAGCTCCCGGGTGGGCTACGAGCGGGTGCAGCAGGCGTTCGGCCCCGGCGCGCCCGGCACGCTGCAGCTCGTCACGACCCGGACCGATGCGGCCCGCGTGGCGCAGATCGCCCGGGCCGACGCCGGCGTCGCCCGGGTCATGCCGCCGGTGCCCGGCAGCGGTGGCGCGGCGCTCGTGCAGGCCGTCCCGGCGACCGACCCGTCGAGCAAGGCCACCGGGGCGACCGTCGACCGGCTGCGCGACGCGCTGCCGGCCGGCACCCTGGTCGGCGGCGCGGTCGCCGAGAACCACGACCTCGAGCAGCTGCTGTCGGCCAAGACGCCGCTCGTGATCGGCGTCGTGCTGTTCCTCGGGTTCGTCCTGCTGCTCGTCGCGCTGCAGGCGCCGATCGTCGCCGCGGTCGGCGTCCTGACCAGCCTGCTGGGGACGGCCGCCGCCTTCGGCGTGGCCCGCCTCATCTTCCAAGGCGGCCGCGGCAGCGGCCTGCTCGGCTTCGAGCCCCAGGGCTTCCTCGACGCCTGGGGGCCGGTGTTCTTCTTCGCGATGGTCTTCGCCATCTCGATGGACTACACCGTCTTCCTGCT
>CAZRLR010000039.1:0-17478 GCA_964600395.1 uncultured Conexibacter sp.
TGGTCAAGCAGAAGATCGCCGAGAGGAGCGCCGCCTGATGCGCAAAGACGCCATTTTCATCGGCATCGAGGTCAAGGACGAGTTCACGTCCGATCCCGCACTGGGGGCCAAGCTCAACGAGGTCTGCCCGGTGAACATCTTCAAGGGGACCGAGACCGGGGTCGACGTTGTCGAGGAGAACATCGACGAGTGCGTGCTCTGCGGCCTCTGCTACGACGCCGCGCCCGCGGGGGCCGTCGGCGTCCTGAAGCTGTACTCCGACGGCGAGCCGCTGCGCTAGCCGTCGCGCCGCCACACGGCGGCGTACGAGATGGGCTGGCCGCGCTGGGGCTCCCAGCGCGGCTTGCGCGCGATCCAGGCGTCGTCGATGACGCCCTCGTGCAGCTCGGCGAGCGTCCATCCGCCTGCGGTCGCCGCGGCGACGTGGTCGCTGAGCAGGTGGACGTGCGTCTCGATCGCGGTCGGCTCGCCGTCGGCCGCGTCGAAGTGCGTCGGCATGCCCGACGCGATGACGAACGACGGGTGGATGCCGGCGATGACGTACGCCGCGCCCGGCCGCGCGAGCCGCGCCGCCTCGGCGTAAAGGGGCTTGAGGGCCGGCAGGTGCTCGTCGACGAGCGACGTCGTCACGAGGTCGTAGGCGGCGTCCGGCAGGCCACTGCGGCGGACGTCGGCCTCGGCGAGCGAGCGGAAGACGCCGCCGCGCGCGGAGGCCTGCTCGAGCATCGCGGGCGTGACGTCCACGCCGTCGATCGCCGCCACGCCCCGGTCGCGGAGCCAGGCGCCGGTGCGGCCGGTCCCGCAGCCCAGGTCGGCGGCGTCGGCGACGGCGGCCCAGTCGACGGTCGCGACGCGTTCGAGGAGCGCGAGGTCCATCGCGTCCAGGACGGTGTCCTCGTAGGTCGCCGCCCAGGCGCCGTACCCCTCGCGGACGGAGACGGTGCGGTAGCCGCGGGTGTCGAAGGGCGCGAACTCGGCCATGCCCGGCATTCAAGCGCACCGGCGCGCCGGAACCCGGCGCTCCGCTCGGCCCGCGAGTACCGTTAGGGCACGGTGGAGTTGATCGGACGGGACGCTGAGCTGGCGCGGCTGCGCGCGCTCGTCGGGGGCGGGCGCGGCGCCCTCCTGCTCGTCGGCCGCCCCGGGGTCGGCAAGAGCGCCCTCCTGGACGCGGCGACCGCGGGCGCCGGGCGCGTGTTGCGCACCGTCGGCGTCCAGAGCGAGATCGAGCTGCCCTTCGCCGGGCTGCGGGAGCTGCTGCACCCCGTCCTTGAGGACGTCGACGCGCTGCCCCCGCCCCAGCGTCGCGCGCTGCGGGCCGCGCTCGCCCTCGAGGCGCCGACCGGGCTGGACCGTGGCACGGTGCTGCACGCGTTCGTCGCGCTCGTGGAGGCCCTGGCCCCCGTCGTCGTCGCCGTGGACGACGTCCAGTGGCTCGACCCGTCCTCTCGCGAGGCCGTCGCGTTCCTCGCCCGGCGGGCCGATCGGCTCGGGGTCGTCGTGCTCGTCGTCCACTCGCTCCGCGGTCAGCAGCTCCCCGGCTGGCCCGAGCTCCCGACCCTCGCGGTGAACGAGCTCGGGCACGCCGCCGCCCTCGCGCTCGCGCGTCGCGCCGAGGTGGCCCCTGCGGTCGCCGAGGCGCTCGTCGACGCCGTCGGCGGCAACCCGCTGGCGCTGCTCGAGGGCCCGGCCGAGCTCAGCGCCGGCCAGCGCGCCGGCCGCGAGGCCCTCCCGGACCTCCTGCCTGCGGGGCGACGGATCACCGGCGCGTACGCGGCGCGGCTGGCCCGCCTGCCCGCCGACACCCGCGCGGCGCTGCTGCTGGCGGCGGTCAGCAGCGACGGCGCGACCGCGCCGTTGCGCATGGCGCTGCGCCCCGCCACCCTGTCCGTGCTCGGGCCCGCCGAGGACGACGGGCTGGTCCGGGTCGACGAGCGCATGGTCCGGTTCTCCCATCCCGAGATCCGCACCGCCATCTACCACGCCGCGCCGCCGAGCGACCGGCGCGCCGCGCACCGGGCGCTGGCCGCGGCCCTGCCCCCGCACGCGCGCGCCTGGCACATGGCGGTGGCCGCAGACGGTCCGGACGAGGACCTCGCCGCAGCGTTGGAGCAGTCCGCGTACGACGCGGTCGCCCGCGCGGCACCGGGCACCGCGTTCCACGCACTGCGCCGCGCCGCGGCCCTCACGCCGGACCCGGCTCGCAGCACCGCACGGACGCTGGCCGCCGGCCATCTCGCCCTGCTCGCGGGACACCCGCAGTCCGCGCTGGCGGTGGCATCCGGCCTCCCGCAGGCCCCGGACGCCGCCACGCGCGCGGACACGCAGCTGCTGATCGGCGCCGCCACCGCCCAGTCCGGGCGGCCGGCCGAGGCGTACGCCCTGCTGAAGGCCGAGGCCGACCGCATTGCACCGACCGATCCCGGTCGGGCGGCGGGACTGCTCACCCAGGCCATGATCACCCTGATGGGGTCCGGGCCCGTCGGCCTTATCGCCACCGACGCGGCGCGCGCCCGGGCCCTGTCACCGCCTGACGCGGACCTCGTCCCCACCGTGATGGAGGCCTCGGCCCGCGCCGTCGGCGGGGAGCACGACGTCGCCCGCGCCGAGCTCGACGAGCGCCTCGACGAGCTCCTGGCGCTCGACCCGGCGGGGCCCGGGCACCAGGTCATCGCACTGGCCGGGATGTGCCTGCACTGGATGGAGGAGCAGGACGAGGCGGTCCGGCTCGTCGCGCCTGCGGTGCAGACGCTGCGTGACCGCGGGGCGATCACGCCGCTGGCCTTCCCGCTCGTGGTCCTGGCCAGCGTGCACTGCCGTCGGGGCGACTTCCACGGGGCGCGTGAGTTCGCGCAGGAGGCGGCGGCGCTCGGCGAGGAGACCATCGGCGACTTCCTGCAGGCGCTGACGCTCAACACGCGCGCGTTCGTCGGCTCGTACCTGGCCGAGGACGAGCTGTGCACGAGCCACGCCCTGAAGGCCCGGGCGCTCTGCGAGCGCCTGGGGATCTACTCGCACCGCGCGGTGTCCGAGCAGGTGCTCGGCATGCTCGCGCTGTCCAAGGGCGAGCTCCCCACGGCGATCGAACACCTCGAGCGCGGCCGTGAGTACCGGCTGCGCTACGGCGCTCACGACCCCGGGTACATGTTCAACCAGAGCGACCTGACCGAGGCCTACGCCCGCGCCGGCCGGCTCGAGGACGCCGCCCGGATGCTCGGTGAGCTGCGCGCCGGCGCGGAGCTGACCGGCGGCGCCTGGGCGGCGGCGGCCGTCGCGCGCTACGCCGCGCTGCTCGGCGGCAACGACGAGATCGACGCGTGTCTCGCCGCCGCGACGGCGGCCCACGCGCGCGTCGACTTCACCTTCGAGGAGGCCCGCACCCAGCTCATCTTCGGCGAACGCCTCCGCCGGGCCCGCCGCCGGACCGAGGCGCGGGCGCTGCTCGCCCGGGCGCAGGCGACCTTCCGGGCGCAGGGCGCGTGGCGCTGGGCCGATCGCGCGGCGGCCGAGCTCGCAGCCGCCGGCGGGCCGCGGGTCATGATGCCGGCGGCGCCGGTCCGGACCGGCGTCGACGGGGCGTCGGAGCTGACGGTCCGGGAGCGCGAGGTCTGCGGCCTCGTCGCGGGCGGCGCGACCAACGCCGAGGTCGCCGCCGCGCTGTTCCTGTCCCCGCGGACGGTCGAGCACCATCTGAGCCGCGTCTACCGCAAGCTCGGCGTCCGCTCCCGGTCCGAGCTGGCGGCGCGCTTCGCCGCCTGAGACTGTCCGCAGACGAACACACCCCCGACGCACGCCAGAGCTTTCCCCGATGCGCGCACGGCTGCATCGACCTACGGTGCGCGGATGCGTCGGATCCTCCCCCTCCGCGCGGGACTCTGCGTCCTGCTCGGCGCCGGCGCCGCGCCCGCGTCGGCCAGCATCCAGGCCTACAACGAGCCGCAGTTCACGAAGACCTCCGCCAACGACGCGTTCTTCTGGCACTGGGTGGCGGTCAACGGCAGCGACGAGAACGGCAACACGAACTACACGTACTTCCTCTGCTTCTTCACCTACCGGGACGGCGTGACGGTCGAGTCGAGCAACGGCACGACCGGCGGTCCGGGCTCCTCGAACTGCACGAGCAGCCTGCGCTCCGGACCCTCGCCGTCCAGCGGGGACTTCGCGGGGGCGCCGTTCACGACCGGCACCGTGCTCGAGGACGGCCACACCTACCAGATGTGCGCCAGCGCCTTCTACCGCTGGCCGTACCTCCCGTGGAAGCTCGACGCAGCGAACATCGGCAACTGCGCGAGCACGACCATCGACCGGACGAAGCCGAACATCGGGGTGTTCGTGAACGGGACGGCGGACTACACGAACAACCCGATCCTCCAGGTGCGGATCGACTACCAGGACGCCACGAGCCCGCCCTGGCCGGGGCCCGGCGGCACGGCCTCCAACTGGGTCTGCGTCAACCGCGGCGCGCCCTGCACGCCCGGCGGCACCCCGAACGCGGCCTGCAGCCACGCCGCCGATCCGTCCAGCCGCACGACGTCGTTCACGTGCACCGCGGACGTCACGGCGCAGGCCGACGGTGACTGGAACGTCTGCGCGATGTCCGCCGACTCGGCCGTGCCAGACAACCCGTCGGGCACCAACCAGTTCGCCCAGGCGACGTCGAACAACGCGAACGTCTCCACCCCGCTCTGCGGTCACGTCGTGCTCGACCGCTTCGCGCCGGCGGTCACCGTCGCGGCGAGCAGGACGACCGTTGCGGTCGGCGACCTCGTCTCGTTCTCGGCCGGCGCCACCGACGCCGGATCGGGCCCCGCCGGGACCTACGACTGGGACTTCGGGGACAACACCGCGCACGGGTCCGGGGCGGCCGTGACCCACACGTACACCCAGGCCGGGACGTATGTCGCCAAGGCGTCGACGACCGACCGCGCGGGCAACGCCGGGAGCGCGCCCACGACGATCACCGTCACCGCGCCGGCCCCCCCGCCCGCCGGCGGCGGCACGACCACCACCCCCGGCGGCACGACCACCACCCCCGGCGGCACGACCACCACCCCCGGCGGCACGATCACCACCCCCGGTGGTACGACGACCACGCCAGGCGGCGGCGGGACCACCACCGGCTCCGGCGGCAGCGGCGACCCTGCGGTCACGGCGCCGTCGGGCCCGGCGACGCCGAGCTCCGGCGGGAGCGCCGCGACGACGGCCACGGCCGCCGGCGCAGGCGCGGTCACGACGGCACCGTCGGCCGCGACCATCAGCCGGCAGTCCGGCGGAGGCGGGACGCAGCGCGCCCGCGTCGGCGGCCTCGGCGTCGTCGCGCCCAAGCGGCTGACCCTGAGCCGGACGCGCACGAAGCTCCCGCTCGTCCTCACGGTCGACGGGTCGGGCACCGTCGAGGTCGCGCTGCTGCGCGGATCGAGCATCGCGACCAAGGGCAGCGTGAGGATCCGGCGCGCCGGGACCGTCGGGTTCTCCCTCCGGCTCCCGAAGCGGCCGCGGCCCGGGCGCCACACCCTGAAGATCGTCTTCCGGCCGTCCACGGGACGGGCCGCGACGAGGACGCTGTCGCTGACGTTCGTGGCGCCCCGCGCGCCACGCGCGGCCCCGGCGACGTTGGTCGGCCTGCCGCTCGCCGGCTGAGGCCCCTGCGGCCGGTGCGGCGCGGCGCGCCGGGAGGTCGGGTGTCGCACCTCCGCGACCTCGGCGCCCCTCTACGATCCGCGGCCCATGCCTGAGCTCCCCGAGGTCGAATCCGCCCGTGCCCTGATCGAGGCGCGTGCGCTGGGCCGCAAGATCGCCCGCGTCGACGACGCCGACACCTACGTCTGCCGCCCCCATGCCCCCGGGGACATCGCCGCCGTCCTGACCGGTCGGACCCTCACGGCGGCCAACCGCATCGGCAAGTCGATGTGGCTGGACACCGACGGCGGGGACGGGCCGGCGCTCGGCCTGCACCTCGGGATGGCCGGGCGGATCGTCATCGTCGGCGCCTCGGGCAGCACCGAGAGCACGGCCTACGGCGGGGACCCGCTGTCGACGACCGAGGTGCTGGCGGCGGCCGCGGAGGGCGGCGGACACCCGGACCCGCGCCTGTCGGGCAACCCGGCCTGGTCGCGCTTCACGCTCGAGTTCGAGGACGGTGGCGCGCTGCTGCTGTTCGACAAGCGCCGTCTGGGCCGCGCCGTGCTGGACCCCGACCTCAGCCACCTGGGCCCCGACGCGCTGAAGGTCTCCAAGGCCGACTTCCGCGCGCGGGTCGGCGTCGGCGAGGCGCCGCTGAAGGCGCGGATCATGGACCAGTCGGTCATCGCGGGCGTCGGCAACCTGCTCGCCGACGAGACGCTCTGGCAGGCCCGGCTCGCACCCCTGCGGCCCGCGGGCGACCTGGACGACGACGAGCTGGACCTGCTGTGGCGCAGGCTGCGCGCCGCGACGCGTGAGGCGATGAAGCGCGGCGGCGTCCACACCGGCAAGGTCATCGAGCACCGCCGGCGCGACGGGTCCTGCCCGCGCTGCGGCGCGCCGATGGTCAAGGCGGCCGTCGGCGGCCGCACGACCTGGTGGTGCTCGGCCGAGCAGGCGTATCCGGTCGCCTAGCGGCTCCCGGATACCTTGCGAGGTGCTCGCCTGGCGGCTCGCAACGTCGCGCTTCCTGCTGTCCCCTGTCCTTGTCCCATCACGGGACGGGACGGGGCGGGGTGCGGGCCGGGTCCGCGAGCGTCGCGTAGGCGTCCGGCCGCCGCGTCGTGAGGAACGGGAAGAGCGTCAGCCAGTCCTCACGCTGGTCCACGTCGAGGTCGGCGACGAGGACCGCCGGCCGGTCCCGCGGCGCCTGCACGAGGATCCGCCCGTAGGGGTCCGACACGAACGACGAGCCGTAGAACGTGATCGCGTCCCCGCCCTCGACCGTCTCGGTCCCGATGCGGTTCACCGCGACCATGAACGTCCCCGACGTGATGCCGTTGCCGACGATGACGTGCTGCCACAACGGCTGGGTGTCGAAGTCCGGGTGGTCGGGCTCCGAGCCGATCGCCGTCGGGTAGACGAGCACCTCGGCGCCCGCGAGGGAGTACGCCCGCGCGAGCTCGGGGAACCACTGGTCCCAGCAGGTCGGGAAGCCGAAGCGCGCGCCGCCGACGGGGACGACCGGGAAGGCGTCCTCCCCCGCCGGGCCCGGGCGGAAGTACTTGTCCTCGAAGTAGCCCTCGGTCACGGGGATGTGGAGCTTGCGCGTGCGGGCGACGAGCTCGCCGCCGGGGGCGACGACGATCGCCGTGTTGAAGCCCAGGCCGTCGTCGGCGTCGGCGCGCTCGTAGAGCGAGGCGTGGACGTGGACGCCGTGGGCCGCCGCCAGCTCGGTCGCGAGCGCCCGCGTCGGCCCCGTCTCGAGGTCCTCGGGCTGCGCACCGCCCTCGGCCGGCCCGTCGGCGACGATCGCGAAGTACGGCGAGAGCGTCAGCTCCTGCAGGCAGACGAGCTGCGCGCCCTCCTGCGCGGCGAGGCGAACGCCCTCGGCCAGCGACGCGCGGTGCTCGGCCGGGTCCGGATACCACTGCTGCTGGACCGCGCCCACCCGCAACGGCGGGCGCCGCGGATCCTGGACGCGCGCGTAGGACTCGGGCGTCGCGTCGACCGCGGTGATGACCTCGAACTCGGGCATGGGCGCAGCATAGGCCGGACCGCACCTCCACACCGGCACACGGAAATGAGGGACGTTGTGCGTCCGAGCCGCAGGCGAGAGCGCACAACCGCCCGACCGTTTCCGAGCCCTCAGGGCGAGGAGACGGCAGGGACCTGCTGGGTGATGCAGTGCGGGCCGCCCCCGCCCCAGGCGATGACCTCGCCCGGGACCCCGACGACCTCGTGCGCCGGATACGCCGCGGCGATCCGCTCGAGCGCCTCGGCGTCCGTCGCGACGCCCGCCGTCGGGACGACGACCGCCCCGTCGACGATCGTGAAGTTCAGGTACGAGGCGCCGATCTGCTCGCCGCCCACCGTCGGCCGCGCGAGCAGCGGGAAGTCGACGAGCTGCAGGCCCGCGGCCCGGGCGCGCTCGGCGTTCTCGAGCATCGCCTCGTGGTTGGGGTCCCCCGGCGGGCAGGACTGGAGCAGCAGCGTGCCGGGCGCGGTGAAGGCGGCGATGAGGTCGACGTGGCCGTCGGTGTCCTGATCCTCGACGAGGCCGAGGCCGAGCCACACGACGTCGCGGACGCCGAGCCAGTCACGCAAGTGCTGCGCGATCGCCTCGCGGTCCAGCGACGGGTTCCGGGACGGGTGCAGCAGGCACTGCTCCGTCGTGACGAGCGTGCCGGTGCCGTCGACGGTCAGCGAGCCGCCCTCCAGGACGAGCGGCGCGTCGAAGCGCGGGGACCCGACGTGGTCGACGAGCAGCGCCCCGACCGCCGCGTCCTTGTCCCACGGCGTGAACTTCTCGCCCCAGGCGTTGAAGCCGAAGTGGACGCCCGCGCGCCGGCCCCGCTCGTCCAGGACGAAGATCGGGCCGCTGTCGCGCAGCCACGAGTCGTCGATCGGCAGCTCGACGATCTCGACGCCGCCGGTCAGGGCCGCCCGGGCCTCGGCGGCGTCGGCCGGCGAGACGCAGACCATCGTCACCGGCTCGAACGCGGCGATCGCGTTCGCGACCCCGGCGTACTGGACCTTGGCGGCGGCGAGCTGCCCCTGCCACATCGTCGTCCGGCACGGCCACGCCATGAGGGTGCGCTCGTGGCGCTCCCACTCGGCGGGCATCGCGAAGCCGGCGGCGGCCGGCGTGCCCGACAGGACCGTCGTCACGGCTTGGGCGGGGCCGCGTGGCGGCGCGAGGTCTGCCGCTTGAGGCGGTCGCGCTCCTCCTGCTTCTCGATGACCTGCGCGATGAGGCGCAGGTACTGCTGCACCCCGGTCGCCTTGGCCTTGCCGTCGTAGAACGCCTCGCGCCAGTCGGCGACCTTCGCGCCGTGCTCGACCATGAGGTTGAAGAAGTCGCGGCGCATCTCCACGCGGACCTTCGCGTCCACGCCGATGTCCTTCTTCACCGCGATCTGCGGCAGCGTGACGCCGTCCCCGGCCTCGGCCAGCCCCGACAGCTCCAGGCGGAACTGCTGCAGGTCACCGCGGCCGATGAGGTCGACGCCCGCGACGATCTTCAGCGGCTTGAGCGCCGGGACCTCGTCCAGGAGCCACAGGACGTGCTCTTCGATCAGCTGCTTGGCGTCGCCGGACATGCGGGCCACCATACCGCCCGGGCGCTAGCGTGATCGGCATGACCGACCGCGCCGCAGACGCCATCCCGACCCGCGTCCTCGGGCCCGGCGGACCGCCCGTCGGTGCCATCGGCCTGGGCTGCATGGGCATGAGCTGGGCCTACGGTGAGGACGGCCGGGACGAGGCCCAGAACGTCGCGGTCGTCCACCGGGCGCTCGAGCTCGGGGTGACGCTCATCGACACCTCCGACATGTACGGGCCGTTCACGAACGAGGAGCTCGTCGGGCGGGCGCTGCGGGGCCGGCGGGACGCCGCGGTCCTAGCGACGAAGGGCGGCCTCGTCGTCGGCGAGGCCCCGGCGGGCGCGACCGACGCCCACAGCGCCTACGGCATCCACCGCGTCGGGACGCCCGAGCACCTGCATCGGGCGATCGACGCGTCCCTGACGCGCCTGCAGGTCGACCATGTCGACCTCTACCAGCTGCACCGCGTGGACCCGGACGTCCCGATCGAGGAGTCCTGGGGCGCCATGGCCGAGATGGTCGCCGCCGGCAAGACGCGCGCGATCGGCCTCTCGGAGGTGTCCGTCGGCGAGCTCGAGCGCGCGCAGGCGATCCACCCCGTCGCGTCCGTCCAGAGCGAGCTGTCGTTGTGGACGCGGGACGCCATCGACGACGGCGTGCTGGCCTGGTGCGCGGCGCACGGCGCGACGTTCATCCCCTTCAGCCCGCTCGGGCGCGGCTTCCTCACCGGCGCGATCACCGCCGCGTCGTTCGACGACGGCGACTTCCGGGCCAAGAACCCCCGCTTCACGGCGGAAGCCATGGCCGCGAACCTCGCGATCGTCGACGTCGTCAGGACGGTGGCGGACCGCCTGCACGCCACGCCTGCCCAGGTCGCGCTGGCGTGGGTGCTGGCGCAGGGCGAGCACGTCGTCCCGATCCCGGGGACGCGACGCGTCGCCCGGCTGGAGGAGAACGCGGCGGCCGCCGGCCTCACGCTCGACGCCGACGCCCGCGCCACGTTGGATGCCCTTCCCGCGCCCGCCGGCGCCCGCTACTGACGAGGCGCCCGCGCGCTCACCCCGCGGCGCCGGTCCGGACGACCGCCCGGGTCGACTTGGACGCCGGCCGCTTCCTGGCGGGCGGCTTCTTGGCGGCCGGCCGCTTGGGGACCTTGCCCGTCCGCTTGCGGACCTTCGGGGTGGAGATCGTGCCGCGCCCGGTCCGGCCGACCCGGGTCGGGCCGCCGAGGCCCTGCACGGTGACGACCGCGCCGGACTCCCGCAGGACATCGCGCAGCACCAGGCGACGCGTCCGCGCCGGCAGGGTGTACTGCTCGCTGCGACCGTTGAAGCTCGCCCGCACGATCCAGCCGCCCGCGCCGCCGACCGGCGTCCACGACGCGGTTGCGGTCGTCGCTCCCCGCGCCCCGCGGCGGACCACGACACGGGGCGCCGCCAGCGGACGGGTCGAGGCGACGTAGCCGGCGACCGGGATCCGGACGCGCACCTGGTCGTTCTGGCTCACGACCGCGACGATGCGCCGACGGCCGCCCGGGCCGGCCGTGGGCTGCAGGACGAACGAGCCGCGCGCCCCGCGGGCACGGCCGATCTCGGCGGCGACGTTCCTGCCCTCTTCGACGAACGCGACCGTCTGGCCGGGAATCTGCTTCACGGTGTAGCTGACGCGGCCACCCCGGACGCGAGCGGTGACGGCCGGCTCCGGCAATGCGTCCGCACCCGAGACGGAGACGATCGGCGGGCTGTCCGCGGACGGCGTGATCGTCCAGCGGCCCGGCTTGGGCGCCGCGATCGCCACGTACGTCGTGCTGTCGTCCGCCTGCTGGATCGCGACGAACCGGTCGTCGATGACCGTCCCGCCGTCCTCGGGTGTGACAAGGGTCGTGCCGTCCGGTCCCTTGAGCGTGAACCGCGGCGCGCCGCCACCACCGACGACCTTCAGCGAGGCCGCGCGCTGGGCGCTCAGCGTGATCGACTGCGGGCCGCCCGCCTGCGCCGCCGAGGCGCTGCGCAGCTTCGCCCGGTAGGGGCCGAAGTCGCACGAGCCGCCGATCCAGTCGAGGGTCTTCGCGCCCCATTTGTAGCCTGCGCCGAGCTCGATGTTCGTCCACAGGACGCCCTTGATGGACGCGCAGCCGGCGACGCCCTTGCTCGACAGGATCGCCTTCCCCGACAGCGACTTGTTCTTCGCGAGGAAGGTCGCCCCGCCCTCGACGTTGAAGCCCTTGCCGGAGGCTTCGCCGTCGACGTTCATCCGGAAGCCGTACTCCTTCTTCGCGTCGAGGAAGTACTCCACCGAGCCCTTCGCGTGGAAGTAGCCGTTCCAGTAGTACTCGACGAGGGCCTTCGCGAGCGGGATGTTCGCCACCGCGACGTCCCCGGTGAGCTTCATGAAGTCCCCGTTGAAGTCCAGCGCCGCGTTCCCGGTGATGATGCGCGTGCCGAGCACGGGGACCTTCGGGCCCGCGGTGAACGACGTGTTCGCCGTGAGCCGCGACGGGTTGGTCGTGAACTGCCCGGTGATGCGGTCGAGCGTCAGCACGCCACCGATCGGCACGTTCGACGCCACGACGCCGATCTTCCGCAACTGCCCGTTCTGGATCTCGAACGAGCCGCCGATGCCGTTGTCCGCCTTCTGGTAGCCGAGGAAGAGCTCGGTGCCGCCGGACCACAGGTCCTTCGAGCCGTCGTAGTTGAGCCTCACCGGGGCGGCGCGGATGCCGCCGGGGAAGCCGACCTCGGTGGCGTTCACGCCCAGGGCGTCGACCCGGAGCTGGCCGTCGACCCCGACGAAGAAGCGGGACTCCCCGGTCAGCCCGCCGAGCGCCTGCGGGAAGGCCAGGCGCAGGCCGACGTCGACCCCGCGGACGCCGCTGCGCTCGCCCATCTTCAGGTGGGCCTCGCCGTCGACCGCAAAGCCGAGCAGGTTGCCGGCGGACGCCGGGAGCCGGAAGACGAGCTCGGGCAGGCTCTTGAGGCCGAGCAGCGACAGCGGGAACTCCACCTTGGGCGTGCGCAGCGACGGGACCTTCGCCGCGAGCTTCGCGACGTCGGCCGCCGTGAGCTTGCGCAGGTCCGGCAGCCTGAGGTCCGGCAGCTGCGGCAGCGAGCCGATGCCCCCGAGCCCCGGCAGCTGCTTGAGCGTCGGGAGCGACACCGCCGGCCCGGACCCGGCCTGGGGCATCACGAGCCGGGCGAGCCCGGTGAGGTCGGGCTTGTACTGGAAGGTCCAGTCGAAGGCGCCGTCCCACAGGGTCACCGGACCGAACTGGCGCCCGGCGAGGTTCGCCTGGGCGATCATCTTCGCCGAGCCCTTGACCGCGATCCGGAGGTTGAGCGGGTCGATCGTCAGTGAGGCGCCTGCGTTGTTCGGGACGAACTTCAGGCCGCCGACGATCGCCGTCCCCGACGTGGTCCACACGAGGCCCTCGCGCTTGAGGCAGGTGGCCTCGACCTGGAGCGGGCCGACGGCGACGGTGCGGGCGCAGCCCTCGGGGACCGGCACGGCGGGGGCCGGGGGCTGCGTCGCGGGGGCCGTCGGCGACGACGGCGGCGTGGTGGGCGTGGTCGGCGTGGTCGGCGTGGCCGGCGGTGTTCCACCCCCGCCGCTCTGGAGGTTCGCCTTGAAGCCGACGAGCGCCAGCCTGGTCCCGGATGTGCCGCCACCGGTGGCGGGGTGGTCGAAGGACATCGCCACGTACCGCGACGCGGTCACCTGCGCTGTGAGCGCGACCGCCGGGTCGTAGCCCGTGATGTCCGCGTCCAGCGTCGCGTCCCGGGCGCCGCCTGCGGTGTGGCGCCGGATCATGAGGTGCGAGACCCCGCCCGCGGTGTAGCGACCGCCGGCCGCCACGACGCTCCCGTCGCCCTGCAGGTTCAGGCCGTTCCAGCCGAACGGGCTGGCCGAGTCGGCGTTGTAGTCCGTGACGAGGCCGTCCCCGTCCCAGGTGCCGTCACGGCCACCGGCGGTGGTCAGCCGTGCGATCGCGAGGCTCGCGCCCGCGTCAGCGGAACCCGCGAGGATCAGCCGGCCGTCGCCGACAGCGAACACCTCGGTGCCCTTGCTCGTGGCGGCCGAGGTGCCGTCCCACGGCGCCGCGACCCCGCCAGAGCCGTAGGCGGTGTCCTTCGCACCAGCGCTCGTCAGGTGGACGGCGACGGCCCGGGTGGTGCCGGCGGAGTACAGCGTCGTCGACACGTAGATCGAGCCGTCGGCCGGCAGGACGACGAGGTCGCCCCCGACCGCGTTCTCGCCGGGGAAGGTGTACTCGGTCGAGCTGAACGTCCCGAAGCTCATGTCGGCGTCCCCGGTCGCCGGGCTGATCGCCTTGACCCCGAGGTCGTTGCCGACGGCGAAGCTGACGAGCAGGCGACTGCCGTCCGGGCTGAAGCGCAGGCCGCCGACGGTGTTGTGGCCGGGGTCGGTGGCGATCGTGGTGACGCCGTCCCCGCCACCGAACGCGGTCGCGGGCGCCCCGGAGGCCAGGAGCTTCACGACCACGGAGCGGCCGCTGGTCACGAGCGCGACGTAGATGGAGCCCGCGCCGTCCACCACGACGCCACCGACCTCGACGATGCTCGGGTCGATGCCCTCCACCCCGGTCAGCGCCATCGTCGCGATGCCGTCGCCGTCGAAGGAGGGATCGGGGGTCCCCCCGGGGAGGTGGCGCGTGACGGCGAGCCCGTACTGGAACTCGATGCCGGCGGTGACCACGCTGTCGTCCGGGAGCCGGAAGGCGTCGCCGCCCGCCAGCGCGTCGTAGCCGCCGTTCAGCGCGACGGTGGCCACCCCGCCGGAGCCGAACGAGGTGTCCACCGCCGGATCGGCGGCCGACGCGACGGCCGACGGCACGAGGACCACGGCGCTCGTGACCAGGACAGTGGCGATCGACCGCAGACGGCTCACGAAAGACTCCTTCGAGGTGACCCCGAGGCCGACACGCGCTGCGCCCCGGCGAGCCGACCACCGGCCCGCACCAGGATCCTACGTCGATATTCGACCTATCTGGGCGGTGAGCGTTGGCGGGCGAACAACCACTCCTCACGCAGACGCATCGGGGCCCCGCGCCGGCGGGCGCCCGCTCCTAGCGGCGGACCTTGAGCGTCACCTTCGCGGTGGCGCTGATCGTGCGCCCCGCGGCCGGTGAGGTCGACAGGACGCGCCCGCGCCGGACCTTCGTCGTGCGCACCCGCTTGGTCACGACCTTCCCGCAGCGGGCCTTCTTCAGCGCGGCCTTGGCCTTGGTCACCGTCAGGCCCTTCGTCTTGGGGACCTTGCACGTCTTCGGCTTCGTCACGCTGAGGGCGACCGTCGCGGGCGCCGACTGCGACTGCCCGTCGCCGGCGCGGTAGGTGAAGGCGTCGGGCCCGGTGTAGCCGGCGGCGGGGGTGTAGACGTACGTGCCGCCGGTGGTGAGCGTGACCTTGCCGTGCTTGGGGTCAGAGGCCTTGACCGACGTCAGCGGGTCGCCGTCCGGGTCGCTGTCGTTGCCGAGGACCGACGCGCCCGAGAGCGCCTTGCCGAGGACCGTCGTGCCCGTGTCTCCGACGGCGACGGGGGGCCGGTTCGTCGCGATGACGGTCAGGGCCACCGTCGCGGCGGCGGAGGTCGTCTCCCCGTCGGACGCACGGTAGGTGAACGAGTCGGGCCCGGCGTACCCGGCTGCCGGCCGGTAGGCGTAGGTGCCGTCGGCGGCGAGGCTGAGCGTCCCGTGCGCAGGACCGGCCACCGTCTGCGCGGTCAGCGGATCCCCGTCGGCGTCGGTGTCGTTGCCCAGGACGGATGGGCCGCTCAGCGCGGTGTCCCGCGGGGTCGACGCAGCGTCGTCGGCGGCGACCGGAGCGGCGTTGAGGGCCACGGGCACCGCGGCCGTCGTCGCCTGCTGGCCATCCGGGTTGAGGACCGTGAAGGCGCAGGCCCCGGTCGCGGGCCCGGCGGCGTCGAAGGTGACCGCGGTCGGCGTCACCGCGACGACGGCGATGCTCGTCGCACCGCAGTCGGACGTGATCGCCAGGCGCTTGGGGAACGCGGGGCCCGGGTCGAAGAACCCGGTCCCGGTGACCGTCAGGCGGGTGATCCGAGACGAGCGCGCCAGCGCCGACGGCGTGACGCCCGAGACGGTGGGCGCCGCGGCGCGGAGCTTCGTGATGCGCGTGGCGTAGATGTTGTTCGCGTTGACGTACTCCTGGACGGACCACATCGTCTGGTCGTCCTCGGGGTCGACCGAGACGAACGAGTAGTCACCCCAGCGCCGGCCGCTGCCGCCACCGGGGTCGCCGCCGGGGTTGTAGGAGAACGACGTGTTGCTCGTCGCCAGGACCGGCGCGTCGGTGGTGTTCACGGGATCCCCCGCCTTGCGGCCGGCGAAGAACGTGTTGACGCGGTCCGCGACACCGGCCACCGAGCCGCCCATCGCCATCGTCCCCTGGCCGTTCACGTTGACCGTCGGGATCCAGTACCACTTCGGGTTGGACGCCGCGTTGTCGAAGACCGTCGCGGACTGCGTCAGGACCGGCGTCCCGCTGCTGACGTTCACGTCGTACCACCGCGAGCCGTTGCGGGACCCGGCGGCGGTCGAGGCGACGCCGGCGGAGGAGACCGAGATGTTGTGCGCGGTCCAGATGTGGCCGTCGCGCAGGTTGGCCGCGTAGAGCCGGTCGTCGAGGGCGTCGAGGTTGCCGTTCGTGCCGCCGGAGTTGCCGAGGTGCGGCACCGTCTTGGGGAGGGTGGTGGACGGGACGGTGAGCGGCAGCGCGGAGCTGAGCGTCGGCGACAGCGACCCCGGGTTGGTCACCTTGTAGAAGTCCAGTTGGCCGAAGACGGCGTTGTCGACCCCGACGAACCAGCCGACGCTGGCGTTGCCCGTCCGGTCGTCGACGCCCTGCGGGGTGAAGGCGCCCGCCCCGGCCGGCGTCGTGATGACCGAGAACTTGTGCACGACGACCGGGCCCGCGCCCTGCACGGACGACTTCTGCACGACGTACGCCCGGGTGCCGGTGAAGGCGCCCGCGTTCGAGAACATGTTGGCCCCGATGTACAGGGCGTTCTGGTCGATGCCCAGCGTCGGGTAGTCGGCGAACTGGTCGTCGGCCGGGTCCGTGAGCTCCTCCTCCCAGAAGAACTTCGACCAGACGGTCGACGACGAGATCGTCGGACCGTCGGAGACGGCGAGCAGGAAGCGGTTGGAGTGCGTGTTGAACCCGCCGCCGGCGCTGTCGAACGGCACGTCGATGATGACGATGTACCAGCGCTGGCTCAGGCGGTCGTACCGGATGTGCGGATCGGAGGTGAAGTTGCCCGTCACCCCGCCGGTCAGCGGGGTCAGCTGCCCGGCGAAGAAGACGTCCGGGTCGACGTTGAGCGCGATGTTCTGCGCGGCCCCCGTCGCCTTGTCGTACGCGCGGAAGCGCCCGTTGATCGCGACGACGTACTGCGAGGGCCCGACGTCGCCCTGGGTGTCGGGCGGGAAGGCCCCGGCGTCGGTCAGGGTCGGTCCGTCGAAGCCGAGCGGCGAGGAGACGGCGACCTTCTGCCCACCCGTGCGGCGCAGCAGCTTCTGGGCAGGGGTCGGCAGCGCGTCGGGGTTGGCCTTCGGGGTCGGGCGACCGCCCTCTTCGCGGCCCTCGCCCTGGACCGCGCTGCCGCCGTCCTCCCCGTCTTCGCGCTCGCCCTCGCGCTCAAGCTCGCGCTCGCGCTCAAGCTCGCGTTCGCGCTCGGCCTCGCCCCCGGTGGCCTCGCGACCGCCCTCGATGAGCGCCTCGATGTTGCGCTCGGCGCGCATCACCCCGAGGGTCGACCCGACGAGGTCCACGGCGTTCGTCTCGAAGCTCGCCCGCGACCCGGTGCCCGCCGTCCCGCGGATCTCCTTCGCACCGGCCGGTGCGGCGGCGCCGGCCGGCAGCCCGAGCACGAGCGCGGCGAGCAGGAGCGGACCGACGTGGGGGTGGCGCATGGCCGCCACCCTACGTCAGCAGGCGCACGACGCCCAGACGGATATCCGTCCGATGACGCCCGCGGCGGCGCGGCCGCGGCGCGGGTCAGGCGATGAGCGAGACCCCGGTCATCTCCGCCGGCTGGTCGACGCCGAGCAGCTCCAGCACCGTCGGGGCGACGTCCGCGAGCACGCCGCCCGAGCGCAGCGGGGCCGCGTTCTCGTCCGTGACGATGAGCGGCACCGGGTTGAGGGAGTGCGCGGTGTTCGGCGAGCCGTCGGGTTCGAGCATGTGGTCGGCGTTGCCGTGGTCGGCGGTGA
>CAZRLR010000040.1:0-5815 GCA_964600395.1 uncultured Conexibacter sp.
GCATCGTCGCGACGAGCTCGTCGAACGGGATGCCCGCGGCGTCGGCGGCCTGCGGCAGCAGGCTCGTCTCCGTCAGCCCGGGGATGACGTTCACCTCGAGCACCGTCAGCGCGCCGCTGTCGTGGTCGCACATGAGGTCCACGCGGGAGAAGTGGCGGCAGCCGAGCAGGTCGTGCACGGCGAGCGCGAGCTCCTGCGCCTGCGCGGTGGCCTCGTCCCCGAGGTCCGCCGGGCAGACGAAGCGCGTGCGCCCGATCGTGTACCGCGCCGCGAAGTCGTAGCCGTCCTCGTCGAGCGGGACGGCCTCGACGATCGGCAGCGCCCGGCCGTCGAGGATCGAGACCGCGAGGTCGCGCCCGTTGACGAAGCGCTCCAGCACGACCTTCTCGCTGTAGGAGAAGGCCGCGACGAGCGCCGACGCCGTCGCGGCCGCGTCGGCGGCGAACTTGATCCCGAGCGCCGAGCCCTGGTCGGCGGGCTTGACGACGAGCGGGAAGCCCAGGCGTTCCTCGACGGCCGGCAGCGCCTCCGCCGCCCCGAGCTCCTTGAAGGCGGTCTCGTTGAAGGAGAGGAAGTCCGGCGTCGGCAGCCCCGCGTCGACCATCTCGTGCTTGGCGAGCACCTTGTCCGAGCAGCGGCCGCAGGCGCTGATCCGCGACCCGGTGTAGGGGATGTCGAGGATCTCCAGCAGCTCCTGGATCGTGCCGTTCTCGCCGTCGCTGCCGTGCAGCGCGATGAACGCGACGTCCGGCGCGAGCTCGCGCAGGCGGCCGACGAGGTCGTGCCCGACGTCGAGGCCGTGCACCTCGTGCCCGAGGCGCTCCAGCGCGTCCTGCACCCGCGCCCCCGACGTCAACGAGACCTGGCGCTCGAGCGAGCGCCCGCCCTTGAGCACGACGACCCGGCTCAACTGGAGGACCGCCGGGACGAGGCGTCGTCCCCGCCGCGACGGGGGAGGTGCAGGACGTCCGCCAGCGCCGGGTCGGGCGTCCTGGGGCCCTCGGCCTCCGGGGCGGCCGGCCTCGCGACGGCCCCGGGGCGGCGCCCGGTGAGCGAGCCGAGCAGGTCGACCTGCTCGTGGACGACCTCGCCGATGCGGCGCACGCCCTCGCGCAGCTCGTCCGCCGCGACCCCGGAGAAGTTCAGGCGCATCGACGTCCCGCCGCGCCCGTCGAGGTAGGCCGCGCGGCCCGGGACGAAGGCGACGTTCCGCGACAGCGCCTTGGCGAGCAGGTCGGTCGTGTCCAGCCCGTCGGGCAGCGTCGCCCAGATGAACAGGCCCCCCTGCGGACGCGTCCACGAGGCCTCCGGCGGCAGGTGCTCGGCCAGCGCGTCGAGCAGGACGTCGCGACGGCCGCGGTAGAGCGACCGCAGCTCCTCCATGTACGTCGGCCACTGTCCCGAGCGGAAGTACTGCGCGACGAACAGCTGCGTCAGCGTCGAGGAGCACAGGTCCGTCGAGGCCTTGCCGATGTTCATCTTCTGCAGGACGGGCCGGGGCGCGGCCGCCCAGCCGACGCGCACGCCGGGGGAGAGGATCTTCGAGAACGTCCCGAGGTAGATGACGAAGGCCCCGCCGTCCATCGAGTACAGCGACGGCAGCGGCTCGCCCTCGTAGCGCAGCAGGCCGTAGGGGTTGTCCTCCAGGACGAGCAGCTCGCGCTCGTGCGCGATGTCGACCAGGCGCTTGCGCCGCGGCAGCGACATCGTCACGCCGGCTGGGTTCTGGAAGTTCGGGATCGTGTAGATGAACTTCGGGCGCCGGCCCTCGCGGTCCAGGCGCTCGAGCGTCTCCTCGAGCACGTCGATGCGCATGCCGTCGACGTCCATCTCGATCTGGATGACCTGTGCCTGGTAGGCCGCGAAGGTCGGGACGGCACCCGGGTAGGTCGGGGCCTCGGCGATGACGATGTCGCCCGGGTCCACGAGCGTCTTGCAGACGAGGTCGATGACCTGCTGGCCGCCGGTCGTGATGAGGACGTCGTCCCCGTCGGCGTCCGTCCCCTCGGCCGCCATGACCTGGACGATCGCCTCGCGGACCTCGTCGATGCCCTCGGTGGGCCCGTACTGCAGCGCCCGCGCGGTCTCTTCGACCGCGAGGTGCGACATGAGCTTCGCGAAGTCCTCGGCCGGGAAGGTCGAGGTGTCCGGCAGGCCGCCGGCGAGCGAGATGACCTCGGGGCGGGCGGTGAGCGCCATGAGGTCCCGCATCGGCGAGGACTTCATGTCCTGCGTGCGGGCGGAGAACAGCGACGCGTAACGCTCCAGATCGCGTGCCTGCGTCCTTCCGGGGCGGCGGGGCGGCATCTTCCGCTCTTCGCCGTCCGGGCCCGGTGGCCTGCCGTCGGTCATCATGTCCCCCAGGACGGTACCGGACCCCCGGTTGCCTCCCGCCCGTCCCGGGCACGACCGACGCTCACCCATGAACCTCCTCCTCGACATCCTCCAGGCCGCCGGCGTCGCCGTCGCCATCGGCATCCGGCCCTTCCTTCCCGCGCTCGTCGTCGGCATCCTCGGCGCCGCGAACGTCGGCGTCGACTTCGACGGGACGGCGTTCGCCTTCCTCGAGTCGCCCGTCTTCCTCGGCCTCATGCTCGGCGCGTTCGTCGCGTCGATCGCCGCGCGCCAGGCCCTGCAGGAGGGCAGCGGCGCCCAGGCGATCACGCTCGTCGGCGCCGTCCTGGCCGCGCTGCTCTTCGCCGGGCAGCTCGACGACCGCTTCGACGTCTGGTGGCCCGGCCTCATCGCCGGCGCGCTGCTCGCCGGCCTGGCGACGGTCGCGGCCTCCGGCCTCTTCGGCCGCGTGCGCACCCGCCTGGACAGCGCGACGCAGGCGACGCTGCCGGCCTACGCCGAGGGCATCGCCGCCGCGCTCGCCGCGCTGAGCGTCCTGCTGCCGCCCGTCGGCCTCGCGGGGGTCGTCATGGCCGTCGTCCTGCTGCGCGGCGGCAAGCGCCGCGAGGGCGAGAAGTACGCAGGCTTGAGAATTCTCCGCTGACGTGCCGCCGAAGAAGCTCGTCCTCGCGGTGATCGACGGGCTCAAGCCGTCCGAGCTCGAGCGCGCCGTCGCCGCCGGCCGCGCGCCCGTCATGGCGCAGCTCATGCAGGAGGGGACGTACGTCCCGACCTGCTGCGCGGCCTTTCCGTCCGTCACCCCCGTCTGCGCGGCGGCGATCGCCACCGGGACGCTGCAGGACGAGCACCGGATCCCGGCGATGAACTGGTACTCCCGCGAGGAGTCGCGCTACGTCGAGTACGGCTCGAGCTTCCCGGCCGTGCGCAAGTTCGGGGTCGCGCAGCAGCTCATCGACACCGTCTACAACATGAACGCCGAGCACCTGCCGGCCGACGTGCCGACGGTCTTCGAGTCGCTCGACGACGAGGGCCTGCGGACGGCGGGCACGACGTACCTCATGTTCCGTGGCCGCCACGAGCACAAGCCGGCGAAGACGAAGGACAACCCGATCTCGCTGCTCACGTCGCAGGTCATGCGGCGGACGGTCAAGGGCCCGACCGAGCTCTTCTACGCCGACCTGTACGCCAGCCGCGAGACGGGCTGCTGGTCGCGCCTGGCGATGCCCGGGCTGCGCGACCAGCACACGGGCTGCGTCGGGGCCCACCTCGTCGAGCACGACCTCTTCGACTTCCTCCTCTTCAGCCTGCCCGACAACGACACGCACTCCCACAAGGCCGGGCCGCACGGGCAGATCGAGTCGATCGAGGCCGCCGACCGCCAGCTCGAGCGCCTCATGCACGCGGGCGGCGGGGTCGACGCCTTCCTCGAGCAGCACGCGGTCATCGTCGTCGCCGACCACTCCCACGCGCCGGTCGAGCAGACGATCGCCTTCCGCGACGCCTTCGCGCCCTTCGACGTCCTGCCCCCGAGCGGCCGCGGCGCCGACCAGGCCCGCATCGCCCTGTGCCCCTCGCAGCGCTCGGCGCAGCTGTACGTCCTGGCGGACGACCCGGCGGCCCGGATGCCGCTCGTCCAAGAGCTCACCACGACCGCGCTGGGCACCGAGGGCGTGGACCTCGTGATGTGGCTGGACCGCGGGCGCCCGGCGCAGGGTGTCATCAGCGGCGCCTCCGGGACGCTGCGCTTCAGCCCGGCCGGCGCGGGCGCGTCCGGGGCGGAGGGCTCACCGGACGCCGTCCTCGTCCGCGACGCCCGCGGCGGGCGCTGGAACCTGGAGGGCGACCGCGCCGTGCTGGCGGCCACGGTGCAGGACGGCGAGCTGCTGACCCCCGCCTACCCCGACGCGCTCGCGCGCGTCTGGGCGGCGCTCACCTGCACGACCTCGGGGGACGTCCTCCTCAGCGCCGCGCCGGGCTGGGAGTTCCCCGACTGGGGCGACCAGCACCACATCGGCGGCGGCTCGCACGGCTCGCTGCACGCGACCGACTCGCTCGGCGCGCTCGTCTTCCACGGCGTGCAGCCGCCCCCCGAGCGCGCGCGCGACGGCGCGTGGTCGATCCGCGACATCACGCCGATGATCCTCGCCCACTTCGCGATGTCCCCGGCTACGCTGGCGTGATGGACGAGGCCGAGTCGGCTCGCGTGCCCCCGGAGGGCGCCCACAGCTGGCACCTGCGGGCGCGGCTGGGCGTGCGCAAGTCGCACAACTGGTGGCAGCTCGTCCGCTTCGGCGCGGTCGGCGCCAGCGGCTACGTCGTCAACCTCGCCGTGTTCGCGCTGTCCGTGCACGCCGCCTCGCTGGACTACCGCGTGGCCGCCGTCCTCGCCTTCCTCGCGGCGGTGCTGAACAACTTCTGGTGGAACCGCCACTGGACCTTCGGCGCCTCCGACGGCCACGCGGGCTTCCAGGCCGCGCGCTTCTTCGCCGTCAGCATCGGCGCCTTCCTCGTGAGCTTCGGGATCCTGCAGGCCCTCGTCACCGGGACGTCGATCGCCGAGGTGCCCGCCCAGGCCATCGCGATCGTCGCCGCCACGCCGCTGAACTTCCTCGGCAACAAGCTATGGAGCTTCAAGGAGTGAGGCGGGCCCTCGCGGCGGCCCTGCTCCTGCTGCTGTGCGCGCTCGGCGTCGCGGTCGTGGGCCCCGGGGTCGCCGCCGCCGACACCGCCCCGATCGCCACGGCGCTGCCGGGGCAGCCGGCCGGCTCGACGGACGGCAACGCGCTCACGACGCCCCCGAACCTCGACCAGCCGCCGGCCGGGCACCGGCTCACCGGCCAGCAGGTCCAGCGCCTCGCCGACAGCCAGAAGAACATCATCGCCGAGCGCAAGAAGTACCCCGGCTCCTACCCGGGCGTCTTCCTCAAGGGGCAGCGGCGCTGGCAGGTGAGCTACTACGGCAAGGAGAAGCCGCTGAAGGAGATCGGCCAGGTCATCGTCGACGACGCGACCGGCAAGGTCACCGAGAGCTACGTCGGCTACAAGGTCGCCTGGTCCATGGCCCGCGGCTACCCCGGCGCCTTCGGCCGCAAGGTCAACTCGCCATGGGTCTGGCTGCCGTTGACGTTCCTCTTCCTCGCGCCGTTCCTCATGCCCCGCCGCGGCTGGCGCCCGTCGGTGCTGATGCTCGACCTCGTCGTGCTCGCCGCCTTCGGGATCAGCCTCGCCTACTTCAACGACGCCCAGATCGACCACAGCGTCCCGACGGCCTACCCGCTGCTGGGCTACCTGCTCGCGCGCATGCTCTGGGTCGGCCTGCGGCGCGGCGGGCCTCCGCTGCGCGGCCCGCTGCCCGTCGGCGTGGCGATCGGGGGGGGCGCGCGCGGCGGGGGCTGGCTCCGGGGGGGGCGCCGGGGGGTGTCCGGGCCGCACCCGGCCGGCGGCGGCGGGGGGGGCGCCC
>CAZRLR010000040.1:5825-17441 GCA_964600395.1 uncultured Conexibacter sp.
GTGCCGATCGCGTGGCTCGCGATCGGCGTCGTCTTCCTCATGGGCTTCCGCATCGGGCTGAACGTGACGAACTCGAACGTCATCGACGTCGGGTACGCCGGCGTCATCGGGGCCGACAAGCTCGTCAAGGGGGACGAGCTCTACGGCAACTGGCCGCGCGACAACGAGCACGGCGACACCTACGGCCCGGTCGCCTACGCGGCCTACGTCCCCTTCCGGCAGACGCTCGGCTGGAGCGGGCGCTGGGACCAGCTGCCCGCCGCCCACGGTGCGGCCATCGCCTTCGACCTCATCTGCGTCGTCCTGCTCTTCCTCCTGGGCCGCCTGGCGCGGGGGCCGTCGCTCGGTGTCCTGCTGGCCTACTGCTGGGCGGCTTTCCCGTTCACGGCGTACGTCCTGAACTGCAACACGAACGACGCGCTCGTCCCGCTCTTCCTCCTCGCCGCGCTGCTGGCGGCCGCGCACCCGGCGCGTCGCGGCGTGCTCGTCGCGCTCGGCGGCCTGACGAAGTTCGCGACGCTCGCCGTCGCGCCGCTCTTCGCGCTGCACCACGAGTCGCGTTCCGGCGACCGCACCCGGGCCGCCGGGTTCGTGCGCTTCAGCCTCGCTTTCGCGGTCACTGCGGCGGTCTGCCTGCTGCCGGTCATCCTCCACGGCCAGTCGCCCTCGCTCGTCTACGACCGGACGCTCGGCTTCCAGACCTCGCGCGGCTCGCCGTTCTCGATCTGGGGGCTCTACGACCTCCCGGGCCTGCAGCACGTGTGGCAGGGCCTGTCGGTGCTGCTCGCCGTCGCGCTGGCCCTCGTCCCGCGCCGTCGCGACCTCGTCGGGCTGGCCGCCTGCGCCGCGGCGATCGTCATCGCCCTGCAGGCCGGCGTGACGCACTGGTTCTACCTCTACATCGTCTGGTTCTTCCCGCTCGTCATCTTCGCGCTGCTCGCGCGGTACGAGGACGAGACGGCCCCGCCGCCGGTCGCGCCGACCGACACGCCGGTCGTCGCCGTCGCCTGAGCGGCGAGCGCGTCAGGCCTGCGGGCGCCCCTCGTCCCACGGGACGAGCAGCTGCTGGATCGCCGTGGCCCGGCGCGGGCGGTCGGGGTCGCAGGTGACGAGGACGCCCATGAGCCACGGGTCCTCGTCGGACGTCTCGAAGCGGACGTTCATGTGCGTGCGCAGCGACTCGATCGCCTGCTCGCGCCTGACGCCGATGACGCCGCCGCGCGGCCCCGTCATGCCGACGTCGGTGATGTAGGCGGTGCCCTTGGGCAGGACGCGCCCGTCGGCGGTCGGGACGTGGGTGTGCGTCCCGACGACCGCGGTGACCTCGCCGTCCAGGTACCAGCCGAGTGCGACCTTCTCGCTCGTCGCCTCGGCGTGCATGTCGACGAGGACGTGGTCGGCCTTGCCCTCGAGCTTGCCGAGCACGGTGTCGATCTCGTTGAAGGCGGGTCGGCCCGCGCGCAGGAAGACGTTGCCCGACAGGTTCACGACGCCCAGGCGCACGCCGCCGCGCTCCACGACGCAGAAGCCGTGGCCGGGCTGCGTGGCCAGGTAGTTCGCCGGGCGCAGGATCGCGTCGTGCTCGTCGAGGTAGGGGTAGATCTCGCGCCGGTGGTAGGTGTGGTTGCCGAGCGTGATGACGTCCACCCCCGCGGCGAAGAGCTCGTCGGCGAGCTTCGGGGTGATGCCCAGCCCGCCGGCGATGTTCTCGCCGTTGACGACGACGAACGTCGGGTCGTGCTCGGCGCGCAGGCGCGGCAGGAGCGCCAGCAGCGTGCGGCGTCCCAGGCCGCCGACGACGTCGCCGACGAAGAGGATGCGGGTCGCGGGTTCGGGCACGTCCCCATCCTGACAGCGCCGGGACGGCGGTCGTGTGCGACGCGTCCTCGCGGATCAGGCGGGTAGCCTCTCGGCCGTGAGCTCCGGCACCCTGGTCGCAGATGGCGTCGTCATGCGCTTCGGGGAGCGGACGGCGCTGCGCGGCGTGAGCTTCAGCGCGCAGCCGGGGGAGATCGTCGCGGTCATCGGCCCCAACGGCGCGGGCAAGACGACGCTGCTGTCGATCCTCGCGGGCCTGCAGGCCCCGAGCGAGGGCAGCGTCTCGCACCCCGCGCGCGAGGTCGGGTGGGTGCCCCAGCAGGCGGCGGTCTACCGCAAGCTGTCGGTCGCGGAGAACCTGCGGCTCTTCGCGCGCCTGGAGCGCGTGGAGGACGTGGAGGCGACCGTCACCCGGATGCTCGACCAGGCCGGGCTGGCCGACCGCGCCGGCGACGAGCTCGGCGCGCTCTCGGGCGGCAACCAGCAGCGCGTGAACATCGCCGTCGGCCTGCTCTCGGACCCGCCCGTCCTGCTGCTCGACGAGCCGTCCTCGTCGCTGGACCCACGCCAGCGCGACATCCTCTGGAGCTTCGTGTCGGGGCTGGCGCGCGAGCGGGCGACGACCGTCGTCTTCACGACGCACAACGTCGGGGAGGCCGAGCGGTACGCCGACCGCGTGCTCGTGCTCGCCGACGGGGAGCTGCTCCTGGCCGGCACGCCGGCCGAGCTCGTCGACGCGGTGGACGGCTCGCACGACTTCGAGGCCGCCTTCGTCCGCTTCCTCCACGAGCGGGGGCACTGACCCGTGTCGGCCCTGCGCTTCCTCCTCCTCAAGGACCTGCAGATCCTGCGGCGCTCACCGCTGCTGCTCGTCCTGCTCGCGCTCTACGCGATCGTCATCGGCCTGCCCGTCGGGTACGCCGTCAGCCGCCCGCCGAGCAAGCCGAAGGTCGCGTTCTACAACGCCGTCCCGCCGTCGGGCAGCTCGTTCGACCTCGGCGGCAAGTCGGTCGACGCGTCGAAGTACGCCGACCAGCTCTTCGACGCGATCGACCCGATCCGCGTGGACAGCCGGCAGGCGGCGATCGACAAGGTCAGGTCCGGCGAGGCGGTCGCGGCGCTCATCGTCCCCGAGGACATCACGGACGCGCTGCAGGCGACGATCGGCCTGTCGGGCAGCTCGCAGAAGCCGACCCTCGAGGTGTTCTACAACGCCGACAACCCGATCAAGCGGCGCTACGTCGAGGACACGATCAACGCCCAGGTCGCCAAGGCCAACCAGGCGCTGGGCAAGGAGCTGACGAAGGTCGCCGGGCAGTACCTGAACATCCTGCTCAAGGGCGGCGGCTTCTCCCTGCTCGGCCAGCAGTTCGACGTCCTGGGCCTGGCGAAGTCGGCCCAGATCCTCCAGGGCGTCGAGCGCGTGCTGCCCAAGGGCGACCCACAGATCGCCGCCCTCGAGCAGGTGCGCCGTTTCGCGCAGCTGGCGATCGACAACCTCGACCTCTCCGGGCCGGTGCTCGGCTCGATCTCCAACCCGATCTCCGTCGACGTGAACACCGTCGGGGGCTCGACGAGCACGCTCGACGGCTACGCCGTCGCGACCGCGGTGACGATCGCGCTCATGTTCGTCGGGCTGCTCATCGCCGCGGGGATGCTCGCGCTCGAGCGCGAGGAGCACGCCTTCGGCCGGCTCGTCCGCGGCCTCGTCGGCCGCACGACGCTCGTGGCCGAGAAGATCCTGCTCGGGGCGCTCGTCGCCGCCGTCATCGCCGTCCTGCTGCTGTTGCTGCTCAGCCTCTTCCAGTCGATCCGCTTCGGCCGCGCGCCGCTGTGGCTGCTCGCGCTCGGCGCCGGGGCGGTGGGCTTCGGGGCGATGGGCGTCGCGATTGGGGCGCTGACCCGGGACGTCCGGGCCTCCTCGCTGCTGGCCTTCCTCCTGTCCCTGCCGATCGCCGCGCTGGCGCTCGTCCCCAGCGGTTCGGTCAGCGCGTCGGCCTACGACGTCGTGCAGGTCATCGGCGCGCTCTTCCCGTTCAAGCCGACGCTGCAGGCGCTGGACGCGGGCCTGAACGACGCGGACCCCGGGCTGGGCGGGCCGCTCGCGCACCTCGCCGTCCTCGTCGTCGCCTACGGCACGCTGGCCCGGCTCGGCCTGAAGCGCTTCGGAGCGCGCACGTGAGGCACCAGGTCCCCCGCGTCCGCCTCCAGAGCGGCGTCACCGTCGTGCGCCCGTTCGAGCGCGGCGACCTGGACGCCCTGCTCGAGCTGCGCCTGCGCAACCGCGACTTCCTCGCGCCGTTCGAGGCCACGCGCGACGCGAGCTTCTTCACCCGGGCGGCGCAGTCGCGCGAGATCACCCTCGACGGGGACGCCTGGACGGCGGGGATGGGCTTCGCCTTCGCGGTGCTGCACGCCGAGGGCGAGGGTGCCACCGAGCGCCTCATCGGTCGCGTCGCTCTGAGCAACATCGTCCGCGGGGCGTGGCAGAACGCGACGATCGGCTACTGGATCAGCGAGGACGCCTGCGGGTACGGGCACGCGACGGCCGCGGTCGGCCTCGTCCTGGAGTTCGCCTTCGAGCACGCGGGCCTGCACCGCGTGCAGCCGGCGATCATGCCGCGCAACGAGCGCTCCCGGCGGGTCGTGCAGAAGAACGGCTTCCGCCTGGAGGGCCGCGCCGAGCGCTACCTGCACATCGACGGCGTGTGGGAGGACCACGACATCTTCGCGATGACGGCCGAAGACTGGAACGCGCGGAAGGCGGACGGGGCCTAGCGGCCCTCGAAGCGCGCGAGGTCCTGCGCGTCGCGCTGTAGGGCGGCGTCGACGGCCGGCGCGAGCGTGCCGCCCTCGAAGGGCTCGAGCTCGACGCCGGGGCCGTCCGCCCGCGCGGACCAGAGCGCGACGGCGCGGCCGTCGACGAGCGCCACCGCGGCGAGGATCCCGTTGCGGGAGTACGTCCGCGCCTGGTGCTCGGGCGCGACGACGAGATCGCGCCGCGCCCAGCCGATGACCACCGGGTCGAAGGAGCCCAGCAGCCGCGGCTGCAGCCGGGCTCGTCCGTCCGGTGTGCGCGCACCGCCCACGGGACGCACGAGGTCGAGGAGGCCGTCGCCGAGGTCGTCGAGCTCGCCCGCGCCGCGGCCCAGCCCGCGTCGCACGTCCCCGAGCGTCAGGCCCGACCAGGCGGCCAGGTCGCGGTCCGCCGCCGGCCCGTGCCCGCGCAGGTAGCGCCGCGCGAGCTCGCCGAGCGCGACGTCCCGCGCCTCGCCGGTCAGCGGCGGCGGGGGCGGCGTGCCGAGCCAGTCCTGCGTCAGCGCGTACGCCTGCCCGGCGGCGCTGACGACCGGCCCGCGGACGGTCAGCCCCAGCAGCCCGGTGCGCATGAGCAGGTGGACGACCGCCGAGCCGCCCGTCGTGGAGCCGCCGGTCGGCAGGCCGGCCCGCCCGAGCGCGACGGCGAGCTGGTCCCGCGTCTGCGGGCCCCCGTCGGCCAGCGCACGGACGATCGCCGCCACGCCGCGGTCCACGGCGTCCCCGGACACCCCTTCCTGCGCCAGGCGCCGGAGGTTGAGCGTCACCGTCCGCGGGGCCGTCAGCCCGAGCAGCCAGCCATGGTCCTCGCGGCGGACGAGGTGCAGGGTGCCGCGGCACAGCCACGTGAGCACGAGCGACCGGTCGTCGGTCAGCAGCCCGTCGACCTGCGCGGCGGTCGTCCCCTGCGTGCGCGCCCGCAGCGCGCGACGGGCCGAGCGCAGGTCCTGCCCCTGCACGGCGAGCAGCCGGCCGACCGCATCGTCGACCGCGACGCCGGCCGGCCGGTCCAGGCCCTGCGCGATCGCGCGGCGGCGCCGGAGGGCCGCGGCGTCCATCTAGGCCGGGGCGCCCTCGCGCACCGCCGGGCCGGGGACGACCTCCCAGTCCGCCGGCTCGGGCTCGCGGAGGATCTCCCGGTGGTGGGCCGCCTCGTAGGGCCACACCGACGGCGACCCGTCCGCCCCGATGTACCACGACTTGCAGCCGCTGGCCCAGATCGTGTCCGGCAGGACCTCCTTCATCTCCGCGTTGAAGCGGTCGGTCGCCTCGCGCGTCGGGGCCATCGCGTCGACCTCGCCGCGCCGCCAGCGCTCGATGCAGACCATCGCGAAGTCCGCCTGCGTCTCGGAGATGAGGAAGAGCGACTGGTTGCCGAACGGCGAGTGCGGCCCGATGAGCATGAAGACGTTCGGGAAGCCCGGCAGCGCGACCGAGCGGTAGCCGTAGGGCTCCTGCTCCCAGACCTCCGAGAGCTTCACCCCGTCCGCGCCGACGAGCTCCATCGGCCGGACGAAGAGGTGCGCGTCGAAGCCCGTGGCCAGGACGATGACGTCGAGCTCGTGCAGGACGCCGTCCGTCGTGCGGATGCCCTTGGCCTCCACGCGCTCGATCGGCGTGTCGACGAGGTGGACGTGGGGCTTCTCGAAGAGCCCGTAGAAGCCGACGCCCATGACCAGGCGCTTGCACATCGGCTTGTCCGTGGGGGTGAAGCGGCGACGCAGCTCGGGGTCGCGGACGCGGCGCAGGTGCGCCTTGCACAGCGCCGTGATGAGCGTGCGCTGCCAGCCCGGGCGGATGACGGCGATGCCGAACGTCCCTTCGGTCGCCACCTGCCAGCCCCGCGCGATCGGCTTGTTGAGCTGCGGGAAGCGCCGCAGCAGCCACTTGCCCGCGCGGGTGTAGCGGCGGTTGGCCAGCGGCATGATCCACTGCGGCGTGCGCTGGAAGAGCTCGAACTTGCCGGCGACCGGCGCCAGCGCGCGGGTGATCTGCATGCCGGTCGAGCCGGTGCCGACGACGGCGATCCGCCGGCCCTCCAGCGGGACCGAGTGGTCCCACTCGGCCGAGTGGAAGGCCGCGCCCTCGAAGTCCGCCAGGCCCGGGATGTCGGGCGTCCGCGTCTGCACGAGGCCGCCGCACGCGGTGACGACGAAGTCGTACTCGGCCTCCTCGCCGGCCTTCGTGCGCAGCTTCCAGACGCCGTCCTCCCACGTCGCGACCTCGACCTCGTCGCGGAAGGACATGCGGTCCTTCAGCTCGAAGTCGTCGGCCACGCGGTTGAGGTAGGCCCAGATCTCCGGCCCTGGGGAGAAGACCTTCGACCAGTCCGGGTTCGGCGCGAAGGTGTACTGGTAGTTGCGGGACGGCACGTCGCACGAGAGCCCGGGGTACGTGTTCGCGTGCCACGTGCCGCCCAGGTCGTCCCACTTCTCGTAGATGTGGAACGTCTCGATGCCGGCCATCCGCAGCTTGCACGCCATGCCGATCCCCGACATGCCGGCGCCGATGATGGCCACCCTCGGCGTGCGCAGGGCGCCGCGACCGTCTGTGCTCTGGCTCATGTCGGTGAGGCTAATCGCGCGCCACGGACCGTGCACGCACCGCTCTGCGCACCCGCCGAGGTCTACCCTGGTGGGGCATGGCCTTTCCCGCCACCCGCCTGCGGCGCCTGCGCGCCACGCCCGCCCTGCGCGGCCTCGTCCGCGAGACGACGCTGGACGCGGGCGACCTGCTGCTGCCGCTCTTCGTCCACGAGCAGGACGGCCGGCTGCCGATCGGCGCGATGCCGGGCGTGGATCGCGTGTCGGTGGACGAGGCCGTCGCCGAGGCGCGCGAGGTCCACGCGCTCGGGATCGCCGGCCTGGTCCTCTTCGGGATCCCGGACGCCAAGGACGCCGAGGGCTCCCAGGCCTGGGCCGACGACGGCGTCGTCCAGCGGGCGATCCGCGCGATCAAGGCCGCCGTCCCCGAGCTGCTCGTCGTCGCCGACCTGTGCCTCTGCGAGTACACCGACCACGGCCATTGCGGGATCCTCCACACGAGCACCGCCGGCGTCACGACGGTCGACAACGACGCCTCGCTGCCGCTCCTGGCCCGCACCGCCGTCGCCCAGGCCGCCGCCGGCGCCGACGTCATCGCCCCGAGCGACATGATGGACGGGCGGGTCGGGGCGATCCGCGTGGCCCTCGACGACGCCGGGTACGCCGACGTCCCGGTCATGTCCTACTCCTCGAAGTTCGCCTCCGCCTTCTACGGCCCGTTCCGCGAGGCCGCCGACTCCACCCCGTCCGCGGGGGACCGCCGCGGGTACCAGATGGACCCGGCCAACGGGGACGAGGCCGTCCGCGAGTCGCTCCTGGACGTCGAGGAGGGCGCGGACATCCTCATGGTCAAGCCGGCCCTGCCGTACCTGGACGTGTTGTGGCGCGTCAAGCAGGCGTCCCGCCTGCCCGTCTGCGCGTACAACGTCAGCGGGGAATATGCGATGGTGAAAGCCGCCGCAGCCGCCGGATACATCGACGAGCGCGCCGTCGTGCTCGAGACGCTCACCGCCATCCGCCGAGCGGGTGCAGACATCGTGATCACCTATCACGCAAAGGACGCCGCCTCGTGGCTTCAGTAGACAAGACCGCAGTCCCCAAGATCCGCTCCCGCAACGACGGCGCCGCCGTCCCGCTGAGCGACCTGGACCGCAAGCTCCTCAACCAGATGCAGGGGTCCTTCCCGCTCGACCAGCGGCCGTACCTGCGCGTCGCCGAGGCGCTCGGCATCACCGAGGAGCAGGTCCTGACGGACATCCAGCGGCTGCTGAAGGACCGCATCATCCGCCAGGTCACGCCGATCTTCGACACCCGCGCGCTCGGCTACGGCTCGATGCTCGTCGCGGCGAAGGTCGACCCCGAGCACCCGTGGGCGCCCGCGAAGATCATCAACTCGCACCCCGGCGTCAGCCACAACTACCTGCGCAACCACGAGTTCAACATGTGGTTCACGCTCGCCGTCGAGCACGACTCCAAGCTCGGCCTGCAGGGGACGCTCGACGTCCTGCAGGAGAAGACGGGCGCCGAGTCGATCCGCCAGCTGCCGACGCTGCAGCTCTTCAAGATCCGGATGGACCTCGAGATGGAGGGCGACACGAAGTCCCTCTCCACCGAGGGCGTCGCCCAGGCCCCGATCGAGCTGGCGATGCAGGACTACACGCAGGCCGACGTCGACGTCATCAAGGCGACGCAGGGCGACCTGCCGGTCGTCCCCGAGCCGTACGCCGAGGCCGCCCTGAAGCTCGGCTGGACACAGGACGAGCTGCTCAACCACCTGGCCGTCATGCAGGAGCGGGGCATCCTGCGCCGCGTCGCGGCGATCCTCTTCCACCGCCGTGCCGGCTTCTCGGCCAACGGCATGGGCGTCTGGGCGGTCCCGGAGGACCGGATCGACGAGCTCGGCCCGCGGATGGCCGCCGTGCGTGGCATCAGCCACTGCTACCAGCGCCCGACCTACGAGGACTGGCGCTACTCCGTCTTCACGATGGCCCACGGCCGCTCGAAGGAGGAGTGCGACGCGGTGCTCGACTCGATCGCCGAGTCCACCGGCATCACCGACCGCGCGACGCTCTACTCCTCGACGGAGTTCAAGAAGATCCGCCTCCTGTACTTCACGGACGACTTCAAGAACTGGGAACGCGAGTACGCGGGGGTCTGACCCCGGCGCCGCCGCTCAGCGCTTGACCGTCAGCGGCGCGCTGACGGTCACCGCCTTCGCGCCCTTCGCCGCGGGCGTGAAGCGCAGCGTCACGCTGTAGCGGCCGGGCTTCAGGCGCTTCGTCGTCCTCCCGGCGAGGGTCACGCTGCCGCGGCCGGGCTTGACCAGGCGCTTCGTGGCGGTGGCCTTCACCGCCTTGCCCTTCAGGACGGTGAGCTTCGCCGTGCCGGCGACACCCGCGGTGTAGGCGACGGTGAGCGTCCGGCCGCGCCGGACGGTGAGCTTGCGCGAGAGGAGGCGCAGGCTGAGCTTGAAGACCGGGGGCTCCGTCCCGGGCGGCGTGGTGCCCGGCGGCGTGGACCCCGGGGGCGTCGTCCCGGGCGGTCCGGGCGTGACGGTGATCGAGACCGTCGCCGGGGCACTCGTCTTCCCGTCGGCGGTCGCGGTGACCGTCACCGCGTCGGCGCCGCTGAAGCCGGGGACCGGCGTGTAGGAGACGACCCGGCCGGCCTGGGCGATCGCGCCGAGCGTCCCGTGGGCGGGGCCGGAGGCGATCGCCAGCGTCAGCGGGTCGCCGTTGGGCTCGCGGCAGTCCAGCAGCAGCGTCTGCTCGGCGCCGGCGGCGCCGGTGCTCGAGCTCGGGCTGCACGTCGGCGGCAGCTCGCGGGCGAAGGTGCTCAGCGCGCTGCTGTTGCCCGCCGTCGCGTAGACGTTCAGGCCGTCCGGGGCGACCGTCACGCCGTTGGCGAAGCCCAGCCGGCCCGGGACGGTCGTGCAGCCGCTCCGGTCCGCGGTGCTCACGCAGTCGGCGGGCGTGAGCGTCCCGCTCGCGTCGCGGGTCAGCGTGACGACGGTGTTGCTCTGGTTGGCCGTCGCGTAGACCGACGCGCCGTCGCCGGCCACCGCGACGGCGCCCGCGCCGTCCAGCTGCCCGGGCAGCGTGGTGCACCCGGCCAGCGCGGCGTTGCTCAGGCAGCCTTGCGCCGTCAGCGCCCCGGAGGCGCCCCGGGCGAAGGTCACGACGGTGTCGCTCGCCAGCGTCGCGGTGACGTAGACGTTCTTGCCGTCCGGGCTCACGGCGACGTCCTGGGTCGCGTCCAGCTGCCCAGCGAGGGTCGTGCACCCGGCCAGCGCGGCGTTGGTCGTGCAGCCCTGCGTCGTCAGCGTCCCGTCGCCGGCACGGGCGAAGGAGAACACGCCGCCGGCGCTGCCGGTCGTGACGTAGACGCTCGTGCCGTCGGGGCTCACCGCGGCGGCGCTCGGAATCCCGAGTCCGCTGACCGTCGTGCAGCCCGGGGTCGGGTCGCTGCTGAGGCAGCCCTGCGGGGTCAGCGTGCCGTCCGCGGCGCGGACGAGCGACAGGACGAAGCCCGCCGCCCCGACGTAGACGCTCTTGCCGTCGGGGCTGACGGCGAGGGCCCCGGCGCTCGCGAGCCGCCCGGCCAGCGCGGTGCCGCACCCGCTGACCGCCGTCGAGCTGAAGCAGCCCTGCGGCGTCAGCGTGCCGTCGGCCGCCCGGGTGAACGAGAGCAGCGTCCCCGGGTCGAAGCCGAGCGCGTAGACGCTCGTGCCGTCGGGGCTGACGACGACGTCGACGGCGCCGCCGAGCCGCCCGGCCAGGACCGTGCAGCCGGTCACCGCCACGTCGCTGAAGCACGTCCGTGGGGTGAGCGCCCCGCCGGCGGCGCGACCGAGCGTCACGAGCGTGCCCTTCGTGTAGCCCGTGGCGTACGCGCTCGTCCCGTCGGGGCTCACGACGACGGCCTGCGCGTTGCCGAGTTGTCCCTCGAGCGTCGTGCACGGCGCCAGGGCCGCGGTGCTCAGGCAGCCCTGGGCGGTCAGGCCCCCCAGCGCGGTCGCGCCGGCCCCCGCGGGGCCGGCCAGCGCGGCGGCGAGGGCGACGGCGAGCCCGGCGAGCACCTTCGACGCACCCCTGCGCACGATGTCCATGGACGAACCATATTCCCGGTCACCGCCTCGCGAACAGGCCGGACCGGCCGATCGGGGCCTACCGCCCGGTCAGCGTCCAGCTCGTGACGAGGTCGCGTAGGCCGTCGCTGTCGCCGATCGAGTCGGTCGCGTCCTTGACCGTCACGTCGAAGTTCGTGCCGTTGCGCGCCCCCGGCGGCGCGGGGTAGAGCGCGCTGTCGGGCTTGCGCCGCGCCTGCACGATCGCCTTGAGTTTCGGCGAGATCGACGCCGGGCAGCCCATCGGGCCGC
The DNA here is from genome assembly GCA_964600395.1 of uncultured Conexibacter sp. Taxonomy (GTDB): domain Bacteria; phylum Actinomycetota; class Thermoleophilia; order Solirubrobacterales; family Solirubrobacteraceae; genus Paraconexibacter. Next base: position 17,382 of record CAZRLR010000040.1, read on the forward strand.
CGGTCTTCGGCATCGTCGGCTGCCCGAGGTCGACTTCGGCGACGAAGCCGTAGCTCACCG
>CAZRLR010000041.1:0-17208 GCA_964600395.1 uncultured Conexibacter sp.
CATGGAGCGCGCCGACCTGCTGGAGGCCAACGGCGGCATCTTCAAGCCGCAGGGCCAGGCCATCGCGGCCGGCGCGGCGAGCGACATCAAGGTCCTCGTCGTCGGCAACCCGGCGAACACGAACGCGCTCATCGCGCAGGCCAACGCCGGCGACGTCCCCGCCGAGCGCTTCACCGCGATGACGCGCCTGGACCACAACCGCGCGATCGCGCAGCTGGCGAAGAAGACCGGCGCGGAGGTCACCGACATCAAGAACATCGCGATCTGGGGCAACCACTCCCCGACGATGTTCCCCGACCTCTACAACGCGACGGTCAAGGGCCAGAACGCGTTCGAGGCCGTGGGCTCGGACCTGGACTGGTACCGCGACACCTACCAGCCGACGGTCGGCAAGCGCGGCGCGGCGATCATCGAGGCCCGCGGCGCCTCCTCGGCGGCCTCCGCGGCGTCGGCGGCCATCGACCACGTGCACGACTGGGTGCTCGGCTCGAACGGTGAGGTCGTCTCGATGGCGGTCCCGTCCGACGGCTCCTACGGCGTGCCGGAGGGCATCATCTCCTCGTTCCCGGTGACGACGGAGAACGGCGAGTACTCGATCGTCCAGGGTCTGGATATCCCGGAGTTCGCGCAGGAGAAGATCGACGCGACGGTCGCCGAGCTCGTCGGTGAGCGGGACGCGGTCAAGGATCTGGGGCTGATCTAGTCGCCTCTTCGTGGGCGGTGGGGGGCGTCGGTACGCCCCCCTCCGCTTCGGCACCTCGGCTCCGCCGGTTTTGCCGGACGACGCTCCGGGGGGGCATACCGACGCCCCCGCAGGGACGGGGCGCCCTGATCAGGGTCCGACCTACCCGGCGTCCCCGCGCCCCCGACGAGTCGACGCCTGCTGAGAAGCGGGAAGCGGGCAGGGTTCGCGGCTACTGCTCGCAGTAGCCCTTCAGCTTGCCCGGCATGGAGTCGCAGAGTTGGCCGCGCAGGACGTCGACGATGGGGCCGCGGATGACCATGCCGAGCGTGCGGCCGAAGTCGACGTAGAGGGTGTACGTCGCCTTCGTGCGTCCGTCGCCGAGGTCCTCGAAGGTCCAGGACCCGCGGACGGTCTTCAGGTCGCCCTTCTCCTGGTTCCACGACAGGCCGGTCGGGCCGTCGTAGGTGAAGCGCAGGTCGCTCGTCAGCGTCTTGACCTTGCCGTCGACCTTCGTCTCCACGTACGTCTGCTCGCCGCCGGGTCCGCGCTCGGTGACGACCGCGCTCTTGATCTCCGGCTGCCACTTCGGGGAGTGCTCGACGTCGGCGGCGACCTCGTAGACCCGCTCGATGGGGGCGTCGATCTCGATGCTGGCGGAACCTTCGATGGCCATGGGTGCTGCTCCTCGGTCGTGGGGTGGGGCGACCCGGACGCTACAGGCCGCCGCCCGGCGTGATGTCCGTCATCACCGATCGCACTTGGACGGCGCCCGCAACGCCGCTCAGCATGGTCGGCATGACCCAGACCTCCAGCCCCCCGCTCGTCCGCGCCGTCACCGACGACAGCTTCACCGCGACCGTCCTGGAGGCCGACCGCCCGGTCGTCGTCGACTTCTGGGCGCCCTGGTGCGGCCCCTGCCGCGTCATGGCGCCGGTCTTCGAGGAGCTGGCGGCCGCGTGGCCGCACGTGCGATTCGTCAAGGTCGACATCGACCGCGAGCAGGCCACCGCGGCGCGCCACGAGGTCCTCGCCGCCCCGACCCTCGTCGTCTTCCGCGCCGGGCAGCCCGTCCTGCGCCTCGTCGGCAGCCGGCCGCGCAAGCGCCTTGAGCGCGAGCTGCTGACGGTGCTTCAGGGGCCGAGCTGAGCCAGCAGGTGCGCGTGCAGCAGCCCGGCGGCGGGCGCGAGCGCCCCGTCGCCGGTGAGCAGCCGCGGGGTCAGGACGGCCGGTGGCGCCCCGGCCGCCGGCACGGGCCGGGCGACCGCCCCGGCCGCCACCGGCACGCCGATGAGCCATGACCCCGGCACGAGCGCGAGCCCGAGCCCCGCGTGGGCGAGCGCCAGGACGGCGGCGGGGTCCGAGGCCTCCATGAACGGGACGGGGCTGAAGCCGTCGGCCTGGCAGAGCGCGACGACGAGCGCCCGCAGCGCCGTCCCGCGCTCGGCCAGCACGAGCGGGCGGTCTCGCAGCGCCGCCACCGGGACGTCGCCGGCCGCGAGCTCCCCGGCCGCGCCCACGAGGACGAGCGGGTCGTCCGCCAGCGGCGTCGCGCGCGTCCCCGGCGGGGCGTCCAGCGTCGTGATCGCCCGGTCCCCCGAGCCCTGGGCCAGCAGCGTCAGGACCTCCGGCGCCGACCCGTGGCGCAGGGCGACCCGGACCGGCGGGGCGCCGGCGGCGAAGGCCGCCAGCGCCGCCGGGAGCGCCTGCGCGTCGCCGGGGGACGCGGCGCCCCGCGCGACGCCGCGCCGGGCGCCGGCGTGGTCGTCCATGGCCGCCTGCGCGGCGGCCACGTCGGCGAGGATGAGCGCCGCGCGCTCGGCGAGGTCGGCGCCGGCCGGCGTGAGCTGCACGCCGGTCGCGGTGCGCGTCAGCAGCGTCACGCCGAGCTCGCGCTCCAGCCGGCGGATCTGCTGTGACAGGGCGGGCTGGGTGAGGAACAGCTCGCGCGCGGCACGGGTGATGTGCCCGTGGCGCGCGACGCAGACGAACGACTGAAGCTGACGCAGCTCCACGCGGAGGCTCAGGCGGCCTCGACCGCGTGCCAGCCGCGACCCTCCTTGCGCACGAGCCCGTCCTTCTGCAATTCCGGCATCACCCGGTACAGGTAATTCTGGGCGATTCCCATCTGCTGCGCCAGTTCCGGAATGGTGATGCCGGGTTGTCCCTTCACCGCTTCCAGCGCCTGCTTGGAGCGCGTGCCGGAGCCCTTGGGCCGGCCACGTCCGGCACCGGAGGACGAGCCGCCGCCGCGTTTGGCACGCCGGGCCGGCGCGGCAGCGCTGGTTGCGCCGCTTTGCGGAGACGTCACCCCGTCGAGCGCCGCCGCCGCCGCCTCCAGCCGCTGGAACTCGTCCACGAGGGGACGCAACTCCTTCAGCCGTGCGTGGATCTCACGCTTCTTCTCGTCGAGGAAATCAGTCATGGTGATTCACTCTCCCATAAAACAAAACACGGGAGCAAGGTGAATAGGAGGTTGGTTTTCTGAAACAGGATGAGGCAGTTCGCGGTGACCGGTCGGGTGCCGTCCGGTACGTCGTTAGGGTTGCGCGATGCGCCACCCCGTCGCCGTCGTCGGCAGCTCCGAGACCGCCCGCTGCGTGGCGTTGCTGCTCGTCGCCCGTGACGACTGCCGGGTGCTGCTGACGGGGGAGGACGGGGACGCCCTGCGGGCCGCGGCGGTCGCGCTCGGCGTGGAGCCCCAGGTCGACGGCCCGGTCGCCGCGCCGGCGCTGACGGCGGTCACGATCGCGGTGCTCTGCGAGCCCGACGCGGCGACGGTCCGCGAGCTGCGCGACCGCGCCCCGGCCGCGCTGCTCGTCCTGGCCACCACGACGCCCGAAGCCGACGCCCGCGCGGCGCAGGACGTGCTGCGCTGGCCGCGCCAGCGGGTGCTCGGCATCGACGCGGCCTCCGCCGCCGCACCCGCCACGCAGCGCGCCGCCGCGGCCGTCCGCATCGTCGACCACGTCCTCGGTGACCGCGGGCGCACCGTCGAGGTCACCGTGCAGCAGACCGCCGAGGGCGGCGAGGGCAGCTGGGCCAGCGTCCCCGTGACGCTCGGCGCGCGGGGCGTCGCCGGCTTCGGCGGCTGAGCTCAGCCGCCGAGCAGGCGCCTGAGGTTGTCGAGGGAGGCGTGCGCCTCCTTCTCCGGCAGCCCGCCGACGAGGGCCCGCGAGGCCACCGCGCCGAGCGGCCCCATCGGCGCCTTGAACTCGTTGCGGTAGTGAAAGCGCGTGCCGCCCTCGATGGCCTCCAGCCGGTAGCCCGTCTCGGCCTTGGACCGGGCCGGGCCCTTGCCGACCCACTCGGCGCGGTAGGGCGGCTCGCAGCGCCGCAGCTCCCAGTTGACCTTGAACTTCGCGCCGCGCAAGGCGAGCGTCTGCTCCATCGTCGCGCCGACGGCCGGCGGCCCCTCGGTGTGCTTGCCCAGGCCGCGGTGGATGCTGACCCACTCGCCGAGCCGCTCCACGTCCATGATGATGTCCCAGACCTCCTGCGGGGTGGCGGGCAGGTCGATCTCGGTGATGACGGGGTCGCTCATGTGACCACCAAACCTAGAGCCACCGGACGTGCGTCAGCGGGCTCGCAGGGACTCCACGGCCTCCCAGTCACGCAGCGAACGTTCGATCGACGCGTCGAAGGAGTGCAGGCGCACGCCGAAGCGGCCGGCCGCGTCGTGCGAGGGGTCGGCGATGAGATCGCTGCCCAGGCTCTCCATCAGCGGCTCGATCAGCGCGGGGTCCTCGCCGGCGATGGCGGCCGCGACCTTCGAGGCGATCGGCGTGACGCTCAGCGGCAGCGCGAGCGTCGGGCGGTTGACGAGCATGTGGTCGCGGATGCGGCGGATGAGGTCGCCGTAGGTGACGATGTCCGGGCCGCCGATGTCATACGTGTGCGCGCCGGCCACGTCGTCCCGCGTCCCGGCGGCGTGCAGCAGGGCCAGGACGTCCCGCTCGTCGATCGGCTGGGTGCGGAAGCGCTGCCACGATGGCAGCGGCAGCAGCGGCGTGCGCTCGACGAGGCGCACGAGGAAGCGGAAGGAGCGCGAGCCGGCGCCGATGACGATCGACGCGCGGAAGGCGACGGCCTCCGGCGCGCCCTCCAGCAGGATCTGCTCCACCGCCAGGCGGCTGCCCAGGTGCCGCGAGACGGCGTGGTCGGTGGGGACCAGCCCGCCGAGGTAGACGATGCGCTGCACGCCCGCGCGCCGGGCGGCCTGGGCGAAGTTCGACGCCGACGCCGCCTCCGCCTCGTCGAAGCCCGGTGTCGCGTCCTCCATGGAGTGGATGAGGTAGTACGCGACGTCCACCCCGTCCATGGCGCGGTCCAGGCCCTGGCCGGTCACCGCGTCCCCGGCGACGATGCCGTCGACGGGGGCCGTGACCTTCGCCGGGGTCCGCGCGAAGGCGCGCACCTCGTGGCCGGACGCCTTCAGGCGGGGGACGATGGCGGCGCCGACGTAGCCGGACGCGCCCGTGACGAGGACGAGGGACATCTGTGCTGGAGGGTACGGCGGCCCGGCCGGCGCCGATCGCCGGCCCTGCGCGCGGGCGCCGGGGGACGGCGCTGCTTCCCCGCCGGATCACCGGCGAAACACCCGTTCACGAGGAAAACCCTCCGAAAATGCGGGAACGACGTTGCCGGGAGGGGGGCGGATGTGCCTCCGGAGGCCCCTCTGAGGGGTGCCGGAGGAAATCGTCGGCATTTGCGGAATGGGCCGTTTCGGGAAAGCTGCCAGGAGCGGGAATCGACCTTGCACCCGTCGAAGCAGCTGTGCTTTTCTGCGCGACGTCGCCGGGGGAGAGGCCCCCGGCAAGCAACGATCAGAGGGTGTGACGCGCAGGTATGGCAAAGGGTCGTGGGGCAGGTCGCAAGGTGTCGTGTGAGCAGTGCTTCTTCCATCGCAACCTGCTGTGCGCGCTGGATCTGGACGCCGCCTGCACCACCTTCCGCCCCGACTCGCCGGAGGGCCTGCGGCCCCCGCAGCAGATGCGCTTCGAGTTCCGGTCCGAGCAGCGCACGCGGGCCGCGTGGGCCTTCCCGTCGGCGCAGGAGCAGGCCGCGCTCTACGCCGGCGCCGGCGCCTGAGGGCCGGCGTCCGCGGGGCGGTCCGGGCGCTCGGTCGTCCGCCGCGCGATCCAGCCCACGCCGGGCGTGTCGCTCAGGCCGTGGGCGAGGATCGACGCGAGGACGCAGAAGGCGGCGATGTTGAAGATGCGCCCGCCGTCCGTCCCCAGGCCGCCGGTGACGACGAGCAGCGAGAAGGCCATCGTCGCCACGCCCCGCGGCCCGAACCACGCCATGAAGCTCTTCTCGGCCAGGCCGGTCCCCGTCCCGGCGAGCGCGAGGAAGACGCCGAGCGGTCGCGCGACGCAGAGCGCGACGAACGCGATGAGGACGGTCGCCAGGCCGTCGGTGAAGAGCCCGTCGAGCGTCAGCAGCGAGCCGAAGACGACGAACACGCCGAGCTTGGCGACCTCGACGATGTCGTCCGCGCGCTTCTCGAAGGCGTGCCGCAGGTCCGGCCGGCGGATGCCGAGGGTGATCGCGCACGTGAAGACCGCGATCAGGCCGTTGCCGTGCGGGGGCAGCACCGTCGCGCCGTAGGTGGCGAAGGCGACGCCGAGCGCGAAGAGCGACTGCTGGTGCACGGGGATCGTGTCCTGGAGGCTCTTGCCGCGCGGCATGAGCAGCGACGACACGTAGCCGATGCCGATCCCGAAGACGAGGCCGAGGCCGACGTCCTGCAGGACGAAGCGCCAGACGACGAAGTCCTCGCCGCCGGAGCCCAGGACCATGACGAGCGCCAACACGGGCGCGAGCGCCAGCCCGTCGTTGAGCCCGGACTCGAGGTTGAGCGAGTGCCGCACGAGGCGCGGCACGCGTGGGTTCGTCACGACGCCCGAGGAGAGGACCGGGTCCGTCGGCGACAGCAGCGCGCCGACGAGGAAGGCCTCCGTCCACGACAGGTCGGTCACCGCCTTCGTCACGACGGCCACGACGCCGGCGGTCACCGGCATCGCGACGACGAGCTTGCGCGCCGGCAGGTGCCACGCCTTCTGCAGCAGCTCCTTCTCGACCTCGAGCCCGTCGCGGAAGAGGATGACGATGAGCGCGACCGTCGCCACGTCGGTCACGAACGCCGAGCTGCGCGAGAAGTCCAGGACCTCCAGGCCGCCGTCCCCGAGCGCGAAGCCGGCGAGGACGAAGACCGGCGTCATCGCCAGGAAGCTGCGGTGGGTGACGCCCGACAGCAGCGCGCCGAGCATGAGGAGCGCGCCGAGCACGATCACCACGTGGGCGAAGTCGTCCGTCGAGCCCGCGGCGAGCGGGAGATGCAGGACGGGCATCCGGGTAGTGTCCCATCCGTCACGAGAGGGAGAACTTCGGCTTGCGCATCACGGTGCTCGGCAAATCGCCGGCGTGGCAAGACGCCGGCGGGGCCTGCAGTGGATATCTCATCGAGGAGGCCGGCACCTGTGTGCTGCTGGACTGCGGCTGCGGGGTCTTCGGGAAGCTGCGCCGCCACCGCGACTACGTCGCCGTCGACGCGGTCGTCATCTCGCATCTGCACGCCGACCACATCTTCGACCTCGTGCCCTTCGCGAGCGCGCTGACCTACGCCCCGCGCCAGCAGCCGGTGCCGGTGGACCGCTGGCCCGGCGTCGCCGAGCCCGTCCGCCCGCGGCTCATCGCCCCACACGGCGCCAAGGAGGCCTTCGCGCTCATGTGCCAGGGCGGCGGCATGTTCCCCGACCACGTCGAGCAGGCCTTCGCGCTGGAGGCCTACGGGCCGGGGGACACCGTCCGCGTCGGGCCGCTGGCCATCTCCTTCGCCGCCGTCCCACACTACCTGCCGACCTGCGCGGTCGACGTGCGCGTCGCCGACGGGGAGGACGGCGTGCCCCGGCGCTTCACCTTCGGCGCCGACTCGGCCCCGAGCGAGGAGATCGTGGCCTTCGCCACGGGCACCGACCTGCTCATGCTCGAGGCGACGCTCCCGCGCCCGGAGCGCAGCGGCATCCGCGGGCACCTGACGCCGCGCGACGCCGGCGAACACGCGCAGCGCGCCGGCGCCCGGCGCCTCGTCCTCACCCACATCAGCGACGAGCTGGACGCGCTGTGGGCCGCCGACGAGGCGCGGGCGGTCTTCGACGGCGGCGTGCACGTCGCCGCGGAGGACGACGTCTACACGGTCTGACCCCCCGCTCGCGGCAAACGACGGTCTAGCATCGGGCCATGCGACCTGAGCGTGACCTCTTCGCGAACTTCGAGCGGATGCGTCGGGAGATGGACGAGCTCTTCGGGGACGTCCTGGACCGCACGGGGCTGGCCGCCAGCCGACGCGGCGGCTTCAGCCCCGCCGTCGACGTCTTCTACGAGACCCCGCGCGACGGCCGGGGGATCGCGGTCGTCCACGCCGAGCTCGCCGGCGTGGACCCCGACGAGATCGGGCTGGAGATCGAAGGGCGCGAGCTCGTCATCGCCGGCAACCGCCGCGCGCCGGGCGAGGCCGAGGACCGCGTCTACCAGCAACTCGAGATCGACTTCGGCCCGTTCCGCCGCGTCATCCCGCTCGGGGCCGACGTCGTGGCGGACGCCGCGCAGGCGACCTACCGCGACGGCATCCTGCGCGTCGAGCTGCCGCTGGCCGAGCCCGAGCCGCGCACCCGCCAGGTCCGCATCGTCACCGAGCGCTTCGAGGACCTCGAGCCATGATCGAGATCGCCGGCGACGCCCGCGGCAACCAGGAGGTGGCGGTCGGGGCCCAGCGCGAGGTGCCGCCCGCGTTGCCGGTGCTGCCGCTGCGCGAGACCGTCCCCCTGCCGGACGCGCTGACGCCGCTGGCGATCGGGCAGGAGCGCTCCGTCGCGCTCGTCAACGACGTGCTGGCCGGCAACCGGATGATCGTCATGGTCGCCAGCCGCGACGCGGAGCTCGAGACGCCCGGCCCGGACGAGCTCTACCGCGTCGGCGTCGTCGGCTCGATCGCGCGGATGCTCAAGGTGCCGGACGGGACGCTGCGGATCCTCGTGCAGGGCGGTCAGCGCGTGCGCCTGGACCGCTTCACGCAGGAGCAGCCCTACCTCGTCGCGCAGATCACCGAGCTGCCGGACGTCGTCAAGCAGTCGACGAAGCTCACCGCCCTCATGCGCACGGTGCAGGACACGTTCTCGCGCATCGTCGAGGAGGTCCCGTACCTGCCCGAGGAGCTGCTGCTCGCCGTCGCGAACGTCGACGACCCCTCCACGCTGTCGCACCTCATCGCCGGCTCGCTGCGCCTGAAGACCGAGGAGAAGCAGGAGCTGCTGGAGGAGGTCGACGTCACGGCCCGCCTGCGCAAGCTCGTCGAGGGGCTGCACCGCGAGCTCGAGGTCATCTCGATCGGCTCGAAGATCCAGTCCCAGGTCCAGTCCGAGATCGACAAGGGCCAGCGCGAGTTCGTCCTGCGCCAGCAGCTCAAGGCGATCCAGACCGAGCTCGGCGAGTTCGACGAGTCCACCGAGGAGGCCGCGCGCCTGCGCGAGCGCCTGGCCGCCGTCGCGCTGCCGCCCGACGTGCGCACCCAGGCCGACCGCGAGCTCAAGCGCCTGGAGTCGCTGCCCACCGCGGCGGCCGAGCACGGCGTCATCCGCACCTACCTGGAGTGGCTGGCGTCGCTGCCGTGGGGCGTGCACACCGAGGACAACCTCGACCTGCGGCACGCCCGCGCCGTCCTGGACGAGGACCACTACGACATCGAGCAGGTGAAGGACCGCATCGTCGAGTTCCTCGCCGTGCGGCGGCTCAAGCCGGACGCCCGCGGCTCGATCCTCTGCTTCGTCGGGCCGCCCGGCGTCGGCAAGACGTCGCTGGGCCGGTCGATCGCCCGCGCGCTCGGGCGCTCCTTCGAGCGCATCAGCGCCGGCGGCATGCGCGACGAGGCCGAGATCCGCGGACACCGCCGGACGTACATCGGCGCGATGCCCGGCACGGTCATCCGCGCGCTGCGCGACGCGGGCTCGGCCAACCCGCTGTTCATGATCGACGAGATCGACAAGGTCGGCACCGACCTGCGCGGGGGCGGCGGGGTCGAGTCGGCGCTGCTCGAGCTCCTGGACCCCGAGCAGAACGCGAGCTTCCGCGACCACTACCTCGACGTCCCGGTCGACCTCTCGTCGGTCATGTTCATCACGACCGCCAACACGCTGGACACGATCCCCGGCCCGCTGCGCGACCGCATGGAGGTCATCCAGCTCGCGGGCTACACCGAGGACGAGAAGCTGCAGATCGCCAAGCGCTACCTCGTCCCCCGCCAGATCGAGCGCAACGGCCTCAAGCGCTCGTGGATCTCGATCAGCGACGCGGCCCTGCGCACGATCATCGGCGACTACACGCGCGAGGCCGGGGTCCGCGGCCTGGAGCGGGAGATCGGGACGGTCTGCCGCAAGGTCGCCAAGGGCGTGGCGGACGCGTTGTCGGCCGACCCGCCGGCGAAGATCGCCCGCACGTCGGTCTCCGAGGCCAAAGCCCGCGAGCTGCTCGGGCGCCAGCGCTTCTTCGCCGAGGCGCAGCGGCGCACGCGTGAGCCCGGCGTGGCCACGGGGCTCGCGTGGACGCCGGTCGGCGGCGACGTGCTCTTCATCGAGGCCACGGCGATGCCGGGCGCCGGCAAGCTCACGGCGACCGGCCAGCTCGGGGACGTCATGAAGGAGAGCGCGCAGGCCGCGCTCTCCTACGTGCGTGCGCACGCGGGGGCGATCGCCCCGGAACTCGCCGAGGACTGGTTCGCCACGCACGACCTGCACGTCCACGTCCCGGCGGGCGCCATCCCGAAGGACGGTCCGAGCGCCGGCATCACGATGGCCACGGCGCTCATCTCGCTGCTCAGCGGCCGGGCGGTGCGGGCCGACGTCGCGATGACGGGGGAGATCACGCTCACCGGCCAGGTGCTGCCGATCGGTGGGCTGAAGGAGAAGGCGCTGGCGGCGCAGCGCAACGGGATCACGCACGTCATCGCCCCGGCGCGCAACGCCCCGGACATCGAGGACATCCCCGAGCACCTGCGCCGGCGGCTGACCTTCACGTTCGTCCAGTCGATCGACGAGGTCCTCGAGGTGGCGCTGGAGGCGACCGGGCGCGGGGCCCGTCGGAACGGCCGCCCGCAGACCGGTAGGACGGCCGGAAACGGGGTATAGACTCGCCTCAGGGACGCCGGGGACGGCGTCCGTTGTCCTGTAGACCCATCCAGGGCCGAGAGTCCCGACCGACTGAGGAGAGCCGATGGCATCGAGAAAGAAGCAGGCCCAGGCAGCAGCCGAGGCCGCTGCGGCGTCCGTCCAGGCCGCCGAGGCGGCCCTCGCCGCACGCGCCAGCGAGGCCGGGGCGGCGATCACGGCCAAGGCGAACGACGCGATGGCGTCCCGCAAGAAGGCCAAGCAGAAGCGCTCCCGGCGCAAGCAGCGCGAGGAGGCCCCGACGGCCGCCCGGGCGCAGGCCGAGGCGAAGGCCCGCGAGGCCGCCGAGGCCATCAAGGCCGAGGCCGACCGCCAGGCCGCCGCGCTCGCCGAGGCCGCCGCCAAGCCGAAGAAGCGCCGCGCCGCCAAGGCCGCCGAGAAGGCGGCCAAGGCTGCGGCCGCCGCCGCCGCGAAGGAGGCCGCCGAGCAGGCCAAGGCGAAGAAGAAGAGCAAGCGCAAGGGTCGCCTCAAGCGCCGCGTGTTCCTGCTCACGATCGTCACCATCGGTGGCCTGATCGCCTCGCCGGACCTGCGCAACAAGGTGCTCGACGCGCTGTTCGGCGCCGAGGAGGAGTTCGACTACACCTCCACGACCGCCCCGGCGAGCCCGGCGCCGGCGCCCGCGGCGACCGCGCCGTTCTCGGCGTCGACGCCGTCGGCCGCCGAGAGCGACCCGGCGACGGCCGAGACGCCCGGCGCCGTGTCGGGCGACGAGGTCGAGGAGGCCGTGAAGGCCGCCGCCGACGAGGACGGCCCCGCCGCCTCCTGACGCACCGCTGCAGCACGCCGGACCGGAGGGCGCCCCAGGGGCGCCCTCCGTCGTTCCCGGCCCGTCGCAGCCGCGCCGGCGGGTACGATCGCGCGACGATGGAGGCCGCCGCCCCCGCCGAGCCCCCGCGGTCGATCGGGGGCGAGAAGGCCCAGCGCATCGTCGACGTGACGCGCACGTCCGTCGCCGAGCGCGGCGTCGCCGGCGCGACGTTCGACCACGTCGCGCGCGAGGCCGGCGTCTCGCGCGGCCTGCTGCACTACCACTTCGGGACGAAGGAGCGGCTGCTGGCCGAGGTCGTCCGCCGCGACTGCGACGTGCGGATGGCGATGCTCGACGCGCAGCTCGCCGGGGTGGGCGACGCGGACGCCTTCCTGGCCCTGCTGCGCGCGCAGCTGGAGGACGTCGTGCGGACCGAGCCGGGCCTCGTCACCGTCGTCTTCGAGCTCTTCACCCTCTCGCGCCGCAACGCGGAGATCGCGGCCGAGTTCGCCGAGCTCATGCGCCGCCTCCGCGGGCAGGTCGCGACCCTGCTCGTCGCCAAGCAGGCCGACGGCGTCCTGGAGCTGCGGGCGGACGCCGAGGCGATCGCCGACGTCCTCTTCGGCCTCGCCGACGGCTTGGCGCTGCGGATGCTCGCCGACCCCGATCGCGACTGGGAGACGACGATCGAGGCCGGGGTCGTCGCGGTGCGCGCGCTCGTCGCGCCGGCCTGACCCCGGAATGCGGCGCGTCAGCGTTCACACACGACGTAGCATGCGCGCATGGGCGTAGAACTCGTTCAAGACACCGGGACGCGGGTCCTCGTCGACGCGGTGCAGTGCCTGGCGATGGCGCGCTCGGTGCTCGAGATCCAGGAGGTCGTGCGGGCCGCCGCCCGGCGGATGGTCGACGCGGACGGCGCGACCTTCGTCCTGCGCGACGGGGACCTGTGCCACTACGTCGACGAGGACGCGATCGCGCCGCTGTGGAAGGGCCTGCGCTTCCCCATGGAGACGTGCATCAGCGGGTGGGCGATGGAGCACCGCGCCGCCGTCGGCATCCCCGACATCACGGTCGACCGGCGGATCCCGCAGGAGGCCTACGCGCCGACGTTCGTCAGCTCGCTGGCGATGGTGCCGATCCGCAGCCTGGACCCGATCGGCGCGATCGGGACGTACTGGGCCCAGCCCCACCCGCCGACGGGCGAGGAGCTGCAGCTGCTCAGCGCGCTGGCGGACTCGACGGCGGTGGCGATGGAGAACGTCCGCGTCTTCGAGGAGCTCGAGCAGCGCGTGAGCGAGCGGACCGCCGCGATCCAGACCCTCCACGCCGAGGTCACCGAGCAGGCCGAGCGCCACCGTGCCGCCGCCGACCGCAACGAGGTCCTGCTGCGCACGCTCGCGCACGAGGTGCGCGGGCCGCTGGCGGCCGCGGACGGGATGCTCGAGCTCGTGCTGGACCCCGACATCGGGTCCGACACCGTGGCGGACGTGACGCTGGCCCGCGAGTGCGTGCAGGAGGGGATGCGGATCGTCACCGAGCAGCTGGACCTCGTCCGGCTGGACGCCGGCGCGGTCCGGGTGCGGCCCACCGACGTGGACCTGCCGACGCTGCTGCACGGCCTCCACGGCGCGTGCCGGGTGCTGCTGCGCTCGGACGCGGTCTCGCTCGTCCTGGAGCCGACGTCGATCGCGTCGCTGCGCACGGACGGCCTGCTGCTGACACAGCTGCTGCGCAACCTGCTCACGAACGCCGCGAAGTTCACCGACCGTGGGGAGATCCGCCTGGCGGCGACCGCGAGCCGTGACCGTCCCGGCGTGGCGTTCACCGTCGTCGACACCGGCATCGGGATCGACCCGGAGGACCTGCCGACCGTCTTCGCGGACTTCGGCCGCGTCGAGTCCGGCGCCGCCGCCGACCGGCCCGGCACCGGGCTCGGCCTGCCGCTCGTCCGGCGCCTGGCCGAGGCGCTCGGCGGCACCGTCGACGTCGCGAGCACCCCCGGCGAGGGGACGACGTTCACCGTCTGGCTGCCGCCGCTGCCGGCCGTCGAGCCCGGGGCGGAGCTGCCGCTGGTGGTCCCGCCGGCCGCCTGACGACCTAGACTCCGAGATGTTGCGGCGCGGTGAACACCGCGCCGCGATCCGTGTCCAAGGAGTGGAGAGGGTCTACATGCGCATGTCCGTCCGTCCCCGGCGCCGCCTCGCCGGTCTCATCGCCGCGTCCGCCGCGACGGCCCTGGTCGGGTTGCCGGCCGCGTCCGCGTCCGCCGAGGGGTTCTCGGTCAAGACGCTGCACTTCGCGACCCTCACCGGGCCCGACGACACGATCATGTGCGACGTCATCGGCGACCTCTACAAGCCCGACTCGGCGACGAAGGCCAACCCGGTCCCGGCGATCCTCACGACGAACGGCTTCGGCGGCTCCAAGGACGACCAGAAGAAGACGGCCGAGTACTACGCCTCGCAGGGGTACGTCGTCCTCTCCTACAGCGGCCTGGGCTTCGGCGGCAGCGGCTGCAAGATCACGCTCGACGACCGCGACTACGACGGCAAGGCCGGCAAGGAGCTCGTCACCTTCCTCGGCGGCGGCAAGGCCGCCGTCGACGGCACGACCGTCGACTACGTCAAGCTCGACGCCAAGGGCTCGGACGGCAAGGCGCACCCGTTCGACCCGCGCGTCGGCATGGTCGGCGGCTCGTACGGCGGCCAGATCCAGTTCGCGATCGCCGGGATCGACCCGCGCGTGGACACGATCGTCCCGTACATCACGTGGAACGACCTCTCCTACTCGCTGGCGCCGAACAACACGTCCCTCAGCAAGGGCGTGAGCTACGAGACGCCCGGCGTGGAGAAGTTCGGCTGGGTCTCGCTCTTCTTCGCGCTCGGCCAGGCCGAGGGTGCCAAGCACGCCGACGCGGACCCCAGCCGCCTCGTCGGCCTGTGCCCGAACTTCGACGACCGCGCCTGCACCGCCAAGGCGCAGATGGACGCCACGGGCGCCCCGAACGACGCGACGATGGCCTTCGCGCGCCACGCCTCGGTCGTCTCGTTCATCGACCGGATCCGCATCCCGACGATGCTCGTGCAGGGGCAGGGGGACACGCTCTTCAACCTGCAGGAGTCCGTCGCGACCTACCGCTCGCTGCAGGCGCAGGGCACGCCGGTGAAGCTCGTCTGGCAGTTCGGCGGCCACAGCGGGCCGGCCGCGCCCGGCGAGGCGGACCTCACCAAGCCGGACGACAGCTACCAAGGGCGCACGGTCAAGGACTGGTTCGACCACTACCTCAAGGACGCCCCCGCGGCCCCCGCGCTGGACTTCACGTTCTTCCGCGACTGGGTCAAGTACACCGGCGACGCGACGCCCGCCTACGGCCGCGCGCCGCAGTACCCGGCCGTCGAGCAGCCGCGTGAGCTGTATCTCTCCGGCAGCGACGCCCTCGTGAGCGACGCCGGCAGCGTGAAGGACGGGATGGCGTCGTTCGCCACGCCGGCGGCCGGCGCCCCGCTGAGCTTCACCGAGCTCAGCGCGCTGGACCAGAAGACGCCGGTCACCGACGCGCCCGGGACGACCGCGCGCTTCGAGACCGCACCGCTGGCGGCCGACACCGACGTCGTCGGTGTCCCGACGGCGCAGGTCCGCGTCAGCGCGCCGGCGCACACGGCGACCGGCCAGGCCGGCGCGCCGGGCGAGCTCGTGCTCTTCTTCAAGCTCTACGACGTCGCGCCGGACGGCACGATCACGCTGACCCACCGCGTCATCGCGCCGACCCGGATCGCGAACCCCACCGTCCCGGTGAAGGTCGAGCTCGCGGGCACCGTGCACCGCTTCCCGAAGGGCCACCGGATGGTCCTCGCCGTGTCCTCCAGCGACGCGGCCTACCGCGGCAACAACGTCGCCGGCCCGGTGCAGATCCTCACGAGCAAGGCGCGCCCGGGGGTGCTCTCGGTGCCCGTCGTCGGCCCCGGGGACGTCGGCAAGGTCGTCGGCGCGAGCGTCCCGCCCAAGGGCTGCACGAGCAAGCGCGCGTTCTCGATCCGCGTCCGCTCGGCGCTGCGCTCGCGCGTGCGCTCGGCGGTCGTGACCGTCGGCGGCAAGCGCGTGGCGACCCGGCGCGGCGCGGCGGTCCGCCGGCCGATCCCGATCAGCCTCAAGGGCGCCAAGTCCGGGACGGTCGTCGTGCGGATCACGCTGCGCCTGAAGAGCGGCAGGACGGTCGTCGACACCCGCCGCTACAAGCCCTGCACGCCGGGGCGCTAGCGGACACGGACGTGGGTCGCGGTCCGCGGCGTCGGCCGCCGCGGACCGCTGCACTAGCCTGCGCGCATGCACCTCGCCGAGCTGAACGTCGGGCGGCTGCGGGCCCCGACCGACTCCCCGGTCGTCGCCGAGTTCATGGACGCGCTGGACGAGATCAACGCGCTGGCCGACGTGGCGCCCGGGTTCGTCTGGCGCCTCGTCGACGAGGACGCCAACGACGCGACCTCGATCCAGCTCGACACCGCCGACCCGCTCTTCATCGTCAACCTCTCGACGTGGCGGTCGGTCGCGGACCTGCGCGCCTACGTCTACGGCTCGCTGCACAAGGCCTATCTCGCCCGGCGCCGTGAGTGGTTCGAGGCGATGGGGGAGGCGGTCCTCGTCCTGTGGTGGGTCGCCGACGGCCACCGGCCCACGCCCGAGGAGGCCCTCGAGCGCCTGCAGCACCTCAAGGACCACGGGCCCACCGCCCACGCGTTCACCTTCCGGGCGCCGTTCCCGGCGCCCGACGCGGCGCCCGCCTCAGCCGAGCTTCGGTGACGTCCAGGGCGCGGCGAGCCGGCCCGCCAGCAGCGCTGGCAGGTCGTCGATCGCCACGCGCTCCTGGGCCATCGAGTCGCGGTCGCGGAGCGTCACCGTGCGCTCGGTCAGCGTCTCGTGGTCGACGGTCAGGCAGTACGGCGTGCCGATCTCGTCCTGGCGGCGGTAGCGCTTGCCGATCGCGCCGCCCTCGTCGTACTCCGTCTGCATCAGCCCGCGCAGGGTCGCGACGATCTCCTGGGCGATCTCGGGCTGCCCGTCCTTCTTGACGAGCGGCAGCACCGCGACCTTCACGGGCGCCAGGCGCGGGTGGAGCTTCAGGACGGTGCGCAGCTCGCCGTCGACCTGCTCCTCGTCGTAGGCGTCGACGAGGAAGGCGAGCGTCGCGCGGTCGGCGCCGGCGGCCGGCTCGATGACGTGGGGGACGTACCGCTCGCCCGTGCCCGGGTCGAAGTACTCGAGCTTCGTGCGCGACTCCGCGGCGTGGGCGGAGAGGTCGAAGTCGCCGCGGTTGGCGACGCCCTCGAGCTCCGACCAGCCGATGGGGAAGTGGTACTCCACGTCGGCGGTGCCGGAGGAGTAGTGGCTCAGCTCGTCCGCGTCGTGCTCGCGCAGCTGCAGGTGATCGGGGCGGATGCCCAGGCGGACGTACCAGTCGAAGCGCTCGCGCTTCCACGTCTCGTACCACTGCGGCGCCTCGGCGGGCGGGACGAAGAACTCCATCTCCATCTGCTCGAACTCGCGCGTGCGGAAGA
>CAZRLR010000042.1:0-17179 GCA_964600395.1 uncultured Conexibacter sp.
CGCACGCCGCGGACCGGGGCGGCGAGGGCCGACGGGGCGCGCACGAGCGTGCCGACGCCGGCGGCCGCGCCGAGCGCGAGGGCACGACGGCGGGTCAGGCAGGGGGTGTGGAGATCGTCGTCGTGCACGGGTCGGACGCGCGCGTCGCCGGGGGCGGGGACTGGTGACGCACGCGCGGCTGCTGCCTCCTAGGACCCGATTCGGCGGGCAGGGTTGCGCTCCCTCTGTCCTGCAACGCCGCTCCCACGGAGCGGGGGGCGCCCTCAGGCCGCGATGACCGGCTCGGGCGCTTCGGCGAGCTCGCCGACGGTCGCCGCGCAGTCGGCCGCGAGCCAGCGCTCGCCGTAGGAGCGCATCGAGTCGATGATCGGCAGCAGCGCCAGGCCCTTCTCCGTCAGCGCGTACTCGACGCGCGGCGGGACCTCGGCGTAGGTCTGGCGCTCGACGATCTCCTCCTCCTCCAGGGCCCGCAGGCGCAGGGAGAGGGTGCGCGGGCTGATCCCGGCGAGGGACCGCTCGAGCTCGCAGAAGCGGGAGTTGCCGGCGGCCAGGTCGCGGATCAGCAGCAGCGTCCACTTGCCGCAGACGATCTCTGCGGTGAGACAGACGGGGCAACTGTCGTCGACGGCCATGTCCACACTTTACCAAGTGAAGTCATGGGTGCTCGCAGGCGCGAAGGCCTGCCGGTGCGGGCCTCAGCGCAGTGCGGAGGCCGCGGCGGAGCCCACCGTCTGCTCGCGCTGGGTCTCGGCCTGGGCGAGGTCGGCCATCGTCGTCCCGCGCCGGCCGTCGGCCCCGACGAGCAGCTTGAAGTCGTGCGGGCTGGACGCGGCGGCCAGCGCCTCCTCCATCGTGATGCGCCCGGCCTTCAGGTGGCCGAAGAGCGCCTGGTCGAAGGTCTGCATGCCGTAGTACTCGCCCTCGGCGATGACCTCGTTGAGCTTCCCGGTCTGGGTCGGGTCCATGATCATGTCCCGCACGCGGCCGGTCATCCGCAGGACCTCGCAGACCGCGACGCGCCCCTGCCCGGAGGCGCTGCGCACGAGGCGCTGAGAGATCGCGCCCTTCAGCGTCCCCGCGAGCATCGCGCGGACCTGCTGGTGCATGTGCGGCGGGAAGAAGTCGATCAGGCGGTTGACCGTCTCGGCGGCGTCGACGGTGTGGACGGTCGAGAAGACCAGGTGCCCGGTCTCCGCGGCGCTGAGGGCGGTGTGCACCGTCTCCTCGTCGCGCATCTCGCCGATGAGGATGACGTCGGGGTCCTGGCGCAGGACGCGTCGCAGGGCCTGCTTGAAGGACGCGGTGTCCTGCCCCACCTCGCGCTGGTTGATCGCCGAGCGCTTGTCCTGGTGCAGGAACTCGATCGGGTCCTCGATCGTCACGACGTGCTTGGCCATCGTCGTGTTGATGTGGTCGATCATCGCCGCGAGCGTCGTGGACTTGCCCGAGCCGGTCGTCCCGGTGAGCAGGACGATGCCGCGCTCCTCCTCGGCCAGCGTCCGGATGACGTCGGGGAGCATGAGCTCCTCGATCGTCTTGATCGAGACGGGGATCGCACGGCAGACGAGCGAGGCGGCGCCGCGCTGGCGGAAGGCGTTGACGCGGAAGCGCGCGACGCCCTCGATCGCGTATGAGAAGTCGATCTCGCCGTGCTCGTGCCACTCGCGCAGGCGCGCCTCGTCGCGCAGCAGCTGTGGCACGACGGCCTCGGTGTCCGCGCTCTCGAGCGCGGGCAGGCCCGGGATCGGGGCCAGCTGCCCGTCGAGGCGGATAAGCGGCGGCGAGGGGACCTTCAGATGCAGGTCCGAGCCACCGGCGGCGACGAGGTGGCGGAGGGCGGCGTCGACGTCGAGCATGTCCGGTGCAGATCGGCGCCTGCGCCCGCACCCTTGAACGGGCGCGGACGCGGGGTGGCCGTCCGGACTACCGCACCCGCAGGCGCAGGACGTTGCGCTTGCTGATCCACCTCTCGAGGTTGCCGGCGGCGTCGACGCTGCGCACGACGACGGTGTAGAGCCCGGGCGTGAGCTTCAGCTTCTGCGTGAGGGTCCAGCGCGAGGTCCCCTTCGCGAAGATGTACGGCGCGCGCGTGCAGGCCGTCGGCGGGCCGAACGTCCCGTTCTGGCGCAGGAAGGAGCAGCGCCCGGCCTTGCGCCGCGCGACGCTGACGGTCACCTGCGTCAGGCGTCCGGCCTTGCCCGCGCCGCAACCCTTGTCGCTCGCCGTCCCGCTCAGGCGCAGGCCGGTGCGGGTGACGCGGCTGCCCTTGCGGGAGGGGCGCGTGACCGGGGCGGTGCGGTCGCGGCAGGCCGGGTCCCCCGAGCCGGTCGCCTGGCCGCCCGGGGGCGAGCCGTCCGACCCGCCCGCCGCCTGGTCGGACGGGCCACCGCCGGGCGCGTCCTTCGTCGTGACGTCCTTCAGGAACGAGTAGGGCACCGGGCCGCCGTCCGGGACGATGGCCGGGCAGCCGTCGCGCAGGTTCTCGCAGACGGCCTTCGTGCCGTCCGTCCGCGTGATCGCCATGCGCGAGAAGTAGTACTGCGAGTTCTGGTTGCCGTCGCCCGTCAGGTCGGCGGCGGCCTCCAGGTCGTCGTGGCGCCAGCGGTCGGTGAGCAGGCGGGCGTCCGCGGACGGGTCGCCCTTGACGTACTTGTCGAACCACGCCCGCAGGTACCATGCGTACAGGTCGTTGCCGCGCAGGGTGGCGGTGAAGCCGGCGTTCGGGATGAAGGCGCCCTCGAAGTGCGTGCCGCCGCGCACGACGACCGAGCCGGTGTCGATCCCGAGGTCCGACAGCTTGCGCGAGGCGGCCTGCTTGGCCTTGGGGTCTGGGAGCTGCGTCTTGGCCTGCTCGAAGAGCGCGTAGTCGTTCGTCAGGCCGAGCGCGGGCTTGGAGAAGACGGGGTTGTCGGGGCGGCTGGCGGGCGTCGAGGCGCACTTGGCCGGGGCGGTGGCCGGGGCACTGAGGTTGTCCATCGCGACGATCGCCTTCACGCGCGGGTCCAGCTGCCCGATGTAGGAGACGGCGCTCGCGCCCAGCGACTGGCCCAGGACGCCGACGCGGGTGGGGTCCAGCTGGGCGAAGTACGGGTTGAAGGCGGAGTTGCGCCCGTCCTTCACGCGGGCGACCTGCTTGGCGTCGTGGCTCGTGCCGGTCGAGCAGGACTTGCGCGGGTGGTACTCGGACCCCGGGGCGGAGAAGAAGAAGTCCAGGGCGTCCTCCGTGCCGTTGAAGAAGGGCTCGCCGGTCTGGGACGGGAAGCCGTCCTGCTGGTCGACGCCCTCGCCGAACGTGTCGGAGTAGCCCTGGCCCTGCGCGTCCCAGGTCAGGACGACGTAGCCGGCCTTCGCGAGCGTCTGCGCGGCGAACCAGTAGAGCTCCTCGGGGGCCTGTACCGAGCCGCTCGTGATGACGATGCCGGGCTTCTTCGCCGGCCCGGCCTTCGTCGACCACACGTGGCCGGAGATCGTCGAGCCGTTGCGGGCGGTGTAGAGAACGGGGACGACGGTGCCGTAGCCGTTCGCCGCCCAGTCGTAGAGCCGCACGTCCCCGGCGCAGCCGTCCATGTGCTGCCAGCACAGCTGGCCGGCGAAGTTGCGCCCGTAGGGCTGCGCCGGCCCGTCCGTCGCGAGGATCTGCAGCGCCTCGAGCTCGCGCTGGGTGCCCTTGACGCGCAGCTGCACCTGGTAGTCCGGCAGCGCGGTCAGCCGCAGCGCGCGCTCGTTCGTCTTGGCGAAGTTCGTCGCCTCGTAGACCGGGTCGAACGATTGGCGCATCTGCGTGTCGGCCGCCATCGCGCCGGGCGCCGACGCGGCCCCCATCACGGCCAGGGCCCCCGCGACGACCGCCCGCATCCTGCTTGCGTTCCGCATTGCTGAACCATATTCAGGTTCGTCGGCCGGGCGCGCCGGTTCGGGCCGTCCCACGACCCGGGTGCGCTAGGCCCGGCGCCCCAGCCGCACCGTCCGGCGCAGCAGCTCGGTGCGGCCGGCGCGGACGACGAGCGTGTAGCGGCCGGTCGCGAACGGCCGGCCCCCGGAGCGCCGCAGCCTGACGGTGCGCCCGCGCGGGCCGACCGTCGCCGGCCGCGAGCGGGCCACGACGTGCGAGCCGCGGCGCAGCTGCACCGTGACCCGGGCCACGGCACGGCCGCGGCTGCGCAGGTCGACCCGCACGGCGCGTCCGGCCGTCCGGCCGCGGAAGCGGGCGGCGAGCGTCGGCCGGGCGGTCGCGGGAGCCGCGACGGGGCGGGCGCCGGCGAGCTCGAACGACCCCGACGGCTGCGGCACGGGGTTCGCCCGGCAGGCCTGATTGAGCAGCGTGCCGCAGGCCGGCCGGTCGGGCTTGACGTTCGCGTCCGGCAGCAGGCCGAGCACGAGCCGCGACGGGTACGTCTTGCCGTAGTGGATCGTCACGGTCTGCGGCGTCTGCACCGTCACGAAGCCCCACAGCCCCGTGACGCTCGGCTGCTCGACGTAGAGCCGGACGCTGGACCCGGCGCGGAACGTGTGCCCGATCGGGAAGACGTCCACGCGCAGCAGCTGCGGCGTGCCGGCGGGCATGTCCGCCAGCGACGCTCGGGTGTGCGGGTGCCACGGGCTGAGCGGAGTGGACTTCGCCGCGTCGAGCGCCCGGTGGGAGGCGCGCAGCCAGCCGCGCTGGAGGTAGACCTCCTGCCCGTCGGGACGGACCTCGGTGAGCGTCGTCTGCAGGTCGACGTCGGGCGCGGTCGTCGAGACCCAGAGGTCCGCGCTCGCCGGGCCGTAGGTCGTGGCGGTGTGCCGCAGCGGCGGCGTCGTGAAGACCGCCCGCCCGGCGCTGACGTCGGGGGCGGTCGTCCACGTGCTCGTGTTCGCGTCCTCCTGGACCCCTTGCGAGGAGCTGTCGACGACCGGCGGCGCCGGCAGCGGGTAGGCGTACGAGGTCGAGCCCGTCGGCCCCCCGCCCTCGCCCAGGCGCCCGTCGGGCCGCAGGTACAGGTCGGCCTCGTCGACCTTCACGGGCAGGCGATCGGCCGTCGTGACCGAGCGCGGGTCGCTGTCCAGGCCGGTTTCGTGCCAGACCTGCACGTGCGGGGTCCGCTCGAAGCCGTTGTCGACGCCCTTGAGGAAGTGGTCGTAGAACGCCTCGAGCGTCTTGAGCATGACGCTCGAGTGCTGGTAGACGAGGTGGTTGCCGTTCGAGGAGATGAGCCACGTCCGGTCCGGGTCCAGGCGGTCCCAGAACTCGCCGCCGCGCGGGCCGGTCTCCTCGTCCTGCCACGTGTGGACCGCCAGCACCGGGACGTCGATGTCCTGCGCCCAGTTCAGCCCGCTGTGGTCGTGGTGCCAGCCGTCGTCGTAGGGGTGCTGCGGGATCTGGACCGCGAGCTGGTTGGCGTTGTTGCCCTCCACATGCGCGGCGTAGTGCGCGGCGCAGGCGGTGTCGCCCGACTGCGTCGCGCGCTGCAGCGCGAGCGTCCAGTCGACGTTGAGCGACGCGCCCCACTCCGGCGGAAAGACGTCGTTGAAGATGCCGCCCGGGTAGCCGATGTCGCGGTAGGTGTCGGCGACGACGTTGGCCGGGGTCGCGGCGACAAGGTGCTTGGGCCGCTCGGCGGCGGTCCACAGCTGCATGATGCCGCCGTAGGAGTAGCTGTACATCGCGACCTTGCCGTTGGCCCACGGCCGCTCCGCGATCCAGTCGATCGCGAAGGCCCCGTCCTTGGCCTGCTGCTTGCCGAAGAGGTCCCACGTCCCGGTCGAGCAGCCCGAGCCGCGCACGCTGACGCCGACGACGGCGTAGCCGCGCTTCAGCATCGCGGGGACGAACGTGTCGTTCGCCCGCGTCGGGTCGCTGCCCGCCGAGTACCCCTCGTACTGCAGGAGCACGGGGAACGGGCCCTTGCCGTCGGGCAGCAGCGCGGTGTACTTCAGCTGCGTCCCGTCCGGCAGCGGGACGTAGCCCGACTGCGCGTGGCCGGGCAGCGGCGCCAGCGCGGCGACCTGGGCACCGGCGGCGGCCGGCGCCACGCACGACAGGACGAGCAGGACGAGCAGTCCGCACAGCGAGCGCATGAGGCCGGTATCGGCGCCGGGGGCCCGGCGGCGGAGCTCGACCGCGCGAGCGCGTTCGTGCGACGACCGTTGCCTGCTGCCGGCGACGCGCGCCATCCTGCTGCTCATCCGTGACCCCTCCGCTGCGGTGACCCCGCCGACGCACTGCTTTTCGGCGCTCGAGGCAGGACTGTGACGCATGCGCTTCCCGCGGCCAACGGATCCCGCGTAGATTGCGCACGCTCCCTATCACCGAGTGACAACGCGTGTTCGACGACCTCCACCCCTGCCGGCGCCCGGACCTCCCGGTCCGCCTGCGTGCGGAGATCGAGCAGGCGACCGCCGTCGTCCTCGAGCGCGTCCTCGTCGAGATCCCGCTGTACCGGGTGCTGGACCCCGGACAGCTGGCCGACGTCCGCGAGACGGTCCGCGCGGGCTACGCGGCGACGCTCGAGCTGTGGGCGGCCGGGCGTCTGGCGGCGCCCGACGAGCTGCCGCGCTTTCGCGCCAACGGGGCGACGCGCGCCGCCGAGGGGCGCCCGCTCCCGCTGGTCCTGCGGGCCTACCGGGTCAGCGGGCTCGGCATCTACGACTACGTCGTCGGC
This sequence comes from uncultured Conexibacter sp., assembly GCA_964600395.1. Classification (GTDB taxonomy): domain Bacteria; phylum Actinomycetota; class Thermoleophilia; order Solirubrobacterales; family Solirubrobacteraceae; genus Paraconexibacter. The sequence continues at coordinate 6,642 of CAZRLR010000042.1, forward strand.
CATCCCGACGTGCGGCTGGACCCCGAGGAGGAGCGCAACTTCGCGCGCCTGACGATGGCGTTCGTCGATCAGCTCTCCAACGAGGTGACGCTCGGCTACGTCGAGGCGACCGGGCAGCTCGCCAACCAGCAGGGCCGCGCCCGCCGCGAGTTCCTCGAGGACCTGCTGGCCGGGCGGCTCCTCGGCCCGGCCGAGGTGCACGAGCGGGCCGGGACGCTGGGGCTCGACCTGCCGCGCCGCCCGCGTCTCGTCGTCGCCGCCCCCCGCATCGGGGACGGCAGCGGCCTCGTCGAGCACGCCCGGATCGCCCTGACGGAGCTCGACCGGGCCCACCGCGCCGGCGGCGAGCCGACGTTCCGCCTGCAGCTCATCACCCGCGGGCGGCTCGTCCTCATCGACCACCCGGCGGACCCGGCGCACGTCCGGCGCGCGCTGGAGGCCGCCGGGCTCACGGGCGTCGTGATGGACGTCGAGGACCCCGTCGAGCTCGCGGGCGCCTACCAGCGCGCCTGCCAGGTGCACGACTACCTCCGCACGGCGATGGTCCCCGCCGGCACGACGGTCGTCGACGAGGAGGCCGCGCTGCTCGCGGTCCTGGCCCAGGTCCGCGGCGATCCGCGGACGCGCACCGCGAGCGCGGGGATCCTCGGCGACCTCCTCTCGCCGCAGCACGTCGTGCTGCTCGAGACGCTCGACGCCTTCTTTCTCACCGGCAACGCCGTCTCCGCCGCCCACCGGCTCGGCGTCCACGCCCAGACGATGCGCTACCGGCTCAAGCGCGTCCGCGAGATCACCGGCCGCGACCCGGGACTGGGCTGGGATCGCTTCCTCCTCGAGACGGCGCTGCGCCTCGCCGACCGGCCGGGCGACCCGTCCGGCTCGCCGCCGCCCGCCGCGGGCCGCCGGGCGCCGGGGCCGAACGACGCGGCGCCGCCCGTCAGGCGACCGCGCGCAGCGCCACGTCGGCCGGGTACAGCGACGTGAAGCCCGGGCGCAGCGCCGCGTAGCGCTCGGTCCAGCCGGGCGGGGCGGTGATCGTGTCGGCGGTCACGACGCAGCGCGCCGCCGCCTCGCGGGCGTCCGCGAAGACGCCGCCGGCCACGCCGCCCAGGAGCGCGGCGCCGACGGCGGCGCCCTCGTCGACGGCGGTGCGCTCGAGCTCGACGTCCAGGACGGCCGCGATGATCTGCCGCCACAGCCGCCCGCGCGCCCCGCCGCCGGAGACCCGGGCGACGGTCGGCCGCGTGCCGAGCGCCGCGACGCGGTCCATGCCGTCGGCCAGGCCGAAGGCCACGCCCTCCAGGACCGCGCGCACGAGGGCGCCGCGGTCGTGGCGCAGCGTCAGGCCGGCGAAGGTCGCGCGCGCCGCGGGGTCCGGGTACGGCGTGCGCTCCCCGGCGAGGTAGGGCGCGAAGAGCAGGCCTTCGCAGCCGGGCTCCCACCCCTTGGCGTCGCACAGCAGCGCGTCGAACGCCACCTCGGGCGCGACGGTGTCGCGCAGCCACTGCAGCGAGCCGGCGGCCGAGAGCATGACCCCCATGACGTGCCAGGCGTCCGGGACGGCGTGGCAGAAGGCGTGGACCGCGCCGTCGGGGTCGGCCGCGTACGCGTCGCGGGCGGCGAAGACGACGCCCGAGGTCCCCAGGACGATGGAGGCCGGGCCGTCCTCGCGGACGACCCCGACGCCGAGCGCCCCGGCGGCCTGGTCCCCCCCGCCCGCGGCGACCGGCACCCCGGCGGCGGTGCGGCCGCTCACGGCGACGGACTCCAGCGCGGGCGGCCGCCAGGCCGGGTCGGCGCCGAGCGCGGCGACGAGCTCGTCGCTCCACGTGCGGCGCGCGACGTCGAACAGCAGCGTGCCCGAGGCGTCGCTGACGTCGGTCGCATGCTCGCCGGTCAGGGCCAGGCGCACGTAGTCCTTGGGCAGCAGGATCCGGTGGATCCGGGCGTACACGTCGGGCTCGTGCTCGGCGAGCCAGAGGAGCTTGGGCGCGGTGAAGCCCGCCAGCGCCCGGTTGCCGGTGAGCTCGATGAGGCGCGCGCGGCCGATCCGCGCCTCGATCGCGTCGCACTGCGCCTGCGTGCGTCCGTCGTTCCAGAGGATCGCCGGGCGCAGCGGCCGGTCGTCCGCATCGAGCGCGACGAGGCCGTGCATCTGCCCGGCCAGGCCGATGCCGTCGGCGTGGTCGGCGTCCAGCTCGTGCAGGACCTCGCGGGCGGCCTGGACCCAGACGTCGGGGTCCTGCTCGGCCCAGCCGGGCCGCGGCACCGAGAGCGGGTAGCTGCGCTCGGCGATCCGCAGCACGGTGCCGGCCTCGTCGATCGCGATGCCCTTCAGCGACGAGGTCCCGACGTCCAGTCCGACGAGGCGCGGCATCCGTGCGGCTCGTCGCGGCTACGCGACCGGCACGCCGGCCCCGAGGGCCTCGTACACGAGCTCGTAGGCGGCGACGGCGTCCTTGCGGGTCTGCACGTCGCGCAGCTTGTCGTCGTCGATGCGGGCGGCGACCGAGTCGATGAAGCGCCACTGCAGGACGGAGCGCTTCACCGCCGCGACCTGATCCTCGGTGTAGGGGTACAGGTCGAACCCGAGGCGCTCCCCGCCTGAGCCGTAGCCCGCGCGGCGCAGCTCGAGCGCGAGCTCGACGGTCTCCATGAACGCCGTGGCACCGACCATGTTGTCGTCGTCGAAGGTGCCCCAGCCCGAGTTGGCGTGCTGGTGGCCGAGCAGCCCCTGCGCGTTGAGCATCGCCGCGTACTCCGGCAGGTGCTCCCCGTTCATGATGAGGTGCTGCCAGTCCATGTTGACCTTGATGTTGTCGATCCCGCGGCCACGCAGCGTGTGGATGACGTGCAGGCACATCCCGATGTTGCGCATGAGGATCTTCATCGCCGGCTCGGAGTTCTTGTGCTCGAGGAAGACCATCCGCCCGTGCTTGGCCATGACCTGGGCGGCCTGGCCGATGCCGTCGATGAGGCGCTCCCAGTCGCCGGCGTAGTCGGTCTGGAAGGGGTAGTTGTAGCCCTCGATCCCGGGCCAGATGATGAACTGGGCGCCGATCTCGCCGGCGAACTCGGCGGCCTCCAGCGTGATGTCCAGCGCGCGCTGCCGCGTGGCCGGGTCCGGCGAGGAGAGCCCACCCTTGCCGAACTGCGGGTCGACGTGCAGGCCGCTGCAGACGGCGTAGATGCCGTGCCCGTCGAGCGCCTCGCGGATGTCGGCGAGGTTGTCGCGGTTGATCTCGCCGGGGTAGTGGAACTCGTAGTCGTCCATGAGGTCCCCGAGGCCGGCGACCGCGCGGGCGACCTTCTGGGCCGTCGTCTCGTCCTCGTGGGAGGGCTGGTAGCCGTGCGGGACGAAGCGGGTGACCATCGAGCCGAGGGCCCAGATGCCGAGGCTCGTCTTCAGTCGGGGGGCGGGGGTGCTCATGGGGTCGTCTCCGGGGTCGATGCTGCTTGGTCGGCCGCGCGGTAGAGCGCGGCGATGGTGGTGGCCTGGGCGACCGCGTCGGCGCGACCCAGGCGCGGCGTGCGCTCGCCGCGCACCGCCGCTTCGAAGTCCTCGAGCTCGAGCAGGTACTTGTCCGGGCTCGGCACGGTGATGCGCTCGGGCTCCCCGTCGAGCTTGCGCGCCTCCGGCCCGCTGAAGCGCTGCAGCAGGATCGTCGGGTCGGTCCCGTGCCACGGGTCGCTGAACGAGAGGACGCCCTCGTCCCCGATCGCCTGCAGCTCCGCGCGCGGCGCGATGTCGAACCCGCAGTCCAGCGTCGCGAGCACGTCGCCGGGGAAGCGCAGCGTCGCGACGAGGCGCAGGTCCACCCCGTCGCCGTTGTCCACGCGCTCGGCCTGGACCCGGACGGGCTCGGCGCCCGCGAGCGTCCGCAGCCCGCTGACGCAGTAGCAGCCGACGTCCATCAGCGACCCGCCGTCCAGGTCGGAGAAGAGGCGGACGTTGCCCGGGTCCGTCAGCGTGAAGGAGAAGGACGCCTTCAGGAGCCGGACGGCACCGATCGCCCCCTCCCCCAGCAGCTGCACGGCCCGGTCGACCTGCGGGTGGTGGCGCCACATGAACGCCTCGGCGAGCACGAGGCCGCGCGCCTCCGCGACGTCGTAGGCGCGCCCGACCGCCGCCGGATCGCGGTCGAAGGGCTTCTCGACGAGGACGTGCTTGCCCGCCTCCAGCGCCTTGACCGACCACTCGGTGTGCATCCCGTTGGGCAGGGAGACGTAGACCGCGTCGACGTCCGGGTCGGCGAGCAGCTCCTCGTAGGAGCCGTGCGCGCGCGGGATGCCCTTCTCGGCCGCGTACGCCTGCGCCCGCTCGAGCGAGCGTGAGCCGACGGCGACGAAGCGTTCGGACGCCGGCGACGTCGTCCCCAGCAGCGCGTCGTTGATGTTCGCCGTGGAGACGAGCCCCCAGCGCAGCATCAGCCCCACGACCCTTCGCTCATCGGGCGGAAGGTCTGGGTCATCATCCGCATCGTCCGCGGGCGCGTGAGCGTGAAGAGCACGACGTCGGCGACGTCCTGCGCCGTCATCATCGCCTCGAGCATCGGGTCCCCGGCGGTGCGGCCGGTCCCGATCGCGAAGTCGGTGTTCACCCCGCCGGGGGCGATCGTCGACACGCGCACGCCGTGCTCGCGCAGCTCCATGTCCAGCGCCCGGGCGAAGCCGACCTGCCCGAACTTCGAGGCGTTGTAGACCGCCTCGCCCGGGAAGGCGTTCACGCCCGCGACGGACGCGAGCGACACGAAGTCGCCGGCCTCGGAGGCGATGAGGTGCGGGACGGTGGCCGCCGCGGTGTAGATGACGCCCTTGAGGTTCGTGTCGATCATCTCCTCCAGCGCTGCCGGGTCCAGCTCCGTGAACGGGCCGTAGGCGCCGACGCCGGCGTTCGCCACGACGACGTCCACGGCGCCGAAGCGCTCGACGGCGGTGTCGACCGCCGCCTGCACCGCGTCGCGGTCCCGGACGTCGCAGGCGATGCCGAGCGCGCCGTCGAGGCCGAGGTCGTCCCCGCGCCGGGAGAGCAGGGCGACCTGCGCCCCGGCGGCGTGCAGCGTGCGGGCGGTGGCCGCGCCCACGCCGCCGCTCGCGCCGGTCACCAGAGCGGCGCGTCCTTGAAGCTCGTTCATGTGGTGCTCCTGGGAGGTGGAGGTGTCGGAGGCCCTAGGGGCGTGCGCTCACGCACGCCCCGAGTTCGTCCGGCCCTTGCGGGAGATGGAGTCCAGCGAGACCGCGGCGAGCAGCACGAGCGCGGTGACGATGTACTTCGTCCCCGCCGTCGTGTTGAGCAGGCCGAGGCCGTTGTCGATCGACGCGATGACCACGGCGCCCAGCAGCGCGCTGCGGATCGTGCCGCGGCCGCCGAAGAGCGACGTGCCGCCGATGACCGGCGCGGCGATCGAGTACAGGAGGATCGTGCCGCCGCCGGCGTTCGTGTCGACCGAGCTCAGGCGCGAGGCGAGGATGATGCCGCCGAGCGCCGCCATCAGGCCCGAGATGCCGAAGACGGCGATGCGGATGCGGTCCACCCGGATGCCGGCGCGGCGCGCGGCCTCGACGTTGCCGCCGACGGCGTAGACGTAGCGGCCGAAGCGCGTGCGGTCGGTCACGAACGTCAGGACGAGCATGAGCGCGATGAGGAGCAGGCCGACGTACGGCAGGCCGCGGTTCTCCGCCGAGTTGGCGACGACGACGACGATCGCGCCGAGGACGGCGAGTACGCCGATGCGCAGCAGGATGAGCGACAGCGGCAGGTTCGGCAGCCCGGCCTTGGCCCGCTGACGGACGGCGAGGTACTGCAGGCCCGCGTAGATGAGGACGGCGCCCTCGACCGCGAGCCACGCGCCCGCGTCGGAGAGGTAGTCGTTCGCGATGCCGTTGACGAACGTGTTCTGGATCGGGACGGTGCCGCGGTCGCCGATGAGCAGGAGGACCGCGCCGTTCCAGCCCAGCAGGCCGGCGAGCGTCACGACGAACGACGGGATCCCGACCTTCGCGAAGATCAGGCCCTGCAGGATGCCGATCGAGAGGCCGGCGCTCAGCGCGACGAGGATCGCGACGGCCGGGGAGACGGCGTTGCCGTCGTCGACGAGCAGCAGCGCGGTGATGACGCCGCCGACGCCGCTGACGAAGCCGATCGACAGGTCGATCTCGCCGAGCAGCAGGACGAAGACGATCCCCATGCCGATGATGGCGATCGCCGCCATCTGCGCGATGAGGTTGACGAAGTTGCCGGCGCTGAGGAACTGGTCGTTGCGCGCCTGGAAGTAGATCGCGATGACGAGGATCCCGACGATGATCGGCAGGGACCCGAGGTCGCCGGTCTTCAGCGCGTCGATGCGGGCGCGGGCGTAGGTGGCGAGCGTCGCGTCGGGCTCGTGGAGCGCGGCGTCGCTGGTGGCCGGGACCGCCTCGGTCTCGACGGTGTTCTGACGGGGGGCGATGTCGGTCATGCGACCACCTCTGCTTGACCCGGCACACGGTCCAGCGTGCCGGCGGTGATGAGCTGGACGACCTGCTGCTGCGTCGTCTCCTTGACGGAGACCTCCGTGATGGACCGACCCAGGCGCAGCACGGTGATGCGGTCGGCGACCTCGAAGATGTCGTGCAGGTTGTGCGAGATGAGGACGACGGCCAGGCCCTTCTGGCCCAGGCGCTTGACGAGGTCCAGGACCTGCCGCGTCTGCGCGACGCCGAGGGCGGCGGTGGGCTCGTCGAGGATGACGAGCTTCGAGTTCCACATGACGGCCTTGGCGACCGCCACGGACTGGCGCTGGCCGCCGGAGAGGGAGGCGACGGGCTGGCGGACGGAGCGGATGGTCGTGACGGCGAGGCCGGCGAGCGTCTCGCGGGCGGTGCGCTCCATCGTCGTCTCGTCCAGCCGTCCGAACGAGCTGAGCGCTTCGCGTCCGAGGTACATGTTCTGGACGACGTCGAGGTTGTCGCAGAGCGCGAGGTCCTGGTAGACGACCTCGATGCCCAGGTCCGCGGCGTCCTTGGGGCCGTGGATGGCGATCGGCTTGCCGTCGAAGGTCATCGTGCCGGCGTCGATCGGGTGGATGCCGGCGATGCACTTGATGAGCGTGGACTTGCCGGCGCCGTTGTCGCCGACGAGGGCCATGACCTCGCCCGGGCGGACGGCGAAGTCGACCTCGGTCAACGCGTTCACGGCGCCGAAGGTCTTCGTCACGCCCTTGAGTTCCAGCAGTGGCTCCTGCGCCATGTCGTTCATCTCCCGTAGCTTGCGTGAATCGGTCGGACCGCGGGGAGGGGCGCCGAGGCGGCGCCCCTCCCGGTGCGGTTCGGGGCCTTGGGGACTAGCTGATCCCCGCCGCTGCGCACAGGTCGGCGACCTTGCCCGTGCACACTTCCTTGGCCGTCAGGAAGCCGTCCTTGATGACGGTGTCGGCGATGTTGTCCTTCGTCACGGCGATCGGCTTCAGCAGGACAGCCGGGGTCTTCGTGCCCTTGTTGTCCACCGTCTCGGTGGTCGTGGGCGTCTCGCCCTTGGCCAGCGCGATGGCGAGCTTGCTCGCCGCGTCGGCCTCGGCCCGGACGGCCTTGTAGACCGTCATGCACTGGTCGCCGGTGAGGATGTTCTGGATCCCCTGCGCCGTCGCGTCCTGGCCGGTGACCGGGACCTGCGGCAGCTTGCGGGCCTTGAGCGCCGAGATGGCGGCGTTCGCCAGGCCGTCGTTGGCGGCCAGGACGGCGTCGACCTTGTTGTCGGTCTTCTGCAACATCTGCTCGAAGATCGTCAGCGCCTTCTGGTTGTCCCAGTCCGGCACGGACTGGTCCGGGCCCTTCACGAGCGAGCCGTCCTTGTAGAGCGGGTCGACGACGCTGTTGTAGCCCTCGGCGAAGAGGGTCGCGTTGTTGTCGGTGGGCGAGCCGTTGAGCGTCGCGACGACGGGCTTGGACTTGCCCTCCAGGCACTTGACGAGACCTTCGCCCTGGAGCTTGCCGACCGACGCGTTGTCGAACGACACGTAGTAGTCCGCGCCACCACCGAGCGTGAGGCGGTCGTAGTCGATGACCTTCACGTTGTTCTTCTTGGCGTTCGCGATGATCGCGGCGCCCGAGCCCGGATCGAGGTCGACCAGCAGCAGGACCTTCGCCCCGTTGGTGATCGCCTGCTCGGCCTGGGTGCGCTGCGTCGCCGGGTCGCCCTCGGCGTTGACGATCGTGGCGTCGACCCCTGCGGCCTTGAACGCGTCACCGAGGTACTTGCGGTCCTGCGTCTCCCAACGCACCGAGGACTTGGAATCCGGCAGCAGGACGGCGACCTTGCCCGCCTTCGCGGCGGGGGCCGAAGCCGTGCCCGTGCTGCTGGAGCTGCTGCTGGACGACGACGAGTCGTCGTCGGAACCACATGCCGCGATGCCGAAGCTCGCGGTCACGAGGACGCCGGCGAGTGCCAGCGTGCCTCGGGGTGAGGGAAACCTGCTCATGAACTCCTCCTGGTTTGGGACATCGTGTGGACTTGAGCCGTGAGGGCCTCGGCGGAATTGCTTCCCGCCAACGCGAGGGCCCCCAGTACCTCGGCTCGCTCGTGCAGCACCCCCGGAAGGATGCTGACCCCTTCTGCCGCCGCCGGGAGGGCGAACTGCTCGATCGCCGCGGTGAGCGGCTCCATGAGCAGGTCGCCCGCGATGGCGAGCTCGCCACCGATGACGATGGCGTCCGGGTTGAGGTAGTTGCAGAGATCGGCGAGGGCCCGTCCGACGACCCGGCCTGCGTCCTGCACGACGCGACGACACCCGGGATCGTTGTCCCGGGCGCGCTCCATCAGCTGCGGCACCGTGAGCTCCCCGTGCGAGCGCCGCAACAGCTCGCAGAGGGCGGGGCCGGCGACGAGCGTCTCCAGGCACCCGCGGTTGCCGCAGCGGCAGATCGGCCCGTTCGGGTCGATCAGCACGTGCCCGATCTCCCCCGCGATGCCGTGGGCACCGCGGAAGGGGACGCCGTCGAACACGAGGCCCAGGCCGATGCCGGCCGAGAGGCGCACGTAGGCGACGACCCGACGACCCTGCCCGGACCCGAACGTGCACTCGCCGAGGGCGCCGACGTTCGCGTCGTTGTCGAGGTGCACGAGGACGCCGAGGCGGTCCTGCAGCTCCTCGACGGGGTTCAGGCCGACCCACGAGGGGAGAATCGGCTGCGAGCGGACGAGGTTCGTCCCCCGGTCGATCGGGCCGGGCAGGCCGACGCCCGCCCCCAGGACGCGGCTGAGGTCCACGCCGGCGGCCTGCAGCTGGGCCTCGACGAGCGCCGTGGCGACGTCGAGGCTCTCGCCGGCGGCGTCGTGGTCCGCGAGGTCGACCGTCCCCGCGGCCCGCAGCGCGGGGGGGTGGGGCGAGAGAGCCACGCTGACGTGGTCGTGGCCGAAGTCGATGCCCACGAGGGCACCGGCCGAGCGGTCGAGGGCGACGAGGACGCCGGGGCGTCCGCCCTCCGGCCCGCGCGGGCTGGCGTCGGGCTCGCGCTCGTGGACGAGGCCCTTGTCCTGCAGGTCGGTGACGAGGCTCGACACGGTCGAGCGCGAGAGCCCGGTCTGACGAGCGATCTCGGCGCGGCTGACGGCGCCCTGACGACGCAGGACGTCGACGACGAGCCGGCTGTTGCGTGCTCGGAGGGACTCCAGTGACCCGGTGGGGTGCGACGCCATCGGGACGACCCTCTTCGATCGTTCACAGGTTTGTCAAGACTCCGAACGAACTTCCTGCTCAAAGGCCTCGTTTTTGTCCTGACTCCGCACAAACTACGGTCGGTCGAGCGGGCTTCTACGGACGGTCCGGTGTCCGTGGGAACGACAAAGGGACCCGAATCGGGTCCCTTTGGTCCAGCTGGCGTGTGAACGCTCGATCAGGCGACGTCGCGGAGCTTCTGCGCCTCGGCGAGCGACTGCAGCTTCTTCAGCGACTGGTTCTCGATCTGGCGGATGCGCTCGCGCGTGACGTTGAACGTCCGGCCGACCTCGTCGAGCGTGCGGGGGTGCTCCCCACCCAGCCCGTAGCGGAGCTCCAGGACGCGGCGCTCGCGGTAGGAGAGGTTCTCCAGCGCCTCGCGCAGGGCCTCCTTCGTGAGGATCTCGGCCGCACGCTCGTAGGGGGACTCGGCGCGCTCGTCGGCGATGAACTGGCCGAACTCGGACTCCTCCTCGTCGCCGACGGGCTTCTCGAGCGAGACGGGCGCCTGGGCGCTGCGCTTGATCGAGTCGACCTCCTCCGGGTCGATGCCGGTGACCTCGGCGATCTCCTCGGCGGTGGGCTCGCGACCGAGCTCCGTGACGAGCTTGCGCTCGGCGCGGCCGATCTTGTTGAGCTTCTCGACGACGTGCACGGGGATGCGGATCGTCCGGGCCTTGTCCGCCAGGGCGCGCGCGATCGCCTGGCGGATCCACCAGGTCGCGTACGTGGAGAACTTGAAGCCCTTGCGGTAGTCGAACTTCTCCGCGGCGCGGACGAGGCCGAGCGTCCCCTCCTGGATGAGGTCCAGGAACGGCAGGCCCTGGTTGCGGTAGTTCTTCGCGA
>CAZRLR010000043.1:0-16995 GCA_964600395.1 uncultured Conexibacter sp.
GCGGCGTCCGCGCCGCCGGCCCAGCTGACGGCGGTCCGGATCGAGTCGCCGGCGAAGTACGGCTGGCGCACGAGGGCGCCCGGCGCGCCGGCGAGCCACAGGACGTCGGCGCCGTCGAAGCTCACCCGGTGCGACGCGCTGGACCGCATCCCGGCGCCGCGGTACCAGCGGCGGTCGACGGACGTACGCTCCAGGTCGACGTAGGCCAGGCGCACCGGCGCCGCGTCCCCGTCGCCGCGGACGAGCACGAAGGCGCGCTGCAGGCCGCCGGCCCCCGAGCAGAACGTCTTCACGCCGTCCACGACGTGCCGGTCGCCGTCGCGGCGCAGCCGCGCGGGCTCGCCGTCACCCGGGCCGGGGTCCGCGCCCCAGACGCCGAGGCGCACCTCGCCGGCCCGCACGCCGTGAAGCTCGGCGGCGACGAGCGCCGCGTCGTCGACCTGCACGACCAGGCGCTGCACCGCGTTGAAGTGGCCGTCGAGCAGGCGCCCGAGCCCGACGTCGGCCGCGGCGACCTCGCGCAACAGCGCGTGCTCGGTCACGCGGGGCAGCGGATCGACGGTCGCGTCCGGGACGCCGGCGTCGACGAGCAGGGCCCAGGCCGCGTCCGGGAAGGCGCCGTCGTCGCGTGCGTCGTGGTCGGCGGCGAGCTGCGCCAGCGCGGCGCGGTGTCCGGCCAGGCGCTCGTGGGCGGACGCGCCGCTGCGCTCCTGCAGGCTCACCGGAGCACCGCCTCGGGGAGCGTGTCGCAGCGCAGGCCGCGCTCGTGGGCGGCGGCGACGAGCGGCTCGATGAGCGCGACCGTCTGCTCGCAGCCCGCGCGGGTGGCGCCCGGCCCGAGGCCGTCGTGGGCCAGGACGATCGCCCCCGCGCGCAGCTCGGGCAGGACGCGGGCCAGCATCGCCGGGGCCGGGTCCCCGCGCCAGTCCTCGGTGTCCGCCGTCCAGTGCACGACGTCGAGGCCGCGCTCGGCGGCGATCGCCGCGGTGTGGGGTCCGGCGACGCCCCACGGCAGGCGCCAGACCGTCGGCGTCACGTCGTGGCGGGCGAGGACGTTAAGCGCGGTGTCGGTGTCGGCGGCCAGCTCCTGGGCGTCGATGGTCGTGTGCCGCCGGTGCTCGTGGGCGTGCAGGCCGATCGCGTGCCCGGCGGCGCGGATGCGCTCGACCCACCCCAGGTGCGCCTGGACCTGCGTCGTGAGGACGAAGAAGGTCGCCCGGGCCTCCGCGCGCTCGAGCGCGTCGAGGACGGCCGGCGTCCAGCGCGGATCCGGGCCGTCGTCGAAGGTCAGCGCGACGGTCGGCGGCGGGGCGGCGGGGGCGGGCATCAGCCGGCCACCCGCACCGGTGCGGCCGCGGCGGCCAGGGCGTGCAGGGCCGGACGCTCGCGCTCGCCGGCGCCGAGGCCGGCAGCCCGGTCGAGGATCGCGTCGCCGACCTCGCACGCCATGTGGTGCAGCGCGTGCAGCGGCTGGTGGCGGTTCTGCCGGGTACCGAGGTCGACCTGCGCGAGCGCCGCCGGCCCCGCGACGCGCAGCGCGTCGATGAGCAGCGCGGCGTCCACCCCGTACCCGAGGCGGAAGGGCAGCTGCTCCAGGAGCTCGCGCGTGGCGGCGATCTCGCCCGCCAGCGGCTGGCGCACCCCTTCGAGCGCGGGGAAGCAGCGGCGCAGCAGCGGCCGGGCGGTGAGCTCGGTGACGCGGCCGCCGCCGGCGGGCAGCGTGCCGGCGGCGGTGCGCCACGGGCGGGCGTACGTCGCCTTGACAAAGCGCGTGCCCGTCGCGGGCGCCAGCAGGGGCCCGAGCAGGCCGGTGACGAAGTGGGGCGAGAAGTCCTCGGTGTCGGCGTCGAGGAAGACGACGACGTCGCCGGTCAGGACGGTGAGCGCCCGCCACATCGCGTCGCCCTTGCCCTGCACCGGCCCGAAGCCGGGCATGAGCGCCGACTGGGCGTGGACCTCCGCGCCCGCGTCGGCGGCCAGCTGCGCGGTCCCGTCCCGGGAGTCGTCGACGACGACGACCTGGTCGACGACGCCCGCGTCGCGCAGGCCCACGACGGCGCGGACGATCGGGGCGATCGTCGCGGCCTCGTCGCGGGCCGGCAGGCAGACCGAGACGCTGCGCGAGCGCTCACGGGCGAGCGCGGCGGGCGGGAAGTCCGTGTGGGCGAACGTCCGGTCCGCCCAGGCGGAGTCGGTGATCGTGGGAGGGACGGAGAGGCACGGCACGGGCCCGGGGGCTTACCAGCATCCCGCCCCCGGCAAACCCGCCCGGCCTCCGCGGACCCCGGTCCGGGCGCGTCCCAGCGCGCGCGGCCGGGTCGGGGTCAGGCGGCCACGACGTCGTCGTCGGCGTCCGCGACGGCCTGCGGCCCGCCCTGGCGGCGCGCAGGGCTGCCGGTCGGGCGCAGGGGCGCGACCGGCTCCTCGCGGAAGCCGGGCTTGGCCAGCAGGATCTGGACGTCCTGGATGCGGCGCTCGGCGAAGCCGGCCTCGCAGTAGGCGAGGTACAGGACCCACAGGCGGCGGAAGCGCTCGTCGTAGCCGCGGGCCTCCAGTTCGTCCGTCGCCGCCTCGAACGTCTCGCGCCAGTGCTTGAGCGTCGTGACGTAGTGGCCGGTGATGTCCTCCAGCTGGACCATGCGCATGTCGCTCTCGCGGACCATGTTGCGCGAGATGATCTCGACCGAGGGCAGACAGCCGCCGGGGAAGATGAGCTGGTTGATGAAGGACTTGACGGCCTTCTCGACGTGGTAGGCCCGGTCGTCGATCGTGATCGCCTGCAGGAGCATCACGCCGTCGTGCGCCAGGCGCTCGCCGCAGACGCGGAAGAACGTCGGGAAGTCGCGCCAGCCGACGGCCTCGATCATCTCGACCGAGACGAGCTTGTCGTACGTCCCGGTGAGCGTGCGGTAGTCCTGCAGGAGGATCGTGACGCGGTCCTCGAGGCCCGCCTCCTTCACCCGCTGGGTGGCGAGGGCGTGCTGCTCGGTGCTGATCGTCGCCGTGGTCACGTGCGCGCCGTACTTGCCGGCGGCGTGGACGGCGAGGGCGCCCCAGCCCGTCCCGATCTCCAGCAGGCGGTCGCCCGGCTTGAGGTCGAGCTTCTGGCAGATGCGGTCCAGCTTGGCGACCTGCGCGTCGTACAGCGGCGTCTCGGGCGTCTCGAAGACGGCCGCGGAGTACATCATCGTCTCGTCGAGGAAGAGCTCGTAGAGGTCGTTGCCCAGGTCGTAGTGGGCGGCGATCTGCTCGCGGGACTTCTCGATCGTGTTGCGCCGGGCGAAGCTCACGGCGTTCTGGATCGGCGCGAGCACCGGGCGGAAGGTCCGACGCAGCTCGTCGAAGCGGTGGACGTTGCGCGCGGCGATGCGGATGAGCGTGACCATGTCGTCCACGTCCCACAGGCCGTCCATGTAGGACTGCCCCAGGCCGAGCGAGCCCTTGAGGATCGACTGGTGGAAGGCCGGGTCGTTGACGGTGATGTGGGCGCGCAGCGGGTTCGGGCCCGACGGCGAGCCGAAGGTCCGGGCGACCCCGTTCTCGTGGAGGACGAGCTGGCCGTCCTGGGTGCGGGACAGCAGCTGGTGCAGGAGGCGGCGGGCGGTCTTGTCGGTCATGCGCTCGTCTTCGGTCGGCGGGTCAGGAACGGGGGCTTGTGCCCCTCGGGGTGGGCGAAGTAGGGCGCGCCCTTGAGCTTGAGGCGGATCGCGTGCGCGTAGATGTACAGGCCGGTGCGCAGCGTGGCGAAGGGGAAGCGGGCGAGCAGGCGGCGCAGCGAGGCGGCCGTCAGCGGCTCGCGCCGGAGGTTGAGCGTCGCGTCGAAGGCGTGGACGGCCGGCGACGTCGTCGTCGTGGAGTCGATGTTCACGCTGAGGGTCGGGCCGGGGACGGTGAGCGACCACGCGTAGCGGTGCTCCATCCCCATGAACGGCGAGACGTGGAAGACCTTGTCGAAGGCCTGGCGCATGACCGTCGCGCCGTCGCCGTCGCGGGCGTCCATGACGTAGCTGTGGCGCTCGCCCCAGGGCGTGTTCGTCACCTCGGCGACGACGAACTGCACGGTCTCCCCGTCGCGGTCGAAGCAGTAGTAGAACGAGACGGGGTTGAACGCGCGCCCGAACGTGCGCGGCGTCGTGAGCAGGCGGACGGGGCCCTCGTGGACGGCGCCGGTCTGCGCGAGGATCTCCTGCGCGACGGCGGCCTTGAGCGGGACGGCAGGATCGCCGAGGTAGTCCTCGCGGCGGAAGCGCCCGATCGCCCGGCGACGCGCCGACCACAGCGGCCGGTGCTCGAGGATGCCCTCCTCGAGCTCGTCGAGGTCGAGGTAGAGCATGCCGACGGCCGACTCGAACGCGTGGGCGATCGGGTCGTGGCGCCGGTGGCGCACCGTCCCCCGGTACACCGCGCTGGTCGGGCCCGCGCTCACGCGACGCCGGCCCCCGCGCGGGCGTGGCGCTCGCGCTGCTCGAGGGCGTTGAGGGCGGAGACGACGCCGTCCTCGTGGAAGCCCCAGCGCCAGTAGGCGCCCGCGTAGTGGATGCGGTCCACGCCGGAGATCTCGCCGTGGCGCGCCTGGGCGGCGATGCCCTCGTGCGTGAAGATCGGGTGCGCGTACTGGACGACCTCGATGATCTTGTCCGGGTCGATCTTCTCGGTGAGGTTGAGCGTGACGAGGAAGTCCTCCGGCGCCGGCAGCGACTGCAGGTGGTTCATGCCGTAGGTGATCGTCGTCAGCGGCTTGGGCTCGGCGAGCAGGTGGAAGTTCCACGCCTGCCAGGCGGTGCGCCGCTTGGGCATGAGGCTTGAGTCCGTGTGCAGGACGGCCTCGTTGGCCTGGAAGGGGAAGGCCGACAGCAGCTCGTCCTCGAGGTCCGTCGGGTTCGTCAGCATCGCCCGCGCCTGGTCGGCGTGGCAGGCGAGGACGACCTCGTCGAAGCGCAGGGCCTCGCCGCCGCGCGGGGTGACCGCGACGTGGTCGGCGTGGCGCGTGACGGCGACGACCGGGGTGCTCGTGTGGATGCGGTCCGCGAACGGCTTGACGACCTGGTCGACGTAGCGCTGCGAGCCGCCGACGATCGTCTGCCACTGCGGGCGGTCCTTGAAGCCGAGCATCCCGTGGTTGCGGAAGAACTCGGCGAGGAAGCGCACCGGGAACGCCCACATGCCGGCCGGGTCCGCCGACCAGACGGCGCTGGCCTGCGGGACGATGAGCCGGTGGACGAACCACTCGCCGAAGCCGCCCGCGTCGAGGTACTCGCCGAGCGAGGGGCCCGGGACGTCGGACGCCAGTAGCGCCTGCATCTCCTTGTTGAAGCGCAGGAGGTCGCGGATCATCCCGTGGAAGCGCGGCTCGACGAGGTTGCGGCGCTGGGCGAAGAGGCCGCGCGGGGTGCCGGCGTACTCGAAGTCGTCGTGGTCGGAGGCGACGCTGAAACCCATGTGGGTGGGCTGGATGGCGACGCCGAGCTCGCCGAGGAACTGCGTGAAGTTCGGGTAGTTGCGGTCGTTGAGGACGATGAAGCCGGTGTCGACGGACCAGTCGCCGCTGGCCGTGGACACGTCGATCGTGTTCGTGTGGCCGCCGACGTAGTCGTTGGCCTCGAAGACGGTGATCTCGTGGTCGGGGTGGAGCCGGTGCGCGGCGGTCAGGCCCGCGATCCCGGCCCCGACGATGGCGATGTTCATGGCGGGGTCCCTGCTGGTGTCGGTGGTGTCTCGGGCCGCGAAGGGTCTGCTGGGTTGTTCGGTTCTTTGGCGCGCTTGGATCAGACCAGCGCCCAGGCCCGTCGCCCGCGCGCCGCCCCCTCCTATGGTGTCAACCATGACCACGGTCCACATCGCCGAGTTCACCGACCCCGGGTGCCCCTGGGCCTTCAGCGCCGAGCCGATGCGCCGGCGCCTGGACTGGCTCTTCGGCGATCAGCTGGCGTGGACGCCGGTCCTCGTCGGCCTCGCCGAGACCGGCGCGGACTACGAGGCCAAGGGCTTCACCGTCGACGTCCTCTCGGGCGCCTTGAAGCAGATCGGCGCCGACCACGGCATGCCGATCGACTCCTCGCTGCGCCCGCGGATGGCCGGGACGGTGCCCGCCTGCCGCGCCGTCGTCGCCGCCCGCCTGCACGCCCCGGCCTCGACGTACGCGCTCCTGCGCGCGCTGCGGGTGCACCAGTTCGCCGGCGGCCTGCTCGACGACCCCGAGACGTTGGCCACCGCCGCCGAGGACGCGGGCCTGGACCCCGAAGCACTCGAGGGCTGGATGGCCGGGGACGACGTGCGCGACGCCTTGGCCGAGGACATGGACCGGGCGCGCCACCCGGCCGCGGCGGCCCTCGCGCTGGACCACAAGCTCGCCGGCTGGGAGGGCGGCCGGCGCTACACCTGCCCGTCCTACGAGCTGACGCTCGACGGCGACCCGAACACGCTGCTCGTCGCCGCCGGCTTCCAGCCGCTGCCCGCCTACGAGGTGCTGATCGCGAACCTCGCCCCCGGTCTCGAGCGCCGGCCGACGAGCGACGACGTCGCCGAGGTCCTCGCCTGGGCGGGCGAGCCGCTGGCGACGAAGGAGGTCGCGATGGTCTGCGAGCTCGAGGTGCCCGAGGCCCGCGAGCGCCTGGCCCGCGTCGCCCAGGAGTGGCCCGTGGGCGCCGACGGGTACTGGTCGCTGACCTAGGCGGCCTGCGCCCAGCCGTCCAGAACGGCGGACAGCTGCGCCATCGCGTCGATGACGGCGTCGGCGCCGCCGAGGTCGGCGGCGCGATGCTGCCCGGTGCTCACCGCGACGCAGCGCACCCCGTCGGCCCGGGCGCAGGCGATGTCCAGCGGCGTGTCGCCGATGACGACGGCCTGACTGCGCGGGACGGGCGCGGCGCCCGGGCCGTCCCTCCGCTCGGCCGCACGGCGGCGGGCCAGGGCCGGCAGCTCGGAGCGGTCCTCGTGGTCTGACCCGAAGCCACCCGGACCGTCGGCGAACCACTCGCCCAGGCCGGCGCGGCGGAGCTTCAGGCGCGCGATCGGCTCCAGGTTCCCCGTGACGAGGGCGATCGTGTGGCCGGCGGCCGCCAGCGTCGCCAGCGTCTCGGGGACGCCCGGGGCGACCGTCCCGCGCAGGTCCGCCTCGCAGCGGCGCGCGTAGGCGGTGACCGCGGCCTCGCACCGCGCCTGGGTGCCGTCGTCGATCGCGCGCGCGTCGACCCCCGCCAGCGTGAGGATCGAGCGCATGATCGACAGGTCGGTGCGCCCGGCGGTCTCGACGAACGCGTCCGGGATGTCGACTCGGTGGACCTCGCGCACGGCGTCGTGCAGCGCCTCGCGGTGGGCGCCCGCGGCGCGGATGAGCAGCGTTCCGTCGATGTCGAACAGCAGCAGCATGGCCGGCCTCCGCGGGTCTCGATGTCGTCTCGACCGTCACCGTACCGCCAGGGCGGACCGGTAGCGTCCGGCTCCCCCGATGCGCCCCGACGACCCCTCCGCCTCCGACGCCGCCAACGCCTTCGGCGCGGGCACGACGCCCACCGCTCCGGCGGTGCCCGTGGCGGCCGCCGCGCGCGAGCCCCGCGGCCCGCGCAGCGAGGGCTGGATCCCCCTGGCGATCGTCCTGCTCGCGCTCGTCGGGACGGGGCTGGGCCTGTGGCGGGCCGAGCGCCACGCGCTCGCGGACCCGGTGCAACTCGGCGAGCGCGGCAAGGTCGTCGGCGCCGACGGCCGCTCGCTGCTGGCCGCCGGGAACCTGACGCGCGCGTTCGCGCTGATCGGCGCGAAGGCGAAGGCCGACGAGGTCGTCACCGACGTCTCCCTCACGCCCGTGCGCGTCCGCGTCGGGGTGCGCGACGGCTTCGGCCACGCGCGCTCGTTCATCGTGGACCTGGCCTACGACGTGCGCACGCAGGACGACGGCGACGACACCGGTGACGGGCCGCCGCTCGCGCAGATCGACACGACGGCCCCCGCGCGCTTCGTCGCGACCGCCCTGCAGCGCAGCGGCCACCCGGCCACGGCCGTGACCGGGGTCGACTGGCGCTACGACGCCTCCGACGAGGTCAAGCAGCACTGGAGCCTGCGCCTGGCCGACGTCCCCATCCCGGACCAGAACTGGGTCGCCGGCGGCGACGGGCGCGGGGTGCGCCGGACCGTCGACCCCGTCCAGCCGGAGCCGACGTTCACCGAGCCGACGACGACCCCGACGGTGCCGTCCGCCCCGACGACGGCGACCGTCCCCAAGCGCCCCAAGCGACCCTCCGGCTCGTTCTCGGGCTTCGAGACGAACGCGGTGCAGATCATCGTCGGCTCCACCCGGATCATCACCGACCCCGCGTCGGCCCGGCGCCTGAAGCGCTGCCTGCGCCGGGCCGGCCGCCGCCAAGCCGCGGTCCAGCGCTGCGTGGACGACCTGCGATGAGGTACTGGATCCGCACCCTGCTGGGCATCGTGCTCATCGCGGGCTCGGTCGCCCTGGCGGCCGTCACGATCTACCACCTCGTGCGCATCGGCTCCTGCGGCTCGGACGGGACGTACGTCGCGGTCCGCCCGTGCCCGGACGGCACCGGCCTGAAGATCCTCGGCCTCATCGCGTCGATCTTCGTCGTCCCGTTCGCCGGCATGGGCCTGCTCGCCACGCGCGGCTCGGGCGGCGCGCAGCGCGACGGCGCGGCGATGGGCATCGGGGTCATGTGGTTCCTGCTGCTCTTCACGTGCATGGGCGCGGCGGCGTTCGTCGCCGGCCGCGGGCCCGCCGCCCCCTCGACGCCCGGGCTGCGGTCCGCCGGGACGTGGATCGGCGTGAGCTTCATGCTCGTCGGCGGCCCGGCGCTGCTGTTCCTCGTCTGGCGCACGCTCACCGCGCCGGCGCCGCGGCCACCCGCGGCGCTGCCCGGGCGGCCGCTGTCGACCACGCCCGCCCCCCGCTCGGGACCGACGCCGCCGGCGGGCCCCGCCACGCCCGGCATGGCCACGCTCGCGGCGCAGCTGCAGACCGTCGCGCGGATGCGGGGTGTGGAGGCGGATGCGGCGGCGTCCGACGGGCACGACGTCGCCGCACGGCTGCGCGAGCTCGACGCGCTGCGCGCCGCCGGGCTCGTCACGGACGAGGAGCACGCCGCCAAGCGGCGGCAGATCCTCGCCGACATCTAGCGGGCGGTCAGCGCGCGAAGGAGGTGTCCGCCGACAGGTCGGCGAGCATCGCGGCGATGAGCTTGGCGGCGTCCAGCACGTCCTGCACCTGGACGATCTCGACCGGCGAGTGCATGTAGCGCAGCGGCAGGCCGACGACCGTCGTGGGGATGCCGCCGCGGTTGTGGTGCATCGCGTCGGCGTCCGTCCCCGTGCGCCCGCCGTTGGCCGACACCGTGAAGGCGATCTGCGCCTGCTCGCCGGCGTCGTGCAGCAGCTCGAAGAGCCGCGGGTTGAGCGTCGCGCCACGCTCGAGCACCGGGCCGGAGCCCAGCGGGTGCTCGCCGAGCTTCTTGACGTCGATGCCGGGCGTGTCGGTCGCGAAGGTCACGTCGACGGCGATCGCCGCGTCGGGCTGGATCCGGTAGGAGGACGCGGCGGCGCCGAAGAGCCCGATCTCCTCCTGGACGGCCGCGACGGCGACGACGTCCCCGGGCGCGCCGCCGGCCTCGGCGACGAGGCGGGCGACCTCGTAGGCGACGAACGCGCCGAGGCGGTTGTCCATCGCGCGCGACGCGGCGCGGCCCTGCAGCAGCTCGATCGGCTCGGCGTCGATGACCGCGACGTCGCCGATGCGCACGAGGCCCTTGGCCTCGTCCCCGTCGGCGGCCCCGATGTCGATGTGCATGTCCTTCAGCTCGGTGACCTTCTTGCGCTCGTCCGGCTCGAGCAGGTGGATCGGCTTCTTGCCCACGACGCCGGGGACGACGCCGTCCTTCGTGTGGACCGCGACGCGCTGGCCGACGAGGATCTGCGGATCCCAGCCGCCGACGGAGGCGAAGAAGAGAAAGCCCTTCTCGTCGATGTGCGTGACGATCAGGCCGATCTCGTCGACGTGGCCGACGATCGCGACCGTCGGGCCGCCGGCCGTCCCCTTGACCGTGGCGGTCGAGTTGCCCATGTGGTCGACCTCGACCTCCGCGAAGGCCGCGGCGGCGTCGCGCCAGATCTGCGACGGGGCGGTCTCGTAGCCCGAGGGGCCGTGGGCGCTGAGGAGGTCGTGCAGGACGGGAGGGATCGTCATAGGTCGCCCAGGCTAGTACAGGTGGCCGGGGCGCCCGTCAGGCCAGCGGCGCCGAGCGCAGCACCGACTTGGACGAGTGCGCCGGGTCGCCGTCGTCCGGCTCGACCGACACGTCCAGGTAGCGGTAGGCCTTTGGATCGGCGGCCAGCGCGAAGCGGATGTGGGCGTGCCCGTCGGGCCCGACGCGGAAGCTGCCCAGCGACGCCAGGTGCTCATCGTCGGTCATGAGCCACAGCTCGTAGTAGTGCCCGGACGGGCTCGGGGCCAGGCCGTCGGCGATCAGGTCGCCCTCCTCCCCCGCCCGGTCGGGCAGGTGGACGGCGACGCGGGCGGTCGTCCCGTCGAAGCCGGCGAAGGCGCTCAGCGGGACGGCGGGCAGGGCCGCGATCGGGTCCGGCGCGGCGGTCGGCGTGGGCGCGGGGCCGTCACCGTCGCCGGCGACGAGCAGCCCGCCGCCCACGCCGGCGACGAGCAGGACGGCGCCGGCCAGGCCGGCCGCCAGCGGGCGCACGACGAACGGGCCGGCCAGCCGTCCCGCCAGGCGCTCGCGCCAGGCGGTCCGTCGCGGGCGCTCCACGACGGTCGGGACCGTCGGCTGCCCGGCCGGCACCGCGTCCCACGCCGGGCGGGCGGCGAGCGCCGCGTCCAGGTCCAGCGGCGGCGGGACGGGGACGGCGCCGAGGGCGGCCGCGTCCCGCACCGCGTCGGCGGTCTGCTGCAGGCGCGTGACCGCGGCGCGGAAGGCCGGGTCCTCGCGCAGGCGGCGCTCGGCCTCGGCCGTCTGCGGGGCGTCCAGGCCGCCGAGCACGACGTCGACGGGTCGCAGCTCGCCGCTCATGCCAGGGCCCCCAGGGCGTCGTCGGACGGGCGGCCACCGGACCGCGCGATCGCCCGCGCGTCGCGGGCGGCCTCGGCGGCCATGAGCTCGCGCAGGCGCTCGAGCCCCCGGACCATGCGCGTCTTGACCGTGCCGAGCGCCAGGCCGGTGAGGTCGGCGATCTCGGTCTGCGTGAGCTCCTCGAAGAAGCGCAGGCGCAGCAGGTGGGCGTCGTCGGGGTCCAGGAGGCCCAGCAGGTGGGCGACCTCCCACTGCTGCAGCAGCCGGTCGGCCTCGGCCGGGGCGCCGCCGGGGCCGTCGTCGGTCAGCGCCGTCGTCGTCTGGGGGTCGTGCGGCTCGGGCACGCGGCGGCGCAGCTCGTCGATCGCGCGCGAGCGGGTGATGGTCATGATCCACGTCAGCAGCGACGCTCGCGACGGGTCGTAGGCGCGCCCCCGCGTCCAGACCTCGGTGAACACCTGCTGGCAGACGTCCTCGGCGGTCGCGCGGTCGCGCAGCACGCCGAGCAGGTAGCCGAAGACGGTGCCCGCGTGCGCGGCGTGCAGCTCGCGCAGCGCGTCGGGATCGGCGGCGGCCAGGCCGCGCGCGATGCGGTCCTCGTCCACCGGGACCGGCGGCCGGGGACGGCTCACAGGGGCTTGCGGGGCGTCGGTGGCATGGAGCAGCGCCAGCATCTCACCCAGGGAGTACGGGCGTCGCGCCGAAACGGTTTGGCGCAACGACGCTCAACCGGATCGCGGCCTCGTTCCGGATCTCCTGGCACAACCCACCCGACACGGAGGACCCTCCCATGGTCGACATCACCACCCCAGGCCGCCGGCGCACCGCGCTGACGGCGCTCTCCCTCGCCGGCGCCATCGCCGGCAGCACCGCGCTCGGCGCCGCCCCCGCGAACGCCGCGAGCGTCAAGCTCGCCGGACAGGGGACGACGCTGAAGCTCGACCGCGCCGCCGGCAAGGCGCTCAAGTCGCTCGGCGTGAAGGTCACGCCCACCGGCAAGGCGAAGGCCGGCGCGTCCGGCGTGACGTTCCCCATCACCGGCGGCTCGATCGATCCGGCGACCGCCGCGGGCACGATCACACACACGGGTGGTCTGCGCCTCAGCGCGGGCAAGGTCAAGGTCACGCTGAGCGACTACAACGTGACGATCGGCAAGCAGGCGACCCTCTCGTCCAAGGTCAACGGCGGTGCGCGGGCCAAGCTCCTGGTCCCCGTCATCGGCAAGGCGAAGATCACGCGCAACGGCCTCGGGACGACCGTCTCCAACGTCTCCCTGCACCTCAGCGCGGCCGGTGCCGCGGCGCTGAACAAGACCTTCCACGTGAAGGCGTTCAAGCCGAAGCTGAAGCTCGGCACGCTGACGATCAAGGCCACGCCCGCCGAGGTCGCCTTCGCGGGCGGCCAGACGGACCTGGCGGTCGACCCGGGCGCCCTCTCGGCCCTGACCTCGCTCGGCATCACCCCCGGCCTGGCCGGTGACGCGAAGGCGAACGCCGACGGGACCTTCGGGTTCCCGATCGCCGGCGGCAAGGTCGACGCCAAGACCCTGGCGGGCTCGATCCCGCACACCGGCGGCATCACGCTCACGAAGGGCTCGACGACGGTCGCGCTGACGGACTTCCTCATCGACACGCGCAAGGCGACGCTGGCCGCGAAGGTCAACGGCTCGGCGCCGGTGGAGATCCTGTCGCTCGACCTCGGCTCCCCGAAGGTCACGATCGCCGGGCGCAAGGTGACGGTCGGCAACGTGTCGGCGAAGCTCACCAAGGCGGCGGCCGACGCGCTGAACGGCGCCTTCGGGACGACGGCCTTCACCGAGGGCCTGCTCCTCGGCGTCGCGACGGTCCGCGGCGAGGCGGTCTGACGTCCGGTAGGGCCCGGCGGCGGGCGGACGACCGCCGCCGGGCCCTTGCCCCCTGGGCTAGGATCGGCGCAAGGGGCAATCGGGATGGCTGCCCGTTCTCAGTTGGCCGGCACGGAGCGCCGCCAGCGCGTGGAGGCGAAGATGGACACGGAGTCAGCGCAGGGGGGACGTGTGACCAGCACGTCGGTTCAGGTCATCGTCGCGGCGCACGCGGCGTTCAACGCCAGGAGACTGGACGAGCTCGACACGCTCGTCGACGAGGAGATCGACCTCTTCCTCCCCCTGGCCCTCGGCCTGACGCCGACCGCCGAACGCGGGCTCACGGGCCTGCGCCGGACGATCGACAACGTCCTGCGGATCGCACCGGACCTGTGGCTCGAGCTCGAGCGCGCCGAGGCCGTGGGCGACCTGACGATCGTCGTGTGCCACGCGACGGCGACCGGCACCGACGGCAAGCGCTACGAGTGGCCGCTGCGCGTGCTCGTCGCCGAGGAGCGCGGCCGGATCACGCGCTACGTCGTCCGGGCTCCGCACGCGGACCTGCTCGCCGACGCGCACGCCTTCCGCCCGCGTCGGGACTGACGGCGGCGCGCGACGGCTTCGCACGGGTCGCCGCGCGACGGAATGCACCCATGTGGTGCATTGCGTCGCGAGCCGCACCCGTCTGCGCCGGCAGGTCTCAGGGCGCCGCGTCCGGCGGCGCGGTCTGGCCCGCGACGAGCGCGGCGACCCCGAGCAGGACCGCGACCGCGGTGAGCGCCCGCAGGACGGTGAGGCGGTCGCCGAGCACGCCGATGAGCGGCGGGCCACCCAGGAACGCGCAGTAGCCGATCGAGGAGACGACGCTCACCCGTGCGGCCGCGTGCTGGGGCTCGTCGGCCGCGGCGCTCATGCCGACCGGGAAGCCGAGCGACGTCCCGAACCCCCACAGCAGGGCGCCGGCCATCGCCAGCGGCAGCCACGGGCTGAAGACGAACACGAGCACCCCCACCGTCCCCATCACGGCGATCCCGCGGACGAGCGTGACACGTCCGTACCGGATGAGCAGCGTCGGGCCGAACCAGCGCCCCGCCGTCATCGCGGCCAGGAAGCACGCGAACGCGACGACGCCGAGCGCGGCCGAGGCCCCGTAGCCGTCGATCGCGGCGACGCTGATCCAGTCGTTCGCGGTGCCCTCGGCGAAGGCGAAGCCCAGGACGAAGACCCCGACGAGCAGCGTGCGCCGCTCGCGCCACGCCGCGCCCAGGCGCACCGGCGGACCGCTCTCGCGTGCCGCGCCCCGGTCGTCGAGGAAGCCGCGGGCGACGACCGCCGCCGCGCCCGTCACGCCGACGGCGACGAGCGCGAGGTGGACCGTGACGGACACCCCGAGCGCCGTGGCCGCCGCGCCGACGAGCGCGCCGCAGACCGTGCCGAAGCTGTAGCCGGCGTGAAAGCGCGACATGACCGGCCGGGCGAGCGCCTGCTCGACCGCGGCGGCCTGGACGTTCATCGCCACGTCGAAGCCGCCCGCGCCGAAGCCCAGGAGGGCGAGGCCCGGCGCCAGCGCGGCCACGTCCTCGAGATAGCCGAACGCGATCCACAGGAGCCCGACGGCGAGGACGCCGGCCATCGCCGTGGACGTCCGGTGGCTGCCGACCCGCGCGATCACCGCGCCGATCACCACCAGGGCACCGATGGCGCCGGCGGCGACAGCGAGCAGGACGAGCCCGAGCGCCGACGGCGACAGGTCCAGGCGATCGCGGACCGCCGGGATCCGCGAGGCCCAGGAGGCGAACGCGAAGCCCGAGCTGAAGAACGCGAGCGCGGTGGCGCGGGCGGCGGTGCGCGTGGCGCTCGGGACGGACGGGGTCACAGGCGACGCACCCTGTCAGGTGCGAGGGTCACGAGGCCGCGCGCCGAGTCCCGGTGGCCATCCGCCTTGCGGATGGCGAGCGGGACTCGACGGCAGGTGGGTGGCGAGTCCCGGTGGCCACCCGCCGAGCGGATGGCGAGCGGGACTCGGCGGGCCGTGGCGTCAGGCCTGCTGCTGCGCGAGTTGCCTCAGCACGTACAGGAGGATGCCGCCGTGGCGGAAGTAGTCCGCCTCCTTCGGCGTGTCGATCCGGACGGTCGCCTCGAACTCGACGTCGCCGGCCTTGACCTGCACCGTCTTGGGCAGCTCGCCCGCGTTCAGCGGCTCCGCGAAGCCCGTGATGGAGAACTCCTCCTCCCCGGCCAGGCCGAGCGAGTCCGCCGTCTCCCCCTCCGGGAACTGCAGCGGCAGGACGCCCATGCCCACGAGGTTGGAGCGGTGGATGCGCTCGAACGACTCGCAGATGACCGCCCGGACCCCGAGCAGCGCGGTGCCCTTGGCCGCCCAGTCGCGCGACGAGCCCGAGCCGTACTCCTTGCCGCCGAGCACGACGAGCGGCACGCCCTCCTCCTGGTAGGCCATGGAGGCGTCGTAGATCGACATCTCCTGGCCGTCCTTCTTCGTCACGCCGCCCTCGGTGCCCGGCGCGAGCTGGTTGCGCAGGCGGATGTTGGCGAAGGTGCCGCGGATCATCACCTCGTGGTTGCCACGCCGCGAGCCGTAGGAGTTGAAGTCCTTGCGCTCCACCCCGTGCTCGGTGAGGTACTTGCCGGCGGGCGAGTCGGCCTTGATCGCGCCGGCGGGCGAGATGTGGTCCGTCGTCACCGAGTCGCCGAGCTTCGCCAACACGCGCGCACCCTCGATGTCGGTGACCGCCGACGGCTGCGCCTGCATCCCCTCGAAGTACGGCGCCAGGCGCACGTACGTCGAGTCGGCGTCCCACGCGAAGCGGTCGCCGGACGGGACGTCGAGCTGCTGCCAGTCCGTCGAGCCGTCGTAGACCTGCGCGTAGGAGCGGCGGAACATGTCGCTCTGCACGGCCTCCTCGACGGTCGCCGCGATGTCGGCCGTCGACGGCCAGATGTCCTTCAGGAAGACGTCGTTGCCGTCCTGGTCCTGCCCGAGCGGGTCGGTGTACAGGTCGACGTCCATCGACCCCGCGATCGCGTAGGCGACGACGAGCGGCGGCGACGCGAGGTAGTTCATCTTCACGTCGGGGTTGATGCGCCCCTCGAAGTTCCGGTTGCCCGAGAGCACCGAGACGGCGACGAGGTCGTGCTCGTTGATCGCCGCGCTGACGGGCTCCGGCAGCGGCCCGGAGTTCCCGATGCACGTCGTGCAGCCGTAGCCGACGTTGTGGAAGCCGAGCGCCTGCAGGTCCTCCATCAGGCCCGCGCGCTCGAGGTACTCGCTGACGACGAGCGACCCGGGGGCCAGCGACGTCTTGACCCACGGCTTGCTCGTCAGGCCCTTGGCGTGCGCGTTGCGCGCCAGCAGGCCCGCGGCGATCATGACCGACGGGTTGGAGGTGTTCGTGCACGAGGTGATCGCCGCGATGACGACGGCGCCGTCCTGCAGGTCGCAGGCCCGCCCGTCGTCCATCGTCACCGGCGCCGAGCGGCGCGTCACGGTGGCCAGCGGCGCCTCGTCCTCGACCGCCCGCTCGCCAGGCTGCGCGTCGCCCGCGCCGGTCGTGTCGCCGCTGCCGTCGGGCAGGTAGGCCTCGATCGCCTCGCCGAAGGCGGACGCGGCGTCCGTCAGCGCGACGCGGTCCTGCGGGCGCTTGGGCCCGGCGATCGAGGGGACGACGGTCGACAGGTCCAGCTCGAGCGTGTCGGTGTACGTCGGCTCCTCGGCGTGTTCGTCGTGCCACAGGCCCTGCTCGCGGGCGTACGCCTCGACGAGCTCGCAGAGGTCGTCGGGCCGGCCGGAGAAGCGCATGTAGCGGACGGTCTCGGCGTCGATCGGGAAGATCGCGCAGGTCGAGCCGAACTCGGGCGACATGTTGCCGATCGTCGCGCGGTCGGCCAGCGGCAGGGCGGTCACGCCGGCGCCGTAGAACTCGACGAACTTGCCGACGACACCCTTGGCGCGCAGCATCTCGGTGATCGTCAGGACGAGGTCGGTCGCCGTGGCGCCCTCGGGCAGCGCGCCCTTGAGCTTGAAGCCGATGACCTGCGGGATGAGCATCGGGATCGGCTGGCCGAGCATCGCGGCCTCCGCCTCGATGCCGCCGACGCCCCAGCCGA
>CAZRLR010000044.1:0-16851 GCA_964600395.1 uncultured Conexibacter sp.
CGAAGACGTATGTGCAGCAGGCCGGCGACATCGGCAAGAAGGTGCTGTGTCGCGTGGCATCGACGGATCACGGCGGGACGACGACCCGGGACTCGACCGTCACGTCGGGGCCCTTCGCGGGAGGCGTCACGGTGACGTCCTACTGCACCGGTCGCCCGAGCGGTCCCGCCGACGACTGCGGCGACTTTGACGGCGACAAGACCATCAACCGGCTGGACACCGACGACGACAACGACGGTGTCCCGGACTCGACGGACCCCGCGCCGTTCGACAACAAGATCCCGGCGGCGCCGTCGCCGTCGACGCCCGGCGGCGGCACGACGACGAACACGACCAACAACACGTCGTCGGAGACCGCCACGACGAACACCTCGACGACGACGACGTCCTCGACGTCGAACTCGGCCTCGTCGGAGACGTTCTCACCACTCGCGGTGTCGGACCTGAACACCATCGGCCGGCTGCGCAACCCCGTGTCCGAGCGGGTCGGAAACGGATCACCTGCGACCAACGACGCGCTCCTCGCCGTCCGATTCGCCATCGGCTCGGGGGCCACGGTGCGCAGCAGCACGCGGACCGTGGCCGCGTACGGTCAGGCGCTCCGCGTCCGCGGGACGTTGCAGACCCCCGCCAACCGTCCGATCTCGGCAGCACGGGTCTACCTCGTGCAGCGGCCGCTGGGCTCGTCCGATGCGGCGTGGCGGCTGGACAAGACGACCGTCACCGCCGCGGACGGCAGCTTCGCGCTGCCGGTCGCAGGGGGTGGTCGCAGCCGTGAGATCCGGGTCGTCTACTTCCCGCTCGGGGGCAGCGACGCCAACCGCGGCTCGAACCCGCTGACGCTGCAGGTGCGTCAGGACGCGCTCTTCTCGGTGTCCAAGCGCCGGCTGCGCAACGGGCAGACGCTCGTCTTCCGCGGCAAGGTGCTGGGGACGCTGCCTCGCACGGGTACCGACGTGCGCGTCCAGGTCCGCCTGAACCGCTCGTGGCTGACCTTCGCCAAGTTCACGACGACGCGTTCCAAGGGCGGGCGGTTCCGCGTGTCCCACCGGTTCACGAAGACGACCACCGCGACGACGTACCGCTTCCGCGTCCTGGTCCTCCCGCGCAACCGGAAGGTCTACACCACCGGTTCAGTCGGCACATCGACGTGCGGGTGCTGCCGTAGTGCCATCCGGCTGTCCATTACGAGGGCGCTCGAAGCGCCGGCGTCGTGACGCCGGCGCTCCGTCGCGGTCCTGCCGGTGAGACGGTCGCCGCACCGTAACCCCGGCGCTGCGGGGCATCCCGACGAGGAGCTCGTCGGGGAGCTGCACGCGATGTTGAGCGCGCTCGTCGAGCGCTCTCCGCTGTTCGCCGACCTGCGCCATCGAGGCCTTGCCGAGGACCTGGTGCAGGACACGCTCATCGCCGTCACCCGTCGGATGGCGGCCCAGGCCATCGAGGACCCGGTCGCCTATGCCACCCGCTGCGTCGCAAACCTCGCCAAGCGCACGTATCTGCGCGGCGGCCGTGAGGAGGCCACCGACGACATCGGGCTCGAGCGGCTCAGCCCGGAGGTGGAGGACGTCGCCGAGCGGGTCGATCGGCGGCAGACGATGCGCGAGGTCCTCGACATGGTGCGTTCGGTCAACGCCGTCATCGCCGACCTGACGCCGCTCGAGCTCGAGCTCGTCCGGGCCGAGCTCGCCCGCACCGACCAAAAGCTCCTCGCCGCGACGCTCGGGATCTCCCGGCCGACCCTCTACCGCCGCAAGGGCCCGGCGATCGCCGCCTTCGTGACCGCCGTCGCCCAACGCGCCGGGACGACCCCCTGCCCCGACCACCTCGGAGCCCTTCTTGCGGCGGCCGGCGGCTCCGGTTTCGACGCGGCCCGTGCCGCCTCCGAGCACGCCCGGTCGTGCACCGAATGTCGTGAGACGATCCGTCACCTCGCGGTCGCCCGGCACGGCCTGGCCATCATCGCGCCGGTGCCCCTCGTCGTCGCCGACGAGGACATGGCCGCGACCCTCGACCGTGCGGTCGCTGCGCTGCACACCGCCGGTGACTGGGTGAGGAACCTCGCCATGCGCGTGGGGGACCCGACGCCGATCGGGGTGTCGACGCCGAAGGCCGTCGCGATCGTGGCCGCGGCGTGTACCGGAGGTGGCGGCGTGTACTGCGCGGTGGACGGCGTCCCGAGCCGGATCGCGACTCCGTTCACCCACCAGCAGCCCGAACGCGCCGAGGCAGCCGCTCCCGTCAGGACGAAGCCGGTCGCCGCCAACGCCGCGGCCATCACGCCGGCCGCCCAGGTCATCGCAGGCGTGAGGACGACGGTCCGCGTCGCCGAACGCCACGAGCAGCAGGCCCGCGCGCGGGCGGCGGCCGCGCAGGAGCGGCGCCAGGCGGCAGTTCGTGCAGCCGCCCGCGCCGCCGCGCGCAGGAAGGCGCAGGCCGAGCGCGAGTTCGCGGCGAAGCAGGCGGCCACGCCGCCGGCTCCCGCCGCGACGGAGTTCACGCCGCCCAAGCCGGCACCTGCGTCGACGATCGTCCGCCGCGAGTTCGCGACGCCGACCCCGCCCCCGGCCACCCCCTCGCCGGCCGCCAAGGAGTTCGGGGGCCCGTGAGCACGCACCAGCGCCTACGCATGGCGCACCATCGGGCCATCGCCCTCGGTGGGCGCAGCATCAACCCCGACGAAGAGCGTCTGGCCCAGCCCATCGACCTCGTCGCAACCGCGATCAGTGGGCTGGCCGAGCTCACGGCCGCCTCGCTCATCGGCGTGGACCTCGTCGATCGCGACCTCCCGGCGATCGCTCTTCACAAGGCCAAGGGCGAGGCCCGCCAGGGCGCGTGCCGAACCCTGCGGCTCTGCCAGCGCGCCCTGGAGGCGGACGCCGACAGCACCGGCTACGACTGGCGCCCGTGGGTCGACGCCACCATCCACGACAGCGCCTTCCAGCTCGACCAGCCCGATGAGGACACCGGGGGCACCCTGCGCCACGCCGACGGCCTCGCGCGCTCGCTCTCAGAGGCCGCCCGCGCCCTCGTGTACGACCGGATGGCCCTCCCGGAGGCGCTCAGCATCGCCCAGACCCACGCCCTCATGCTCGTCGTCGCCGCCGAGGACGAGTCCGGGGTCTGAGCATCGTGGCTCACGCCACTGGCGGAGGACCTGTGCGGCCGCGAGCGCCGCGCGACCGCGAGGCCTGACGCGCCCGCGCCCGCACCCGGCGTGCCACCACCCGGCAAGGTGCGCCATCCTTCACGGTGGACATGCGCGCACGCTTTCCCATCACGCCCGAGCGCTTCGCGACGATCACGAAGGTCGCGCTCTTCCTGCTCGTCCTCATCGTCTTCACCGGCGCCGCGGTGCGCCTGACGGGCTCCGGCCTGGGCTGCCCCACGTGGCCCAAGTGCACCGAGACGTCGGTGCACTCGTCGCTGACGACGCACGGCGTCATCGAGTTCGGCAACCGGATGCTGACGTCGCTCGTCTCGCTCGGTGTCATCGCCGCCGCGCTCGGCGCCTACTGGGTGCGACCCGAGCGGCCGGACCTGCGGTACCTCGCCCTGTCGCTGCCGTTCGGCGTCCTCGTGCAGGCCGTCATCGGCGGCATCTCCGTCCGCGCGGGGCTGGCGCCCGGGTGGGTCATGGCGCACTACGTCGTCTCGATGCTGCTGCTGGTCTGGGCCTTCGACCTGTGGTGGCGCGCCTCGCGGACCCCCGAGGAGGTCCACGCCGAGCGCGCGGACCGCACGATGGTGCTGACGGTCCGGGCGCTGATGGGGCTGGCGGTCGTCGCCATCGTCCTGGGCACTGTGTCGACGGCCGCCGGCCCGCACGCCGGTTCCTCGGGCACGGGCGAGTTCGTCGGGCGGCTGGACTTCCTCGGCGACGACACGCTGCGCCAGGTCATCCACGTCCACGGCTACATCGTCACCGCGCTCGGCCTCGGCACCCTCGCGGCGTGGTGGCGCTCCCGCCGGAGCGACAACGCCGAGCTGACGCAGACGTTCATGCTGACGCTGGCCCTGCTCGCCGCCCAGGGCGTCATCGGGATCCTGCAGTACCAGCTCGAGCTGCCGTCCGAGATGGTCTGGGTGCACGTCGCGCTGGCGACCCTGACCTGGGTCGGCTACGTCCACCTCCGCGCTGCCGCGGGCCCGCTGCCCGCCCGGGCGAACAAGCCCGCCGCCGTCGCCGCGACCTCGCGCTAGCCCAACAGCCGTTCGGCCACGACGCCCGCGGCGAGCGTCGTCGCCGCGACCAGCCGGATCGGGACCCGCCCGGGCCACGCGACCGACCCGACCGCGAACGTGCGGCGGTGGCGCGTGCGCCAGCGCTTGTCGCGCCGATGCAGGGAACTCGCGTAGATGTGGGTCGGCCGGACAGCCACCTTGTGACTGCGGACACTAGGAACCCCGCCGGACGGAACAAAGTCATCGGTCGCACCGACCCCGCAGCGTGAGCGTTTTTCCGACGAGCGCAGGTGCCGTCAGGCGCGGCGGCGCGCGCGCCGCCGCGACACCAGGCCGGCACCGACCGCGTGCCCGACGGCCTGGCAGGCCAGCTCGTGCAGGTGCGCGGCCAGCGGCTCGGCTGCCTCATCGGTGAAGCCGTCGTCGGCGCGGATCGACTCGAGCTCGTCGATCTCGAGGTACACGTCCGCCAGCGCGAAGCGGTGGCGCTGGCTCGCCGTCCGGGGGTTGGCGACGTCCACCGTCAGGCCGTAGGCCTGCGACGTCCACCACGGTCCGCCGGTCGTCGGCCACGCCGGCTCGCACAGCTGCGCGAGCTCCCACAAAACGTCGCAGGCCAGGGCGTCGCGCTCGGCGACCGGCGCCCGGCGCGACAGGTGCAGCCCGGTGACGAGCGTCTCGAGCGTGGGTGGCAGGCTGCGCAGGGCGACCCGATCCAGCGGCTCGCGCTCGCGCCAGGCCCCGGCGTACAGCCGGTCCAGCGCGGCCGCGCCCTCGGCGCTCGCGGCCGGATCCAGCGCACCCGACGACAGGGCCCGCGCCAGAGCCCACCGCGCCGCCCCGAGCATCGGCCGCGAGGCGCGGAAGCGCACCGCCGGGCCGTCCCGTTTCATCGCGTCCTCGACGAGCCACTGCGCGCCGACGGCCAAGGGGAGCAGGGTCTGCGGCTCGGCGTCGTCCCACTCGCGTCCGAGCAGGCCACCGGTGGCGGAGGCGATGAGGTCCGGGCTGCCGGTCGCGATGCCCACGCGGACCTGCAGCTCGGCACACGTCGCCGGCCACGCCTCGGCGGCGGGCGCCGCGTCCTGAAGGCTGCGCAGGCCCTCGCGGACGAGCAGCCCGTCCCCGTCCGCCAGCGCCTCGAACGCCCACTGCCGGACCACCGCGACATCCTCGTCGCGCTCGACCGAGGCGACGGGAGGCAGGGAGGGTCGGCGGGTGGCCACGGAGCAAACCCTCCTGGACACGCGCCGTCAGGCAAGGGGATTTCGGTGAACCGATGCAGGCTCGGCGCCGAATCGACGCAAAATGGGTGTGATTCTTCGGTGACGGCTCGTCAGGGGGCCGACACCCGCGCTCAAGCACGAGCGAAGGCCCGAGGCGTCATCTCGCCGCGGGCCCTCGACACGACGCGCCTGAGCGCTCGGTCAGGCGACCTTGTCGGCCACGCGGACCGGCTCCAGCGCGACCTCGAGCACCTCGCCGATCGTCATCGCCGGGTGGAACGTCATCGCGTCGCGGACCTCCTGCGGCACGTCGTCCAGGTCCCCCCGGTTGCGCTCGGGCAGCACGACATCCGTGAGGCCGGCGGCGTGCGCGGCGAGCACCTTCTGCTTCAGCCCGCCGATGGGCAGGACACGGCCCTGCAGCGTCACCTCGCCGGTCATCCCGACGGTGTGGCGGACGGGGCGTCCGGAGAGCAGCGACGCCAGCGCCGTGATCATCGTCACGCCGGCCGACGGGCCGTCCTTCGGGATCGCCCCCGCGGGCACGTGCACGTGGAACTCGCGCTTCTCGAAGGCGTCGGCCGGGATGCCGAGCTCCTCGCGGTGCGCCCGCACGTACGTCAGGGCGATCTGCGCGGACTCCTTCATCACGTCGCCGAGCTGGCCGGTGAGCGTCAGCCCGCCGGAGCCCTTGCCGTCCATCGCGGTGGCCTCGACGAACAGGACGTCGCCGCCCGTCCCCGTGACGGCCAGACCGGTCGCCACACCGGGGACGGCGGTACGCGCGGCGGCCTCCTGGAACACCTTCTGGCGGCCCAGGGCCTCACGGACGAGCTCGAGGTCGACGACGACCGGCTCGCCGGCCACGGGCTCACCGGACTCGTCGGTCACGGCCGGACGCGACGCGATCTTCGTCGCCGTCTTGCGCAGGACGGTCCCGAGCTGGCGTTCGAGCGAGCGGACGCCCGCCTCACGTGTGTACTCGCTGATGATCGTCCTGAGGATCGCGTCGTCGGCGGTGACCTCGGCCTCCAGGAGTCCGTTGCGGGTCAGCTGGCGGGGGAAGAGGTAGTCGCGGGCGATGGCGACCTTCTCCTCGACGGTGTACCCGTCGAAGGCGATGACCTCCATGCGGTCCAGCAGCGGGCCGGGGATCATGTCGGCCTGGTTGGCCGTCGCGATGAACACGACGTCGCTGAGGTCCAGCTCCACGTCGAGGTAGTGGTCGCGGAACGTCGAGTTCTGCGCCGGGTCCAGCACCTCGAGCAGGGCGGAGGACGGGTCGCCGCGCCAGTCGGCGCCGACCTTGTCGACCTCGTCGAGCAGGATGACGGGGTTCATCGTCCCGGCGTCGCGCAACGCGCGGACCAGGCGGCCGGGGAGGGCGCCGATGTACGTGCGCCGGTGGCCGCGGATCTCCGCCTCGTCACGGACACCGCCGAGGGAGATGCGGACGAACTCGCGCCCCATCGCCTGGGCGATCGACTCGCCGATCGACGTCTTGCCCGTGCCGGGGGGGCCGATGAGCGTCAGGATCGCGCCGGCCTTCTTGTCGGCCTCGATGCCGCGCTCGGCCCGCAGCTTCTTGATCGCGACGTACTCGACGATGCGGTCCTTGACGTCCTCCAGACCGGCGTGGTCGCCGTCGAGGACCTCACGGGTGCCGACCGGGTCGAGCTTCTCGTCGGACTGCTTGCCCCACGGCACGGCCACGAGCCAGTCGAGGTACGTGCGGATCATCTGGGCCTCGCCGCCCTGCTCGCCCGCCCGCTCCAGGCGCTCCATCTCCCGCTCGAACTGCTCGCGGACGGCCTCGGGCAGGTCCAGCTCGTTCGCCTTCTCGCGGTAGGACTCCTCGACGCCGTCGTCGTCGTCCCCGAGCTCGCGCTTGATGGACGCCAGCTGCTGGCGCAGGAGGTACTCGCGCTGCTGCTTGTTGGCCCCGGACTCGACGTCGTCGCGGATCTTGCGACGGATCTGCAGCGCGGTCAGACGCTCGCGCTGCATCTCCAGGGCGAGAGCCAGGCGCTCGGTGACGTCGACCGTCTCCAGGATCCGGACCTTCTGCTCGAAGGTGAGGTCCGGGGCGTAGCCGCTCGTGTCGGCCAGCGCGCCGGGCTCGCGGATCGCGCGGACCCAGCCGGCGACGCGCCCGTCGTCGCCGCGCAGCTCGAGGAGCTCCTCGACGACGGCGCGGTACTCGCGCTCGAGCTCACGGGTCCGCCCGTCCACCGGCGTGGTGTCGGGGGCCTCGGTGACCTGGACGTGGAGCTTGCCGTCCGCTCCGGTCTGGGCGGCCCCGATGAGGCCGCGGGACTCGCCGGACAGCTGGGCGCCGCGCCCGCCGCCGGGCAGGCGGATGGACTCGACGACGGTGGCGATCGTGCCGACGGACGCGTACTCGCCGTTGTGGCGGGGGACGAGGACGACCCGTTCGGCGTTGCCGACGTCGACGGGGAGGGTGATGTCCATCGTGGGCAGGACGACGGTGTCGTCGAGCGGGATGAGGAGGTAGGTGGAGGGCATGTGAGCCAGGAATCCTTTGTCGACTTCAACCGTTGCGCCAGCAACTTTAGCAAGTGATCTTAGTCTTGCAAGCGCAGATCTTACGCTGCGGTGCAGTGTAGGACTCTCAGCCGTGACTTCGCCATGCGTCCCGTGCAGCTGGCACGGCGGACGTCATCCGACGGCGGCGTCTGCTGCAATTGGGGGGCAGACCCAAGACCCACGCCGAGTCGCGCCGCCCCATGCGGACGCGAACGGGGGACCCAACGGGCCACAGTGATCGTCGTCCGATCACCACGGCCCAGGGGCGAATCGCCGCCGCTCGACCTCGTCGAGTCCGCGGCGTAGCGCACGTTTCCGCGCGAGCCCGTCAGCTAACCCCGTAGGCGTCGAAACGCACAGAAGGGAAGTCTCGTGGCCACATCCGAAGATCGCTTCGCGACGGCACCCGCCGCCGATGACCTGACGCCGTCCTACCGTCGCTCGCTTCGTGCCTCGCGCGAACGGCGCGCCCTGGCCGCCCGTCGCGCCCGCCGCCACGTGCGCGGGCGCCGCTCCGCCCTGGCGACCGCCCTGATCATGTCCGCCCTGACCGGCGGGGCGTTCGCGGCGTCCACCGCGCCGGCCACGCGCTCGGCGTCGAGCGCCGCGTCGCGCGTCGCCGCCGCCCAGCGGGCGCTCGGCATTCCGGCCGACGGCATCGCGGGGCCGCAGACCCGCAAGGCGGTGCGCCGCTTCCAGCGGGCCCATGGCCTGCAGGTCGACGGCGTCATCGGGCCGCTCACGCTCGCGGCGCTCGGCGTCAAGGCGGGCGCGGCCGCGGTGCCTCCGACGACGGCCAAGGACGCTGCGCGCAGCGCCAACGCCTCGTCGCTGCTGGAGGCCATCGCGCTCTGCGAGTCCGGCGGGGACCCGACGCTCGTCTCGGGCTCCGGCCGCTACCGCGGCAAGTACCAGTTCGACCGCTCGACGTGGCGCTCGGTCGGCGGCTCGGGCGACCCGGCGGCCGCGCCGGAGGCCGAGCAGGACGCCCGGGCGGCGACGCTCATGGCGCGGCGTGGCCCGTCGGCCTGGCCGGCGTGCTCACGCAAGGTCGGCGCGGCGGACTGACCGTCCGCGCCGGGGACCGCCCGATTGCGTCGGCGACTGCGCAGATTCCGCGCAGAGGCGGCACGCGAACGCGGTGGCGCCGTCGCAGGGACGGGCGCGACGATCGGGTCATGCTCGATCCGCGCCACGACCTCATCCACGTGACCGTCCCGATGGACGACCACGACCCGCGGCTGCCGCTGCCCCCGGACCCGCCGGGTGTCAAGGTCCACCGCGTGCCGCGGCTGCACCCGGACGACATGGACGTCGTCGGCGGCATCCCCTGCACGTCGGTCTCGCGGACGCTCATCGACTGCGCGGAGGACGCGACCCCGGCGCAGTGGCGCGCGATGCTCGAGCGGACGATCGAGCTCGGGCTCTTCGACGAGGCCGCGATGCGCGCGTCGCTGGGCCGGGTGGAGTGGCGCCCGTCGCTGGCGATGGTGCATCGCGTCCTGGAGGAGGTCCTGCGGGACGCGTGGGCCTGAGCCGCCGGCCGAACGCGACCGGCGCTCAGGCGGTCGCGCGATCAGGCGGCCTGGGGACGCCGGGCGGCCTGGGCCTGGGCCTGCTTCTCGGCCTGGCGCTCGGGCGTGATGCGCACGACGTTCCACACCAGGCCGAGGCGCTCGAGGATCGTGATGACCCACATGGACGGGTCCATGAGCTTCTCGACCGGTCGCAGGCCGGCCTGCGCCGACCGCGGGAAGGCGTGGTGGTTGTGGTGCCAGGCCTCGCCCATCGACAGCAGCGCCAGGGGCATGACGTTCGTGGAGTGGTCCTCCGTCGCGAAGCGCCGCGTCCCGAAGAAGTGGCAGATCGAGTTGATCGACCACGTCACGTGGTGCAGGAAGAAGATGCGCACGAAGCCGCCCCACAGCAGCGCCGTGAGGCCGCCCTTGAGCGTCCCGCTGATGGCCAGGCCGAGGACGAACGGCAGGACGAGGGACCCGAGGGCGATCCAGTGGAAGTTGCGGCTGATCCAGCGCATCCCCGGGTCCTCGCACAGGTCGGGCGCGTACTTGCGGCGGTTCGCCCGGCCCTGCTCGGTGAACAGCCAGCCGATGTGGGCGTGGTACAGGCCCTTGATCGGCCCGAGGAAGCCCTCGGTGGCCGGGCCGGTGTGCGGGGAGTGCGGGTCGCCCTCCTCATCGGTGTGCGCGTGGTGCTTGCGGTGATCGGCGACCCAGTGGATGACCGGGCCCTGCACGCCCATCGAGCCCATGACGGCGAAGACGTAGGAGAGCGCCGGGGAGGTCTGGAAGGCGCGGTGCGTGAGCATCCGGTGGTAGCCGATCGTGATCCCCAGCGCGGCGACGACGTAGAGCGACACCATGATCGCCACGTCCGTCCAGCCGATCAGGTCGTTCCAGAAGGCGACGACCGCCACGAGGAAGAGCAGGAAGGGCAGGACGACGGCGGCGACGTTCACCATGCGCTGGGATTTGGTCATGCATACGAGTCTGGCGCCAAAGACGGCAGGCGTTTCGTACCAGGCGGAGCGTCGAGGACGGCAGAAGTTAGAGTCTGATGACAAATGACCCCAGATGCGAGCCTCGCTCAGCTGCCGACCGGCCTTGCCGCATCACTGCGTCCTGCGCTCCCCGGGCTGGCCGACGAGACCATCGCCGCGATCGGCCGCGAGGTGCCCGACTACGCCCGTCCGCTGGAAGGACCCTTCGGCGACGCGCTACGTCGCGGCGTCCAGCGCGCGCTCGAGCGCTTCGTCGACGCGATCGCCGACGGGCAGGTCGCCGTGCGCGCCGGCGAGGACACGCGCTCGGGCATCTACGTCGAGCTCGGCCGTGGGGAGCAGCGCGCCGGACGCAGCCTCGACGCGCTCCTGAGCGCCTACCGCCTCGGGGCACGCCTGGCCTGGGAGCGCTTCGTCGTCGCCGCCGAGGCCGCCGGCGAGCAGCCCCACACCCTGTACGCGCTGGCCGGCGCGATCTTCAGCTACATCGACGCGATCAGCGCCGAGTCCGTCGACGGCTTCACGCAGGAGCAGGCGCGCAGCGCCGGCGAGCGCGCCCGTCGGCGCCGGGCCCTCGCGCGCGCGCTCACGCGCGAGGACGTCCTGGACCCGGAGGAGCTGGCGGCCCTGGCGCGTGACGCCGAGTGGGACGTCCCGGCCGCCGTGGCGGCGCTCGTCGTGCAGGGGGACCACGACGCCGACCGCCTGGCCTCGCGCCTGGGCCTCGACGTCATCGCGGCGGCCGAGGCCGACCATGTCGTGGCCCTCGTCCCGGATCCGCTCGCGCCCGGGCGGCACGCGCAGCTCGTGGCGGCGTTGCCCGCCGGGGCGCCCGCGGCGCTCGGTCCCGAGGTCCCGCCGGGCCGCGCCGCCCTCTCCCGCGCCCGCGCCACCGCGGCGCTGCGGCTGCTCGTGCAGGGCCGCATCGACGGCTCGTCACCGGTCCGGGCCGACGAGCACCTGATGACGCTGCTGCTGCACGGCGGCGACCCGGCGCTGGCGGTCGACCTGGCGACGCAGGCGCTCGCGCCGCTGGAGGGCCTGACCGACGCGGCGCGCGAGCGGCTCGTCGCGACGCTCCGCGTGTGGCTCGACCACCCCGGCCGCGTGCAGCAGGTCGCAGCCATCCTCGACGTGCACCCGCAGACGGTCCGCTACCGCGTGGCGCGTCTTTATGAGCGCTTCGGGCAAGCCCTGGATGATCCTGATCGTCGGTTCGGCCTCGCGCTTGCCCTGCGAGTCACCGGGTAGACCCGGCCGACGGATCAGCGGACGGGCGTGATCCCGCAACCCGCGCGGTTCGCAAACGTCAGAGAAGGGCAGCAACCCACGACCAGGCCATACCAGTTCCGTCAGACCGACACCCTCGCTGTAGCCGTTCGCGCGCAACCGATCCCCCCGAGAAGTTGCATATGCAATCAGAACGGCGTAGAATCCCTACAGTCACAGTTGGTTATCTCCCGTAAGGAGCGCCGTGCCCCGCAAGCCCACCCCCATCATGCCGGACCTCACCGCCGACTCCCTTGACCTGCTCCTTCGCGACGCCGGCAGCTACGAGCTGCTCAAGCCCGCTCAGGAGCTCGAGCTCGCCAAGCGCATCGAGCGTGGCGACCTGCAGGCCAAGGAGATGCTCATCAACTCCAACCTGCGCCTCGTCGTCTCCATCGCGCGGCGCTACATCGGGCACGGCCTGCCCATGACCGATCTCGTCCAGGAGGGCATGATCGGGCTGATCCGCGCCGCCGAGAAGTTCGACTGGCGCAAGGGCTTCCGGTTCTCCACGTACGCGACGCTCTGGATCCGCCAGAGCATCCAGCGCGGCCTGGACAACAGCGCCCGAACGGTCCGCCTGCCCGCCAACGTCGCCCAGCGCGCTCGCAAGGTCGCGCGGGCCGCCGGCGATCTCGCCGTCCAGCTCGAGCGCGAGCCCACGCTGGAGGAGATCGCGATGGCGACGGGTCTGACGTTCGACGAGGTCGAGCAGATCCGCGAGGTCGACCGCACCCCCGCCAGCCTCAACAGCCCCGTCGGCGACGAGTCCGACGGCGGTGAGCTC
Organism: uncultured Conexibacter sp.; assembly: GCA_964600395.1. Lineage (GTDB taxonomy): Bacteria > Actinomycetota > Thermoleophilia > Solirubrobacterales > Solirubrobacteraceae > Paraconexibacter. Next base: position 12,536 of record CAZRLR010000044.1, read on the forward strand.
GGTCACTTCATCTCCGCCGAGGGCCCCGCGCCCGAGGAGGAGGTCTACTCCGCGCTGGCCAGCATCGAGGTGCAGCGTGCGATCGAGACCCTGCCGGACGAGGAGCGCAAGGTCATCAACCTGCGCTACGGCACGGCCGGCGAGCCGCCGCAGACCCCCGCGCAGACGGCACGGCGCCTCGGCGTCACGCCCCGTCAGGCGGCGTCCATCGAGGACCGCGCCCTGGCGAAGCTCTCGGTGCTGCCGCAGCTTGCCGCGCTGCGCGAAGCCGCGTAGGCTCGCGCCACAGACTCACAGCAGTGCGAAGGGCCCGGCAGTCGCGCGGGCCCTTCGTCCGTTTCAGAGCGCTTCGTCCCCGACGAAGAGCTTGACCTCGATGTTGCCCCGCGTCGCCTTGGAGTACGGGCAGACGGTGTGGGCCGTGCGCATCAGCTCGGCCGCCTTGTCGGCCTCGACCCCCGGCAGCTCGCCGCGCAACTCGACGGCGAGGCCGAAGCCCCCGTCGTCGTCGGACCCGATCGAGACCGCGGCGTCGATCGTGAAGGCCTTTGCCGAGATCTTCTGGCCGCGGGCCACGAGCGACAGGGCGCTGAGGAAGCACGCGCCGTAGCCGAGGGCGAAGAGCTCCTCGGGGTTCGTCGCCTCGGGCTGGTCGGCCGGGCCGCCCATCGCCGCCGGCGGCTTGAGCAGCAGGTCCGGGTGACCGTCGGCGCTCGTCGCGCGGCCGTCGCGGCCGCCCGTCGCGCGGGCTTTGGCGGTGTAGATGACGTTCATGCGCCGACCCTATCCCGCGCGGGCGAAACCGGCCTGACACCGAGACGAGACCGTCTCACGGACCTGGCGCGCTTACCGTGCCTCTCGCCCAACGTCCGTTGGCGCACACGAACGCTGAGGAGCCCTCATGAGGAACGCCCGCATCGCCCTGCTCGCCGCCGTGGCCAGCACCCTGATCGCCGCCGGTTGTGGTGGAGACGACGACAAGACCGACACCGCCAAGGCGGACACCGCCACGACGCAGACGACGACGTCGACGGCCACGACGGCGACGCCGTCCGACACGTCCACCACCGACGTCCCCAAGACCGTCGACGCCGCCGTCCAGGCCGCCGTCGAGTCGTGCAAGTCCAGCATCGACGCCCAGCCCACGCTCAAGGACGACGTCAAGGCCGACCTGAAGGACATCTGCGAGAAGGCGGCCAGCGGCGACGCCGCCGCCGTGCAGCAGGCCACGAAGGAGGTCTGCGAGAAGATCGTCGACTCCAGCGTCCCGGCGGGCGCGGCCCGCGACCAGGCCAAGGCGGCGTGCAAGACCGCCGGCGGCTGAGCCCGGCGTGACGGCGGGGCGCCGCTTCGGGGAGATCGCCCTGAAGCGGCGCGCCGCCCGGCCGATGACCGGGAGTGTGTTGCACGCGACGAACATCACCATGGCGGGCGCCGACGAGCTGATCGACGGCACCCGCCACATGCTCGACCACTCCGGCTCGCCGGCGTACTGCGCCGTCGCGCGCTGCGAGGACGGGGAGCTCGTCCTCGGCGCCTGCGCCTTCGGCTCCGAGCGCGCGGCCCGCGACCAGGGTCGCGGCCTGCGGTCCCTCATCCCGGGCGCGAAGGTCTACATCGTCGAGCGGCTGCTCCGCGGGGGCCGCGTCCGCTGGACGATCTGGCACGGCGACCAGGACGAGCGCCTGCACCAGGCGTTCGAAGAGGCGCCCGAGTCCTGGATCTGACCGCGGACGTCTAGGCTGGCGGCCGATGGCCGCCGCCGAGGACCCCGGGCTGACGATCGACCAGCTCGCCCAGCACACGGGCATGACCGTGCGCAACATCCGCGCCCACCAGGCGCGCGGCCTGCTGCCGCCCCCGCACGTCCGCGGTCGCACCGGGTACTACACGCCCGACCACGTCGCCCGCATCGAGCTCATCCGCGAGCTGCAGGCCGACGGCTACAACCTGGACCTCATCCGCAAGCTCCTGGCCGGGGCGGCCGGGCAGTCCAGCGAGGTCCTGAACTTCACGCGGACCCTGCGGGCCCCGTTCGTCGAGGAGGAGCCGCAGATCGTCACCGCCGCGGAGCTCGCCGAGCGCTTCCGCACGCAGGACCTCTCCGTCCTCAAGCGCGCCGAGGCGCTCGGCGTCCTGCGCCGACTCGACGACGAGGGACGCTACGAGCTCATCAGCCCCACCCTGACGAACGCCGGCGCCGAGCTCGCCGCGCTCGGCGTCCCCGCCGAGGAGGCCATCGAGCTGCTGGTGACCCTCCGCCGCCACGCCGACAGCGTCGCCAAGGCGTTCGCGAAGCTCTTCATCCAGTCCGTCTGGCAGCCGTTCGCCAAGGACGGTGCGCAGGACGAGCAGTGGGCGGAGGTCTCGGCGGCGCTGGAGCGCCTGCGTCCGCTGGCCTCCCAGTCGCTGCTGGCCATCTTCCAGATCTCGATGTCGGACGTCGTCGAGCGCGAGCTGGGCAAGGAGCTCGAGCGCCTCTCGCACAAGGGCCGCCGCAAGTCCTGAGCGGATGCTGGGCGCGGCTGTGTGAGCGCCATCACATCACCGTTGCATGTGACATCGGCCGATGTCATGATCGCCGCCATGTCGACCTTTCTTGTCACGACGACGGCCGCCGCCGCCCCGCCCGCCGGCGGCGCCGAGCTCGCGCAGGTCATCGGCGCGAGCCTCGTCGGCGGCGTCCTGACCGCGATCCTCCTCGTCCTGGGCCTCGGCCACCGTCAGGGCCGGGTGCGCCTGCTCGGCGACGCCGCGGCGCTCGCGGCGAAGATCGGCCGCCTGCCGACCTGGGCGGCGCTGCCGGCCGGGCTGGCCGGCGGTTCGCTCGTCGTCGCCGCCTTCGGCTTCTACTGGGACGTCTCGCTGCACATCGACGACGGCCGCGACCCCGGACCGCTGGCCAACCCGTCGCACTACTTCATCCTCGCCGGCCTCTTCGGCATCGCCGCGGCCGGCTGGCTCGCCGTCGTGCTGCCCGAGGAGCGGCCGGACGCGCCGGCGACCTTCGTGCGGATCACGCGCACGTGGCACGCGCCCGTCGGCGGCTTCCTCCTGATGGCCTGCTCGTTCTTCGCGCTCGTCGGCTTCCCGCTGGACGACGTGAGCCACCGCCTCTTCGGCCAGGACGTGACGCTCTGGGGCCCGACGCACCTCATGATGCTCGGCGGCGCGGCCATGACGCTCGTCGCGATCCTCGTGCTGCTCGCCGAGGCGCAGCTGGCCCCGGGCCGGGCCGCGAGGGCGGCGGCACCCGCCGCGGAGCGCAGCCTGCGCACCGCCGACGCCTTCCGTGTCTTCACGCAGGTCAGCGCCTTCGGTGGCCTGCTGATCGGCCTGTCGATCTTCCAGGGCGAGTTCGACTTCGGCGTGCCGCAGTTCCGCCTGCTCTACGAGCCGCTGCTGCTCGCCTTCGCGGCGGGCCTGGCGCTCGTGGCGGCTCGGGCGACCGCCGGCCGCGGCGCCGCGGTCGGGGCGCTCGCGTTCTTCTTCGCCGTCCGCGGTGCCCTGTCGCTCTTCGTCGGACCGATCGCCGGTCACACCGCCACGCACCTGCCGCTCTACGTCGTCGAGGCGCTCGTCGTGGAGGCCGCGGCCTTCGCGGTGTCGCCGTCCCGGCACCCGTACCGGTTCGCCCTGACCGCCGGCGTCCTCGTGGGGACGCTCGGGACGCTGTCGGAAGCCGCCTGGTCGCAGGTCGCGATGCCGATCGCGTGGCCGGCCCACCTCCTGCCGTCGGCGCTGCTCGTCAGCGTCATCGGCGGCGTGACCGGTGGCGTGCTCGGGGCCTTCGTCGCCGGCGGCCTGCGCCTGCGCACGGACGTCGTCGGGCACCCGCGGCACTGGGGGGTCGCGGCCGGCTGCGTCCTGGCCCTCGCCGGGACGATCGCCGTCCTCGGACACACGACGGTGCCGCAGGGCCGCGCGACCGTGACGATGGGCACGCCGTTCGTCAAGGACGGGCAGCGCTTCGCCCAGGCGACCGTCCGCTTCGACCCGCCCGCCGTCGCCGACGACGCCGACTGGCTGGACGGGATGGCCTGGCAGGGCCGGGGTAAGCTCGTGCACGCCCCGCTGCAGCGGGTCGCCGAGGGCGTCTACCGGACGGCCGAGGCGCTGCCGATCAGCGGCCAGTGGAAGTCGTCGATCCGCCTGCACCGCGGGACCGACATGGCCTCCGTCCCGGTCTACCTGCCCGCGGACGCGGCGATCCCCGCCGCCGAGGTCGAGGCCGGCAGGACGTGCACACGGCCGCTGGCCTCCGAGCAGGCCATCCTGCAGCGCTTCGGCACCAAGCCCGCGCTGCGGGCGGTCAA
>CAZRLR010000045.1:0-16531 GCA_964600395.1 uncultured Conexibacter sp.
GGCGCGCTCGCGCAGGGCTGAGGCGGTCGCGGCCTAGCCGATCTCCGGGCTGGCCACGCCGGCGGTGCCGGGATGGACCGCGCCGTAGCCGCCCGCCCCGCTCTGGCCGAAGCTGAACGTGTTGCGCGCCTGCGTGACCGCGACGCCGGCGTGGTAGAAGGCGACGCTCGGGCCGCCGGCGCCGCCGCCGCCCCAGCCCCCGGCACCGCCGAACCCACCGAAGCCGCCCCGCCCGCCGGGCTCGAGCTGGCTGTGGTCGCTGCAGCCGTCGCCCCCGAAGCCGACGCCACCGGAGGCGCCGAAGTCGCCGCGGTCGCCGCCCGTGCCGCCCTTGCCACCGTTGGCGGCCGTGAGGGTCGAGTCCTGCAGGACGAGCCCGCTGGACCGCGTGACGAGCAGGCCGAACGAGCCGCCGCCACCGCGACCGCCCTGGCCGCCCTGGCCGCCCTCGCCGCCACCGCCGCCACCACCGCCGCCGTTGCCGCCGCCGTCGTCGACCGTCGCGCCGGTCTGGGCGCCGCTGCCGCCACCCCCGCCGCCCCCGCCGCCGTCGACGCCCTTGGTGCCGTTGCCGCCGGTGCCCTCGGCCCAGGAACCGAACGCCGCGGTGCCGCTCACCTCGCCGGCGCCGTCGGCCCCGTTGGCGCCGTTGACGCCGTCCTCGCCGCGCTTGCCCCCCCGACCGGGGTCCCCGCTGGCGCCACCCGCGCCCCCGGCGCCGCCGATGCCCAGCGGGCCGCCGGCGCCACCGTCGAAGCCGTTCTGCGTGCCGATGACGGCGGGGATGCCGCCCATGCCGCCCGCCCCGCCCTGATGCCCGGGGACCGGGCTGGCCCCGCCGGAGACGCTCTGGCCCGGGGAGTCGCCGTCGCAACTGCCCGGCTTGCCGTCGGTGCCGTCCGTCCCGTCGCGCCCGTCGGCGCCGTCCGCGCCCCGGGTGCCGGCCAGGCCGTTCCCCGCGACGAGCGTCAGGTGGTCCAGCCGCAGCGCCGGGCTGTCGTCCACGCGCATGCCGTAGGAGCTGAAATCGAACCCGCTGCGGCCGGTCAGCGACAGCGCCTGCAGCGTCGTGGGCGTGTGGATCCCGTTCGCCGTCCCCCCCGAGGAGCCGGCGTCGCCGACAGCGCTGCGTACGGTCGCCGAGCGCGACCAGTCGCTGCCGTAGCCGCCGTAGACGCTGACGCCCGACCGCACCGTCAGCACCTCGGGGTAGCTGCCGACCTGCGCGAGCACGCCCGTGCCCGCGCCCGCGGTCGCCGCCGCCGCGGCGGCCGCGTTGAGCGTCTTCTTCGGGGCCTCGCGGGTCCCGGGCGCGGTATCCACGCCGGTCGGCGCGACGAAGATCGCCTTGGCCGCGTCGCCGTCGATGCCGTCACAGTTGGAGTCGACCATCGCCGGCAGGTCGGGGAGGTCGGGCTTGCCCGGGACGATCGCCGGGTCCAGCGGCGCGCAGTCCAGGCGGTCGACCGTGCCGTCGCCGTCCGTGTCGACGTCGCCGGGCGTCGTCGGGGTCGTCCCCGTGGTCGGCGTCGTGCTCACCGGATCGGGCGTCGGCGCCGGCACGACCGGGGCGACGGGAAACGGCGTGGCCGGCCCGCTGGCCGGGAAGACGGGGAGGGCCTTGACGGCCAGGCGGCCCGGGGCCACGCGGCAGTTGTTGCGCTCGGACGCCTCGAGGTTCGTGCCGGCGCCGTCGGCGCAGGCCAGCAGGCGATAGACCCCGGCCGGCGTCCGCGCGGGCACGCGCACCGTCACGAGGCCGCGTTTGGTGCCCCGCGGCCGCAGCTTGGGCACCTTGACCCGGCCCAGGCGGACGTCGGTGCGGTCGCGCCGGGCGTCGCGCGAGAGCAGCAGCGTCGTCGTCGAGGCGCGGGCCCGCGCCGGCCCGCGGTCCTTCGTCGTGACCGTCACGGCGACCGTGCCCCCGGGCGCGGCGGACCTCGTCCGGGTGCTGATCGCGCTGACGATCAGGTCCGGCCGTGGCCGGCGGGCGGCCGCCCCTGCGGCCGTCGTCCCCAGCACGGCCGTCGCCGCGACCACTCCCAGCAGGCGCACCATGTCCGCGACGCTACGACGGCGGTCACGCCCCTACATCCGGGAGATCACTGATCCCGGCGACCGATCGCGACCCCGGGGCCGGCGCATGCGGCGGCGCCGCTCGCCGCGGGCCCGGCGGGCTACGCCTTCAGCGCGCGCTTCTCGATCGCCCGGAAGACGAGCGGGTACCGCGACGGCAGGAGGCGCACGAGCACGTCCACCGCGCGCGCGTCGTTGCCGACGAGGACGCGCGGCTTGCCGGCCTCCACGCCCTTGACGATGATCTCGGCGGCCTGGGCGGGGTCCATCTTCAGCAGCTTCTCGTTGTAGAAGCGCCGGCGCTCCTCGTCCTCGGGGGTGACCTCCTGCCCGAGCGCCTTGGCGGCCTCCATCGCGGCGTTGGCGATGTTCGTCTTGATCCCGCCGGGGTGCACGACGGTCACGCCGACGCGGTGGCCGGCCTGCAGCATCTCGACCCTCAGGGTCTCGGTGAACCCGCGCACCGCGAACTTCGTCGTGCAGTAGTGGCTCATGTCGTTCTGGGCCATGTAGCCGTTGAGGCTGGAGATGTTGACCACGTGGCCGTCCCCGGAGGCGATGACATGCGGCAGGAAGGCCTTCGTCCCGTGGATGACGCCCCACAGGTTGACGCCGAAGACGCGCTCGTACTCGCTGTAGTCCGACTCCAGGATGCTGCCGGAGTGCGCGATGCCCGCGTTGTTGTAGACCTGGTGCACGGTGCCGAAGTGCTCGACGACCGTCGCCGCATAAGCGGTCATCGCCACGCGGTCGCTCACGTCCACGCGCTGGGCGTGCACCGCCGCACCGGCGGCCTGCACCGCCGCGGCCGTCTCGTCCAGCCCGGCCTGCGTGACGTCGGAGATCGCGAGCTTCGCGCCGCGGCGCGCCAGGGTGAGCGCGAGCGCCCGGCCGATGCCCGACCCGGCGCCGGTGACGACGCCGACCTTCCCGGCGATGACCGTGCTCACGCAGCCACCGGCGCGGCGGGCGTCGCCGCGACAGCGGTCCGCGCCGTGAAGCGCAGCGCCGGGTCGCTGACCGGGCCGCGGACGAGGTTCTCCACGTCCGTGGCGTAGTCCATCGGCAGCTGCCACGGCGCGCTCGTGCCCTGCTTGGGCAGCTGGTCCAGCGCGCGCAGGACGTAGCCGGCCTTGAAGTCCAGCAGCGGGCGGGTCTCCATCGCCGGGTCCTCGTTGACCGGGACGACCGACGCCAGGCCGCGGGTGTCCATGTAGCTGATGAGGCGGCACAGGTGCTCGCAGACGAGGTCGACCTTCAGCGTCCACGACGAGTTCGTGTAGCCGATCGCGAACGCGAAGTTCGGCACGCCGCTGAGCATCATGCCGCGGAAGGCCAGGGCCTCCTGCACGGCGACGACCTCGCCGTCGACGTCCACCTGGATACCGCCGAACAGCAGGAGGTTCAGGCCCGTCGCGGTGACGATGATGTCGGCCTCGAGCTCCTGCCCGGAGGCCAGGCGCACGCCACGGGCGGTGAAGGTGTCGATGCCGTCGGTGACGACCTCCGCGTCGCCCTTGCGCAGCGCCTTGAAGAGGTCGCCGTCCGGGACGGCGCACAGGCGCTGGTCCCACGGGTCGTACTTCGGGTTGAAGTGCGTGTCGACGTCGATGTGCTCCGGCAGCTGCTTCTCGTTGAGCTTGCGGATCAGGCGGCGCGCGGCCTTCGGGTGCTTCTGGCAGAAGGCGTAGACCTTGCGCTGCTGGAAGATGTTCTTGCGCCGCGTGAGGGCGTGGCCGCGCTCGTCCCCGAACCACTGGCGCAGCTTGTCGGCGATGACGTCCCGCGAGGGCAGGGTCATGATGTACGACGGCGAGCGCTGCAGCATCGTCACGTGCGCGCCCTGGGCGGTGAGCGCCGGGACGAGCGTCACGGCGGTCGCGCCGCTGCCGATGACGACGATGCGCTTGCCGGCGACGTCGAGATCCTCCGGCCAGTGCTGGGGGTGGACGATCTGGCCCTCGAAGTCGTCCGCGCCGCGGAACTGCGGCGTGAAGCCCTCGTCGTAGCGGTAGTAGCCGCTGGCGCCGAAGAGCCAGCCGGCGGTCATCGTGATCGTGTCGCCCTCGTGGACGCGTTCGATCTGGACCGTCCAGCGGGCCTCGGCCGACGACCACGACGCGCTGAGGACCTTGTGCCCGTAGCGGATGTGCCGGTCGATGCCGGCGTCCGACGCGGTCTCGCGGATGTACCGCAGGATCTCCGGGCCGTCGGCGATCGCCTTGTCCCCCGTCCACGGCTTGAAGGCGTAGGCGAAGGTCGACAGGTCCGAGTCCGAGCGGATGCCCGGGTAGCGGAACAGGTCCCACGTGCCGCCGCTGCCGTCGCGGGCCTCGAGGATCGCGTAGCTCTTGCGCGGCAGCTTGTCCTGCAGGTGCCAGGCGGTGCCGATGCCCGACAGGCCGGCACCGACGATGAGGACGTCGACGTGGTCGGTGGCTTCGGCGGTCGGGACGGTGGCGGGCGTGCTCATCGGTCTTCGGTCTCCTCGCAGGTGCGGACGCTGCAACAGCTTTGCGCGATGGACAGGGTGTCACAAGGCTGTTCTGCACGAGGATGGCAGCCCAATTGTGCGATCTGCACAAAGGTGTACGGTGCGGCCATGGCAACCTCCGAACGCTGGGAGCGGCCCTCGCCCCGGGTCCAGAGCCTCATCAGACAGGCGGCGGAGATGCTCGTCGCCGCCCCCGCCGCCGTCTTCGACCAGGTCGACGCGGTGACGATCGCCGACGTCGAGCCCGCGGTCGCCGCCGACCCGGCGCTGGTTGAGGCCATCCGGCGGGCCAACCGGGCCAACCTCACCCACTGGGCGCAGGCGAACATCGCCGACCCGGGTGCCCCGGTGCCGCCGAACCTCGGGCCGGTGACGGTCGGCATCGCGCGGGACCTCGTCCGGCGCGGCTACGACCAGACGTCCCTCGACGCCTACCGCATCGGGCAGAACACGGCCTGGCGGGCGTGGATGGCGCTCGCCTTCACGCTGACCTCCGACCCGGGCGAGCTGGCCGAGCTGCTGGACGTGACCGCCCGGTCGATCTTCGGCTATGTCGACGCGACGATCGCCGGCATCGTCGCCGAGGTCGAGCGCGAGCGCGAGCGCCTGACCAGCGGCACCCACGCCGAGCGCCTGGAGGTCGTCGCGCTCCTGCTGGAGGGCGCGCCGATCCGGCAGGACCGCGCGAGCCTGCGCCTGCAGTACGACCTGGACCGCACCCACGCGGCCGCGGTCATCTTCGGGGACGTCGCCGAGCCCGACCACGGCGCGCTGGAGGCCGGGGCCGAGCTCCTGGCCCAGGCGGCCCAGGCGCACCGGCCCTTCACCGTCGTGGCGAGCGCCGCGGCGCTGTGGGCCTGGGTCCCGGTCGTCGACCCCGACGCCGGCCTCGACCTCGACGGCGTCCGCGCGGGCCTCCGGAAGCTGCCCGGTGTCCGGATCGCGGTCGGCCAGACCCTCCCGGGCATAGAGGGCTTCCGCCGCAGCCATCTGGACGCGCTGGCCACCCAACGCCTGCTGCAGCGGGTCCCCGACGACGTCCGCGTGGCGAGCTACGACGAGGTGCAGGTCGTCGCGCTGGCCACCGGGGACGAGCAGCGCGCCGACGAGTTCGTGCGGCGCACCCTCGGGGCGCTGGCGACCGCGCCGGTCGAGCTGCGGGACACGCTGCGCGCGTACCTACGCGAGGGCTGCAACACGAGCCGGACCGCGCGCGTGCTCTTCGCCCACCGCAACACGGTCATCGCGCGGCTCGAGCGCGCCCAGCAGCTGCTGCCCGCACCGCTGGAGGGCCGGCTGCTGCAGGTCGGCCTGGCGCTCGAGATCGCCCGCTGGAGCGGGCCACGCTGACGCCCTCCGGGCGAGGTGTGCCGATCGGCCACCCAGGGGGCCCGGCGGCCGGATCCCGCGCCGTTAGGGTCGGCGCATGCCTCGTCACCCCGTCACGGCGCTCGCCGCCACCGCCGCTCTTCTCGCCGTCGCCGCCCCTGGCGGCGCGCAGGCGGCGACGACGTCCTGCCGCACGCTCGGCGGGAAGGACCTGGCTCGCAACGGCGTCGTGAAGGTCGTCCGCCAGTCGCTCGGCCGCGGGCGCAGCCGCCTGGCCGGGTGCGTGCGCCCGGCCGGCCGCGTGCACGGCCTGAGCCCCGTCCTCGGCGAGGACGTGGGCGGCTTCCGCGAGACCGGGTCGCTGCAGGCGGTCAAGGGGACGTTCGTCATCGTCAAGTCCTCGGAGATCGTCGGCGCCGGCGGCAGCACGCGGTCCCGCGTCATCGACGTCCGCACGGGCCGGGGGTACGGCTTCTTCGCCGCCTCGAGCTCGGAGGAGACGAGCACCTTCTACCCCGTCGGGACGCCGCCGGTCGTCGTGCAGAACCTGCCCGGGGCGGTGCGCGCCCACCTCGACGGCCACGGCCGCCTGGCCGTCGCCTACACCGGCGCGACGAACGACGACGCCGCCACGCCGACCGTCGTCATCGCCGCCTTCAGCGCCTCTGGCCGCCGGACCGTCCTCGATCAGGGCGCCCCCGGCAGCGTCATCGCCCGGTCGCTGACCCTCCGCGGCGGCGTCGCGCGCTGGACGAGCGGGGGCGCGCCGCGCACCGCCACCGTGCGCTGACGGGCCGCCCCGGCGGATAGGGTGTCCGCGTGCGCACACGGATGTCGGGGCTTCTCGCCGCGCTGGTGGTCCTCGCCTGTCCGGGCGTGGCCGGCGCGGCGACCTTCACGGTGAACTCGGCGGTGGAGGCCACGGACGCCACGCCGGGCAACGGCGTCTGCGCGACGGCCGCGAGCGTCTGCACGCTGCGCGCCGCGCTCGTGGAGGCCAACGCGCTGTCGGGGGCCGACGCCGTCGTCGTGCCGGCCGGGCAGTTCTCGCTGAGCGGCTCGCTGCCGATCACGAGCACGCTGACCGTGACCGGCGCGGGGGCGCGCGCCACGAGGATCGTCGGCAAGGCCGGGCAGCGGGTGCTCTCGATCATGAACAGCGGCACCGTGCGCGTCTCGGACATCAGCCTCACCGGCGGTGGCGGCGCGGTCTACGTCCAGAACGCGGACGTGACCCTCGACCGGATCTCCGCCCGGGGCGGCACCGTCGAAGGAGGCGGCATCGTCGAGGGTGGCGGGATCTGGGTCTTCTCGGGCTCCCTCACCCTGCTGCACAGCGCGGTGACCGACAACACGGTGACGTCGACGTCCGCCCAGGCGCTCGGCGGGGGCATCTCCATGGGCTCCAACACCCAGCTGCTCGCGGTCCAGAGCACGATCGCGCAGAACCGGACGACGAGCACCGATCCCGGTGGCGGCTCGTTCGGCGGCGGGCTCATGCTCCGCACCGGCACCGGCGTCACGTTGCGACACGTGACGATCAGCGGCAACGCGGCCACCGGCAGCGGGCAGCAGGGCGGCAACCTCTACCGCGAGTCGTCCGGCGCGGTCTCGTCGATCACCGACTCGATCGTCGCCGACGGGTCGGCGACGATCGGCGCGAACTGCCGCGGACCGGTCATCCCGCCGGGCGGACGCAACCTCGAGTCCGCCGACGACTGCGGCTTCGGGCTCTCGAGCCTGCGCAACACCCCGGCGAACCTCGGGACGCTCGGCGACCACGGCGGCCCGACGGACACGCTCGTCCCGGTGACGGCCAGCGCGGCGCGCGACGCCGCCTCCGCCTGTGAGCCCGGCGGGGACCAGCGGGCCGTCACGCAGGCCGGCCCCGCCTGCGACATCGGCGCGGCCGAGCTGTCGGCCGACCTGGCGACGACGATGGTCGCCTCCCGCCCGTCCGTCACCGCCGGCGGCGACGTGACGTACGCCATCCGGGTGACGAACACCGGCCCGGACGCCGCGCCGGCGACGGTGCTCGACGTGAGCCTGCCGGCCGGCACCGAGCAGGTCCTGCTGGTCCCGTCGGCGGGCAGCTGCGCCGGGACCTCGTGCGCCCTGGGCGATCTGGATGCGGGCGACGCCGTGAGCGTCACCCTCGTCCTGCGCGCCCCCACCGCCGGATCGATCACGCCGGAGGGCAAGGCCCGGTCGGCCAACCCGGACGGCGACCCGGCCGACAACGTCGCCGGCGTGACGACCGAGGTGCAGCCGGCGCCCACCGGGGGCGGCTCCGGCGGTGGCGGTGGCGGCGGCGGTGGTGGCGGCGTCATCGGGGACCCGGTCCCGGACCGCACCGCACCGGTGCTGGGCCCCTTGAAGCTCGTCGGCGCCGCCCGCACGCGCAAGACGGTCGCCGTGGGGACGCTGCTGTCGGAGAACGTGACGCTGACCGTCGTCGTCGAGCGGCTGACGGCGGGCCGTCGTCGTGGCACACGCTGCGTGGCCGGCCGGCGCACGGGTCGCGTCTGCACGATCGTCAAGCGGCTGGGCACCCTCACGCTGCCCGTGGCGAAGGGCGACGCGGTCCGCTTCCGCCTGCCCGCGAAGATCGGCGGCAAGGCGCTGGCCCCCGGGCGTCACCGGATCACGGTCCGTGCGGCCGACGCGGCGGGCAACCGGTCGGTCAAGCGGACGCTGACGTTCGCCGTCCGGCGCTGAGCGCCACCCGCACGCCGGCGCTCAGAGGCTCGTCTGGCCGTCCGGCACCCGGCGGTCGTCCGCCGCGCCCACGCGGACGGGGTCCGGCGGGGTCGCCGTGCCGACCTGCGCGCCGACGACGTCCGCGTGCGGCACCGCCCGTCCGTCGAGCGTCAGCTGCAGCTCGCTGCCGGGCCCCACGAGCGGGATCTGCTCAAACGGACGCATCGCCTGCCTGTTCGGCCTCCGTCGTCCGGTCCCTTCCCGCGAGGTGCCGGGGATCGGCCCCTCCCCCGCGCCATCCGCCGCCCACGGTCAGCCCGCGCCCAGCGGCGTGTCGTCGATCGCGGCCATGAGCTCGACGATCGAGTCGAAGACGCAGGCGGCGCCGGCCTCCTCGAGCTCGGCCGCCGAGTAGCCACCCGTCCGGACGGCGATCGTCGCCACACCCGCGCGCTTGGCGGCCTCGATGTCGAAGGTCGAGTCGCCGACCATCACGGCCTCGGCGCCGTCGAGCTTCTCGAGGGCGGCGTTGACGAGGTCCGGCTCGGGCTTGGTGTGCTGCACGTCGGCGGAGGTCGTCCAGCCGTCCACGCGGGTGCGCGCGTCCAGCAGCTCGATGTAGTGGTCGACCTCCTGAGCCTTGGCGGAGCTGGCCAGGATGACCTGGTGGCCGCGCCGGCGCAGGACGTCGAGCAGGTCGCGGGCGCCCTCCAGCGGGGCGACCGTCTGCATCGCGGCGAAGTACAGCGCCTTCTCGGCGGCGCGGACGTCCTCCCCGTAGGCGGCTTCGAACGCCTCGTCGGTGAGCGTGGTGACGAGCTGGTCGCCGCCCATGCCCATGTGACGGTGCAGCCGCCAGACCGGCAGGTGGACGCCGTGCTGGCGGAAGGCCTCGTACCAGCAGAGCGTGTGCTGGTAGTTCGTGTCGACGAGGGTGCCGTCGATGTCCAGGATGGCGGCCGGGGGCATCCTCCTGCCGTGCCCGGAAGGGCGGTCCGGCAACCGCCCGGGTCCGGCGCTCAGCTGTCGGCGGTGGGCGGGAACTCGCCCGCGATGCGCGGCCGGCGACGGTCGCGGATCGTCCGCTGCGTGCCCTCCGGGGCGGAGGCGCCGCGCGCGCGACGCTCGTTGCCGCGCCGGTCGACGATCACCTCGACGTTCGGGTCGTCCGCGTAGTACCCGACGAGCTTGTCGTACAGCTCGTCGGCCAGCGGCTCGGGGACGACGCAGTAGATCATCGAGCTGTGCCTCCGGACACCATGGCCTGCACCCTACGCAACGTCCGACAGCGGGTGCAAGAACCCACCCTCGTCGGCCTGGGCGTTCGCCGTTCGGTCCTCCTCCGGGAGCTCGGCCAGCTCGGTGCCCTGCCCGGTCACCCGCACCCCCGAGGCCTCGTCCCCGAGGTCGACCTCGTAGCGGTACCAGCTGAGCTCCCAGGCGACGACGATCGTCACGACGCTCCCCTCGGTGGCCGACGGGCGGGCGCTGACGATCGGCTTGCCCAGCGAGCGAGCCACCCCCGACACCGTGCGGGTGTGGACACCGACGTTGAAGACCTCCAGGGCGCGGACGATCTTGCGCTCGGCGTTCGTGGGGACGGCGCTGATCCCGCGCTCGCGCGGGACGTCGTCCAGGCCCGGGACGGCGGTCGCCGCCGGGGGCTGCGCCACCGGGTGCGCCACGGGGGCCGGCGCGGGCGAGGGGCCGGGGTCCGGCTCGACGGCGAGCGGCTGCGCCGCGGCGTGCTCGGGGTCCTCGTCGAGGAAGGCGCCCGGCATCGCGTAGTGGTCGGGATCGTACGTCGCGGGGTCGTACACGACCGGCGCCTCGGTGGCCGGGCGGTCGTCGGCGCGGTCCGTGCGCCGGGAGCGCAGCCGCCCGAGCAGCGAGCGGGCCGAGCCGCGCTCGGCGCCGCGGCGGCCCAGGCCGTCGTCGAGGCCCTCGCGGATCCAGCCCTCGTGCATCGCCCGGGTCGTGCACAGCTCGCAGACCGTCCGGCGCGAACCGCCGTGCAGGAAGACGTCGGCGTTCTCGCCGCGCAGCAGGGTACGGCCGCAGACGTCGCAGGCGACGACAGCCATGTTCGTGACGATGGTCTTCCGGTTCAAGGCGCGTCCGACAGTAGCACCGGGCCGGGGCCCGGCAGCCTGCTCAGCGCAGGTCGTCGGTGAGCCGCGAGCGCAGGCGCAGAACGGCCTTCGTGTGCAGCTGGGAGATGCGCGACTCGGTGACGCCGAGGACCTCGCCGATCTCGCGGAGCGTGAGGTTCTCGTAGTAGTAGAGGGCCACGACGAGCTTCTCGCGCTCCGGAAGGCGGGCGATCGCGTCGGCGACGCGGTCCTTGAGCTCGGTCTGGTCCATGACCGCGGCGGGGTCCGGCGCGCCGGGGTCCTGCAGGGTGTCCAGGAGCGACACCTGGTCCCCCGAGGCGTCCCCGACCGTCCACAGCTCGTCGAGAGCGGCGATCGTCGAGTTGGAGATCTGCAGGAGGGAGGCGAGGAAGTCCGGGACGGTGACACCGAGCTCGGCGGCCATCTCCTCGTCGGTCGGCGCGCGCTGCAGCCGGTGCTCGAGCTTCGCATTGGCCCGCTCGATCTCACGTGCCTTGGCCCGCACGGAGCGCGGCACCCAGTCCAGGGAGCGCAGCTCGTCGATGATCGCGCCCTTGATGCGGGTGATCGCGTAGGTCTCGAACTTGATCTCGCGCTCGAGCTCGAAGCGCTCGATCGCGTTGATGAGCCCGACGAGTCCGTAGGAGATGAGGTCGGCCTCTTCGACGTGCGCCGGCAGCCCGGAGGCCATGCGGCCGGAGACGTACTTCACGAGCGGCGAGTAGGCGACCACGAGGCGCTCACGGGCGCGCTCGTCCCCGGAGGACTTGTAGCGCCGCCACATGTCCTTCAGTTCGATGGCCTTGACGTTGGTCTCCACGAAGTTCTTCCCGCTGCGCTCAGGCCCGAGGATGGGCGTTGGCGTACGCCGTGCGCAGTCGCGCTGACTCTACACGGGTATAGATCTGTGTCGTGCTGATCGAACTGTGACCCAACAGCTCCTGGATCGCGCGCAGGTCGGCGCCGCCGTCGAGCAGATGGGTCGCGAACGAGTGGCGCAGGGCGTGCGGGGAGACGCCGCCCTGCAGCTCGGCCTGACGGGTCCAGACGCGCAGGCGCCGGCGCACGTCAGAGGTCGACAGGTGCCGGCCCGTCTTGGAGAGGAAGAGCGCCGGATCGGGCTCGGCGGGGGTCGCCAGGGCGGGGCGCGCGCGATCCAGGTAGCGCGTGATGGCCAGGGCCGCGTACTCGCCGAGGGGGACGAACCGCGTCTTGGATCCTTTGCCCTCCACGCGCAGCTGCTCGGCGTCGAAGTCCACGCCGTCCTGACGCAGGTCGACGAGCTCCTCGGCCCGCAGCCCACAGCCGTAGGCGACCTCCAGGATCGCCCGGTCGCGGACCTGCAGCGGTGTCGAGGCCGGGATGCGGTCCAGGAGGCGGGACAGCTCGTCGGGCTTCAGGACGCGTGGCAGCTTCTGCTCGGCCTTCGGCGAGGCCATCAGGTCGGCGGGGTTGGCGGCGATCTGGCCGTGCTCGCGCAGGACGCGGAAGAAGGCCCGCAGCGCGGCGAGCTTGCGCGTGATGCTGGCGCCGCTCAGGCCGGCCTCGGAGAGGTGCTGGGCGTAGCGCCGCAGCGTGCGCAGGGCGACGGCCTGCGGCTCGGTGCCGTGCGCCGTCCCCCAGGCGGCGAACTGCCCGAGGTCGATCGCGTACGCGCGCCGCGTCTTCTCGGCCATGCCCCGCCGGTGCAGGTCCGTCGCGAAGAGCGCCAGCGCGTCCCGCCAGGCCGGGCTGACGGACCCGCCTCTATCCTCGGGGGTCATGGGTCTGTTCTTCATCGACACGGCGACCGGACAGGTGGCGACGCAGCATCAGCTCGTGGACGCGGGCATCGCGCCGGAGGACGGCCTGCCGCCGCGGCCGTGGCTGCGGATCCAGGGGACGGGTGACGCCACGACGATGTGGTACGCCGTCATGCGGCGGCAGGAGAAGGGGATCTTCATCGGGTCCCTCGTCTTTCGCCACTCCCCCCACCACTCCCTGCTCCTGGAGCGCGGCTGGGAGGAAGTCGCGGTGGACGACATCCGGGCCGTCGAGCCGATGCGCTGACGGCCGGCCGCCCGCGGCGCCCATCGCGGCGCCGGGGTCGCTAGTGCGAGATGACGACCGTCGCGCCGACCGGCACGCGCGGGTACAGGTCGATGACGTCCGAGACGTGCATCCGCATGCAGCCGTGCGAGGCCGCGGAGCCGATCGAGCCGTCGTCGCTCGTGCCGTGGAAGCCGACGCCGTCGGTGACGCCGAGCCAGCGGGCCTTCAGCGGGTTGGCGGCGGTGCCGCCCGCGACGGTCGTCCCGGCCAGCTCACCCGCCCAGGGGCTGTTGGGCACCGACCAGACCGGGTCGATCTGCTTGTTCTGGATGTGGAAGGTGCCCTCGGGCGTGTCGTGCCCGGGCGCGCCGATGGCGACCTTGTAGGTCTTCTCCAGGCGCAGGTTCTTGTAGAGCTTGAGCGTGAACGTGCTCTTGTTCACGACGAGGACGGTGCTGTTCTGCTTGGCCAGCTGCCCCGTCGTCACCTTCGGCTTCAGGTGCCGGGTCTTGGCGACGAAGGTCCGTGACGCGGTCGGCGAGACGATCGCCTGCTTGATCTGCTGGTGCAGGGCGGTGCTGTCGACCGACAGGCCGATGCGCGAGTCGACCTTCTTGAAGCCGGCGAGGGAGATGTCGAGCTTCGCGTTGACCGGGTCACGGTCGACGCCCTTGCGCACGCGGTCGATCGTCCGGATGATCGCCTTGTCGCTGAAGGTCACCGACGGGGTCAGCTGCGCGTCGACCCGGCCGTTGGTCAGGCGCCGCAGGCTGCGGGCGAAGATGTTGCCCTCCGAGCTGCGCGCCTTGGCCTCGGCGATCATCGCGTCGACGTTCGTCTGGATGTGCGCCTCTCGGGCCCCGAGCTTCCACGTCGACTTGTCGTGGTGGATGACGATGGGGCGCTGGACAGCGGCGAGGTACTGCGCCTCGAGCTTGCTGCGCGCCGCGGCGGGGCTCATGCCGCCGATGTCGACCCCGCCCACCGTGATGCCCTTGGCGATCTTGTCCGAGCCGGACGAGTCGTAGGCGTAGAGCGCCCCGGCGCCGCCGACGAGCAGCACGAGCGTGAGTCCGACGATGATGAAGATCCGTGAGCGCATGATTTCCCTGCACAACAGTATGGGGCCTGGAGCGGATCGGACAACCGCAGATGCTCAGCATGCGAGCAAAACGAGACCCGATTCGAGCGGTTTTGCGCCAGATTGTCGCTGTTCTGCCAATTGACGCCGCGCCGGGCGGCGCGCCGGTCAGGCCGCGCGACGTCGCAGCGGGGCCATCCGGCTCTCGAGCTCGGCGGCGAGGCCGGTCCAGTCGTCGGCGGCGATCACGCCCTCCTCCTCGATGACGTCGCGGTTCCACGGGTGCGCGATCGTGGCCACGGCGATGCCGGCCTCGACCGCCCGCAGCAGGTTGACGGGGCTGTCGTCGATGAGCAGGTCGATCCCGATCTCGCGGCAGCGCGCGACCTTGTCGTCGCTGCAGTACAGCTCGTCGTAGTGCAGGCCGATGTGCTGAAGCCACCGTGCGGTGGCCTCGTGGGCCTCGAGCGAGCGGTGTGTCGTGATGTGGATGAAGTGCCCGGCGGCGTGCCAGCGGTTGACGGTCTCGACCGCCCCGTCGTACGGCTCGGAGGCGAAGATCGTCGCCTCGCAGTGCGTCTCGCGGATGACGAGGTCCAGCTGCTCGGGCTTCAGGCGCGTGATGCCCCAGGTCAGCTGCTCGTCGTAGGGCAGGTCGACCCCGAAGCGGCGGCGGGCGGCGTCCGACAGCACGTCCCAGTAGTGATGCAGGGTGGAATCGATGTCGATCGCGATGCGCATTCGCCTTTATCGTAGACCCGGATGGCCACCGACGCGCCCGTGACCCCGGCCCCCGATCGCGACGCCTACGGCACGGTCGGACGCTCGGCGTGGATGGACGTGGACTGGCGGGAGCATCAGCGCTGGGTCATGGTCGGCGGGGAGCCGGTGAACCTCGTCGACCTCGGGCCGGCGACCGCCCCGGCGGGTGTCCCGATGCTCTTCGTCCACGGCCTCTCGGGCTCGTGGCAGAACTTCCTGGAGAACCTGCCGTTCTTCGCCGAGCATCATCGGGTGCTCGCCGTGGACCTCCCCGGGTTCGGTTCCACCCCGCTCGGCCGCGAACCCGTGACGATCCCCGGGTACGCCCGCCTGCTGACGCAGCTGCTGGACGTCCTGGAGATCCCGGCGGCGTGCCTCGTCGCCAACTCGATGGGTGGGTTCGTCGCGCTCGAGCTGGCCGAGACGGCGCCCGACCGCGTGGCGTCGCTCGTCCTGATCTCCCCCGCCGGACTCGATGCGCGGCAGATGCGGCGCGACCGGGCGCTCGGCCTGCTGCGCCGGGCCGAGCGGGTCCTGGTGTGGGGCGGGACGCAGGTCGCCACGCGCGCGGACGCCTTCGCCCGCCGGGCCCGCCTGCGCCGGGCGACGATGCAGCTCGCTGTCCGCCACCCCGCGAGGCTGTCGGCCGCGCTGATGGCCGAGCAGATCCGCCAGGGGTCGGGGAAGGCCGGGTTCGTCGCGGCGCTGGACGCCCTGACCGACCACGACATCGAAGACCATCTGGGCGACATCCGCTGCCCGACGCTGCTCGTCTGGGGGCGGGAGGACCGCCTCGTCGACGTCCGCTACGCCGCCCGGCTGCTGGCGGCGATCCCGGGCGCGCGCTGCGTCCTGCTCGAGGACACCGGGCACATGGCGATGCTCGAGCGCCCGGCGCGCTTCAACGCCGACGTCGCGGCGTTCCTCGCCGGTGAGGACGTCGGCGAGGAAGCACCGCCGGCCGAGGCCTGAGTCGGCCCCCCTTCCGGACGGCGCCGCAGGCGGTCAGACGAGGGTGACGGCGCCTTCCGAGGCGCTGGAGACGAGCTTGGCGTACTTGGCCAGGACGCCCGTGCGGTCGACCGGCTCCGGCGCCACGTACGCCGCGATGCGCTCGGCGATCGTCGCGTCGTCGAGGTCGACGGTCAGCGTCCCGGCGTCCACGTCCATCGTCACGAGGTCGCCGTCGGCGACGGCGGCGATCGGGCCGCCCTTGACCGCCTCGGGGGCGACGTGGCCGCACATGAAGCCGTGCGTCGCGCCGGAGAAGCGCCCGTCGGTGATGAGGATGACGTCCTCCCCCAGCCCGGCGCCGTTGATCGCCGCGGTGACGGCGAGCATCTCGCGCATGCCGGGCCCGCCGACCGGGCCCTCGTTGCGGATGATGACCGCGTCGCCCTTCTGCACCGTCCCGTCGGCGACGGCGGCCATCGCGGCCTCCTCGCCCTCGAAGACGCGGGCCGGCCCGGTGTAGCGCCGGCGGTCGTGGCCGGCGAGCTTCACGACGCAGCCGCCGGGCGCGAGGTTGCCGCGCAGGACGGCCATGCCGCCGTGCGGCTTGATCGGGTCGCTGAGCGGACGCACGACCTGCTGGCCGGGCGTCTCGGTGGCCGCGTCGGCGTGCTCGCCGATCGTCTTGCCCGTGACCGTGATGGCGTCCGCGTGCAGGTGGCCGGCCTCCTTCAGCCGCTGCAGGGTCAGCGCGATGCCGCCGGCCTTGTGCAGATCCACGGCGTTGAAGCGGCCACCGGGGCTCAGGTCGCACAGCAGGGGGACGCGGTCGAGGATCGCCGAGAAGTCGTCGATGTCCAGCGGCACGCCCATCTCGCGCGCGACGGCGAGCAGGTGCAGCACCGCGTTCGTCGAGCCACCGCCGGTCGCGACGGTCGCGATCGCGTTCTCGAGCGCCTGGCGCGTGATGATGTCGCTCGGCTTCAGGCCGCG
>CAZRLR010000046.1:0-16504 GCA_964600395.1 uncultured Conexibacter sp.
GGTGGCCGTCGCCGCGGTCGCCGCCGGTGCCGCCCGCGCGGCGCGCCCGGTCGCGCGGCCCACGGCCGACGCCGCGCTGGCCGCCTGACTCCACCGACCGCCACGACCCGCACCCCACGAAGGAGCCCATCGGTGACCGACACGACGACCGGCCTCAACGGCGTCCCCACGTGGTGGGACGCGCACGGCAGCGGTGCCCCGCTCGTCCTCCTGCATCCGGGCGGCGCGGACTCACGCGCCTGGGACGACAACCTGCCGGGGCTGGCCCGCCGCCACCCGGGTCTGGCGGTATGACCGCCGCGGTCAGGGGCGCACGCCCGACGTCGGCGGGCCGATCACCTTCGACGCGATGACGGACGACGCCATCGCCTTCGTCGAGGAGGTCGTCGGCGAGCCGGTGCTGCTGGCCGGCCACTCGATCGGCGCGCCGCTGGCGCTGCTGCTCGCGCGCCGGCGCCCGGACCTCGTCCGGGCGTTCGTCTTCTGCGAGGGCGTCTTCCACGTCGACGGGTGGAAGCCCGGTGTCCTGGACCCCCTCCCGCCCGACGCCGAGGCCTTCCTCGCGCAGCTGTACGCCGAGGTCTCCCCGCACGGGGCGCAGCACTGGCCGTCGGTCTGGGCGCGGCTGGACGAGGAGCACCACCGCGCCCCGGCGCTCGACCCGGACGCGCTGCGCGAGATCGCCGTCCCCGCGCTGCTCGTGTTCGCCGACAACGGCAGCGAGGTCCGCGTCGAGCACCTCCACGCGCTGCACCGGGCCCTGCCCGCGGCGCAGCTGGCGATCGTCCCGGGCACCGGACACGGGCTGCCAAGCGAGAAACCCGGCCTCTTCAACCGTCTCGTGCTGGACTTCTTCGCAGAGGTGACCGCGTAGCCGCCCGGGCGACGGCGGTCAGCGCCCGTGCCGCACCGGCACCGGCTTGCCCGCCTTGACCTGGAAGACGACGCCGGGCCTGCGCGTGGCGCCCACGTCGAGGTCGCTGCCCGGCTTGGCGGTGAGGTCGGTGATGTCGTGGCCGGGCTTGGGCTCCGGTTCGCCCGGGTCGCCGTCGCCGGTCGGGTTCGTGCAGTACTCGGGCATCGCCTCGGGCTGCTCGCACGGGTTGGGCCCGTGATTCGGGCTGCCGGCGAAGGCGGTACCACCGACGCTCAGGGAGGCGGCGAGGAGGGTGGCGAGGAAGACGGACTTGACGGGCATGGTGTGGCTCCTGGTCTGTTGACGGTGCTGACAGACCTGCAACCGGGGTGCCGCCGGGGAATTACGCGCCGACGCCCGAATCTGTCCTCGTGGCGGCCACCGACGCGGCTCGCGATGCCGTCGGTCGCCGCCCGTACGCTCCGCCGGTGCGGAGGATCGACGTCGGTCAGGTGCGGGTCACGCTCGTCCCCCTCGGCGAGGCGGGCCGGCGGCTGGCCGCGTGCGACCACGACTGCGACGCGCTGCGCGCGGCGGCGCTGGCCGAACTGGCGCGCGACGCCGACGTACCGCCCGAGGACGCGCCGCCGGTCCTGGGCGCCATGGTGCCACTCGTCCTGCGCACCGAGACCGGGCTGGACGTGGCCCTGCGGGTCTGCACGGCGCTCGTCGCACCGCTGTCGGCCACCGACGTGGTGGTCGCGCTGGACCCGGCCGACGACGCGGCCGTTGCGCACGTCGCGACGTGGATCGAGGGCTTCAGGCCGTCGCTGCAGCGGCACGCCGACGGTGTGGGCGCCGCGGCCGCCGTCGTGCGCTTCCTCTGTGAGACCGGTGTCCGCGGTCCGCTGGAGCAGCTGCTCTACGACGACCTGCGGCGGGCGGACGTCGACATCGCGACGGAGGGCGTCCCGCGGAGCTCCACCCCGGAGGACGTGCAGACGGCGCTCGTCTTCCAGCGCGCGCTCCCACGCCGCGCCCAACGACTGCGCTCGGCGCTCGCGGCGCTCGAGCGCCCACTGCGCGACGCCGACCGCGAGCGCCTGTCGGCGTGGCGGGTGGGCCTGGCCTGGTCGCGCTGGGACACAGATGACGTCGTCGGCGTCGCCGACCTGCGGCTCGGCCACGGCCACGTCCACGCGGCCGTCGACCTGCTCCGTGAGGTGCGCACCGCCCTGGCCGACGTCCTCGTGGGCTCGCAGGTGGCGGCGCAGGCGCTCTCGGGCGCGCTCGCCGACGAGTCCAACCGGCGGGCGGAAGCCGGCAACCAGGCGATCGCCGTGCTCGCGGCGGCGACGGCGGGGCCCACGCTCCTGCTCGGCGTGTGGGCGCTCGACGTCTTCAGCGGCCCGTGGTGGGCCGTGCTCGCCGCCTCGCTCGTCGTCGCCGGGGTGCTCGTGGGCGTCTGGAGCGCGGTCCTGCACGTCATGCAGGGGCACCCCGGACACCATCGACGCCACCGCCTCTACGGAGGCGCCTTCGTCGCGGCGCTCGTCGGCCTGGGTCTGGTGCTGCCCGGACAGCTCTCGAACGACCCGGCCAACGACGACACCCGGGACGCCGTCGAGGACATCCGCAACCTCAACCGCCGGCAGATCGAGCAGGCCGCGCAGGCGCAGCAGGCCCAGCTGCAGCAGCTGCGCCTCGTGCGGCGCGAGCTGCGGGCCACCCGGCGCCTCCTGCGCGCGCCGGACGCCGGCGCCCGGCCCTGATGGGGCGGTCCGCCGCCCGCAGCGAGGCCGCGCTCAGCGGTTGTGGTTGACGACCTCGACGTTGTGCCCGTCGGGGTCCAGCACGAAGGCGCCGTAGTAGCCCGGGTGGTAGACCGTCCGCTCGCCGGGGCCGCCGTTGTCGGTGTAGCCGGCGCCGATGGCGGCGGCGTGGAAGTCGCGCACCGTCGCGTCGTCGCCGGCGGAGAACGCCAGGTGCACGTGTTCGGTGAGCGGCCGCTCGTCGCGGACGAGCGAGAAGGAGAAGTCGCTGCCCCCGATCTGGACGTGGTCGGCGGCGTCGTGCAGGACGCGCAGGCCCGCGTGCGGCGCGATCGTCGCGTAGAAGCGCCGGGACGCCTGCGGATCGCGCACGCGCAGCCACAGGTGGTCGACGAATCCGTCCGGCACGGCCGGGTCGCGGTCGGTGTGGACGGCCTCGACGCTGTTGCCGTCGGGGTCCAGGAGGAAGGCGCCGTAGTAGTCGGGGCGGTAGGCGAGGCGCGGCCCGGGCGCCCCGGCGTCCGCGTGGCCGGCGTCGATCCCCGCCTGCCAGAACGCGTCGACCGCTGCGCGGTCGGGTGCGCGGAAGCCGACGTGAAGGCCGCGCGTGAGCGCGTGCACGTCGCTGACCGGTCCCATGGCCCAGTCCTCCCACTCGACGAGCTCGGCGTCCGCGTGCGACGGCTGCACGCCGAGCGTCGACAGGACCGTGCGGTAGAAGCGCTCGGAGGCGGCCAGGTCGGAGACGGCGACGCCGATGTGGTCGAACATGCCGGCGAGGCTACCCCGCCGCGGGCGCCCCCGAACGGCTCAGCCCCGGGGCTCCTCCCACCACGGCGTCCCCCGCTCCCCCAGCGCGACCTTCGCGGCGTGCACGCGCGCGCGGGCCGCCCGCTCGGCGTCCGCGTCGTCGCTGCGCTTGGCCGCCCCGACGGCGCGCCGGGCGGCCATCAGCTCGTCGACGAGCTCCTGACGCCGCGCCTCCGGCAGGCCCGGGTCGCTGGCCCGCCAGCGCCGTCCGTCCACGACGATGTAGCGCCCGTCGGGGGTGCGCTCGGGCTCGGACGCTCGCTTGGCCACCTCGGTGGTCTGCCCGCGCGCGCGGCCGCTGTCACCTCGCGCGGCGATCTGCCGCGTTCCGGTCCGTCGGTCTGCGAGGATCGCACGCCCATGCCCTTCCCGTTCGCCCGTGCGCTCGCCGTCCTCCTCGCGGTGCTCGCCGTGCCGTCGGTGGCCGAGGCCCATTGGCCGGGGTCGGGCGTGGACCGCGACGTGCCGGCTTGGCTGACGCCGGCGGCCCTGACCGCCGGGGCGACGTCACGACAGGCCGCGCCCGCGGCGACGGCGGACGTCGCCGTGCCCCGGGCGGCGTGCGGGCCTGGTGGCCTGCCGGAGACCGCGCTGCAGGGCGAGGTCCCCAGGGCCGACCGGGAGAGCGGCCGCTCGCGGCAGGGCTACCGCTGCAACCTCGAGCGCGTCGGCGGCTTCCAGGGCGAGGGCGCCTCGTGGGTCAACGCCTCCTACCGGGACTGCGCGTACATGGCGACGCACGTCCCCAACACCGGGGGCTCGCCCGGCGTGCAGGTCATCGACGTCGCCGACCCGTCCGCGCCCAAACGCGTCGGCAACCTCACGAGCCCGGCGATGCTCGGCACGTGGGAGACGCTGAAGGTGCAGGAGGACCGCGGCCTGCTCGTCGGCATCGCGGCGACGAGCACCCCGGGCCAGGGCGCGGGCTTCGTCGACATCTACGACATCGCCACGGACTGCCGCCACCCCCGGCTGCTGAACTCGCTCGCCGAGACGAGCCTGTCGATGCCGATCGCGACGCTCGGGCACGAGTCGGCGCTCTCCCCCGACGGGCGGACCCTGTGGTCCACGAACGCCTACCTCGGCCTCATCGCCGCGATCAACATCAGCGACCCGCGCAACCCGGCGCTGCTCTACACGGGGCGCACTGGCGTCTCGAACCACGGCATGGGCTTCTCGCCCGACGGCAACCGCCTCTACCTCGCGCAGGCCGGCAAGCTCGGCTCGGGCGCGCTGCTGACGAACCTGCCGGACGACCTCATCTCGCCCGAGGGCCTGCAGATCTTCGACGTCTCGCAGATCCAGGCGCGCCGGCGGCTGCCGCAGATCCGCGAGCTCTCGCACCTGTACTGGACCGACGGCGCGGCCGGCCAGCACAACATCTACGTCCGCTACGGCACGCACCCGTACGTCGTGAACGTCGCCGAGCTCTTCTCGGGCGCCGCGCGCATCATCGACATCGCCGACGAGACGAGGCCCGCGATCGTCTCCAAGCTCAAGCTCGAGATCCAGTTGCCCGCCCGCGAGGCGCTGCGCAAGGCCGACACCTCCACGCCGGCGCTCTTCGGCTACGACGCGCACTACTGCACCGCCGACCGCGAGCAGGACCCCACGGCGCTGGCCTGCGGCTACTTCGCCTCCGGGATCCGCGTCTTCGACATCCGTGACCCGCGCGCGCCGAAGGAGATCGCCTACTTCAACCCGCCCGCGCGCCCGGACGACCGCGCGAAGCTCACCGGCTCCGAGCACGCCGGCATCCCGAGCGACCTGCGGACGGACTGGTGCTCGAGCCCGCCACGCTTCGTCCCCGGTGGCCTGTGGGTCACCTGCCAGGACAACGGCTTCCTGACCCTGCGCTTCACGAACGGCGCCTACCCGCTGCCCGCCGGGGCCGCCGGGGACCTCGGGCTGCCGCCGGCCACGCGCTGCGCCAGCCGGCGACGCTTCCTCATCCGCCTGCCGACGCGGCTGCGCTCCGCCACCGTGACGGTGAACGGAAAGCGGGTGCGGACGCTCCAGGGGCGCCGGCTGCGGGCGCTCGTCGACCTGCGCGGCCTGCCGAAGGGGACGGTCCGCGTCCGGGTGACGGGCACGACCGCCGCCGGCCGGCGGGTGACGCAGGAGCGCGTCTACCGCACCTGCGCCGGGGCTCGCGCGCGCTGACGACCGTCAGCCGGCGAGGATCGCGCGCAGCTGCTCCGCGCTCCAGCGCCGGTCGAAGAGCGTGTCGTCCCCGGCGTCCTGCTCGCGCAGCCCCTCGATGAGCCTGACGTACGACAGGAGGTCCAGGTCCCGGACGAGCGCGAGCAGCGCGGCGGCCTCGCCGGTCGCCGGGTGCGCGGGGGCGACGAAGCGGTCGTAGAGCCGGACGACCTGCTGGACCATCGCCAGGTGCGTCGCGCCGGGGTCCACGGACGGGAAGTTCGTCGCCGCGAAGTCCTCGACGAAGACGATCGGCTCGACCGCGAGGGCGTCCGCGCCGTACCGCTCGGCCAGGTGGATGAGCAGCTCGACGTCGAAGGTCGCGTCGAAGGACGACATCGCCAGGAGCACCGGCACGAGCGCCGGCCCGTCGAACGCCTTGAAGCCCGCCTGGGTGTCCAGGACGTGGGCGAGCGTCGGGATGAGCGTCGCGCGCACGGCGTGACGGAAGAGGACGATGACCTTGTCGGGCTTGCCGCCCGTGCTCTGCGGTTCGCGCGTCGGGCCACCCGGCTTGACGAGGACCGCCTCGGGCATGCCGTAGCGCTGGCCCAGCGCGGCGACCGCCGGGGTCGGCCGGTCACCCGGGTCGAGGATCGGCGCCGCGAGCGCCCCGAGCTGGGCGAGGTCCGCCGACAGGTCGGCGTCGGTGTAGGCCACGACGTGGCGCGTGCGGGACGGCGGGGCGCTGCGCAGCGCGGCGGCCAGGCCGGCGAGGATCGCGCCGCCCTTGCGCGACTGGTCCGGCGAGGTGAGCGCGTCGAAGGCCGGGCCGATCGACGGCCCGTCGGCCAGGACGTCCGCCAGGCGCAGCACCTGCATGCTGCGGTGCCCGGCCGGCGGGTGCCCTTCCGCGTCGACGATCGCGCGCATGACCTGCGCGCTGGACGGCACGTCGGGGCACCCGTCGTCGACCGCGACGACCGACCACGTCACGCCCGTCCCCGCGGTCAGCCAGTCCAGCTGACGCGCCTTGGCGCGCACGAGGTCCTCGCCGTGGGGGTGCTCGTCCCGCGTGGCCATCCGGCCCGTCTCGCCGTACATCGCGAAGACGACGCTCAGGTGGACGCCGGCCGTCGGGTCCGCCGCGACCGCCGCGAGGAGCCGCTCGCGCGAGCGGCGGCAGGCGACCGCCTCGGCCGCGACGGCCTCCCCGTGGGCCGCGGCGAGGTCGGCCTCGGTCGTGTGGGCGGCCGCCAGGGCGGCCGCGCCGTCGAGCACCGCCTGGTTCTGGGCGGGGTCGGTGAGGTCACGGGCGACGGGGGCGGCCATGGGCGGCGAGCATCGCACGCGGCGACGAACCGGTTCCAGGGCGGCCGGTGCGGTCAGGACACCGCGGCCACCGTGCGGCGGAAGCGCTCGCGGTACTCGGCCGGCCCGACGCCGAGGACGCGCAGGAAGGCGCGCCGCATCGTCTCGTCGCTGCCGAAGCCGGCCCGCTGCGCCACGACGGCGATCGGGAGGGCGTCCGCCTCGAGGGCCGCCCGGGCCGCCTCGACGCGGACGCGCTCGACGAAACGCGCGGGGGTCGTCCCGGTCTCGCGGGCGAAGACGCGCCGCAGGTGGCGCTCGGACACCGACAGACGTCGCGCGAGCGCGGGCTGGGCGTGGTCGGCGGCCGGGTCCGCGACGATCGCGTCCAGGAGCGCCCGCAGCGGCGAGCCGTCAGGCAGCGGGACGGCCAGGCGCTCGGAGAACTGCGACTGGCCGCCGGGCCGCTGGAGGAAGAGGACGAGCCAGCGCGCCACCGACCGGGCCAGCGCGGCGCCGTGGTCCTCCTCGACGAGCGCGAGCGCCAGGTCCAGGCCCGCCGTCACCCCGGCCGACGTCGTCACGGGGCCGTCGCGCACGAAGATGCGGTCCGGCTGCACGTCGACCCCGGGGTGCCGCGCGGCGAGCGTGCGGCCAAAGGCCCAGTGCGTCGTGGCGGCGCAGCCCTCCAGCAGCCCGGCCTCGGCCAGCAGCAGGGCGCCGGTGCAGACCGAGCAGGTGCGCCGCGTGCCGCCGGCGATCCGCCGCAGCTCGCCCGGCAGCGACGGGTGGGCGCGCAGGACGTCGTCGACGGCGACGCCGCCGCCGACGAGCAGCGTGTCGACGCCCCGGCTGCGGACGGCCGGCAGCGTGACGTCCGCCGCCAGGCGCAGCCCCGACGTCGCCCGCGCCGGTCCGCCGTCCGGCGTCGCGACGGTCAGGCTGTAGCCGGGAACGTCGCCGAGCAGGCGCGTGGCGGCGTCGAAGACCTCGGCGGGGCCGACGACGTCCAGGGCCTGCATGCCGTCGAAGGCGACGAGGACGACGCGGCGCCCCGGGCTGCTCATCCCGTCAGTCTCACCGGGGCGTCCCCGGTCCGCAAGGCCACGTTCACCTCGGATCCGGACACGCCCGTGCCGCGCCGGCCGCGGACCCGGTAGGACTCACGACCCCGCCCCCGCGCCGAGGAGCCGCCATGCAGATCGCCGTCGTCCTGTACCCGTCCGTCACCGCGCTGGACTTCGTCGGCCCGGTCGAGGTCCTGTCGCAGTGGCCCGGCGCGACCGTCCACTACCTCGCCTCGACCCCCGACCCGCTGCGCACCGACACCGGGCTGCCGCTCACGCCCACGGGCACCTTCGGGGACGTCCCGGCCCCCGACGTCCTGCTCGTCCCGGGCTCGAGCCGGCCGCTGACGCCGCTCGGCGATCCGGTGCTCGTCGACTGGGTCCGGCAGGCGGCGACGACGGCGCGCTGGACGACGTCCGTCTGCACCGGCGCCGGCGTGCTCGCGCTGGCCGACGTCCTGCAGGGCCGGGAGGCGACGACGCACTGGGCGTTCCGCGAGGCGCTGGCCGCGATGGGCAAGGGCGTCACCGTCGTCCCCGAGCGCGTCGTCTTCGCCGGGTCGGTCGTCACGGCGGCCGGGGTCTCGGCCGGCATCGACATGGCGCTCGCGCTGACGGCCCGCGAGCTCGGCCGGCCCGCGGCCCAGGCCATTCAGCTCGCGATCGAGTACGACCCGCAGCCACCCTTCCCCGGTGGGTCCCTCGAACGGGCGGACGCCGA
This sequence comes from uncultured Conexibacter sp., assembly GCA_964600395.1. Classification (GTDB taxonomy): domain Bacteria; phylum Actinomycetota; class Thermoleophilia; order Solirubrobacterales; family Solirubrobacteraceae; genus Paraconexibacter. The sequence goes on from CAZRLR010000046.1 coordinate 8,680, forward strand.
GACCGTGGCCACCGCCCGCGCCGGGCTGCTCGCGGTCGCCACCGAGGCGGGCTGAGCGACGGTGGACGGACCCGCAGCGACACCGCGGCGGACGTGGACGCTGCTCGGCGCCGACGGCCTGCCCTACGCCGCCGACGCGCCGGGGACGCTCGGCGGGCACCGGCGCTCGCGGATCTACGGCCGCCTGGACTGCCCGTCGGCGCTCCGGGCGATCGCCCGCGGCGGCTACGTCCCGCACCGCGTCTTCTTCGCCGACGAGGGGACGGCGGTCGCGGCGGGCTACCGGCCGTGCGCGGTCTGTCTGCCGGCGCAGTACGCGGCGTGGAAGGCGCGCGCGGGCGGCTAGGGCGCCGGCAGCGCGACGCGGGCGCCCGCCACGACGGCGTCGGTGAGCCGGTCCAGGGCCGCCGAGCGCAGGCGCCAGCGCTGCCAGTGCAGCGCGACGTCGACAGGATCATCCGGGGCGAGCGGGACGAGCGTGCCGTCGTCCTGCAGGTCCGGCAGGAGCGCCCACCCGAAGCCGAGGCCGATCGCCGCCGCGAAGTCCGCCGAGGCCGGGACGGTGTGGATCCGCGGCGCGGCGCCCGCGTGTCCGTGCCGCGCGAGGAAGCGGTGCTGCAGCGGGTCGTCCTGGTCGAACACGAGCATCGGCGCGACGCTCAGCGCGTCGGCGGTCAGGCCGTCCGGGAACCAGCGCGCGGCGAACGCGGGGGAGGCGACGGCGCGGTAGCGCATGCGCCCCAACGGCGTGACGGCGCAGCCGGCGACGGGGGTGGCGTCCGTCGTCACCGCGCCCATGACCTCGCCCGCGCGCAGCAGCTCGGCGGTGCGGCCCTCGTCCTCGCGGCGCAGGTCGAAGGCCAGCTCCCCGGCCAGCGGCGCCAGCGCGGGGAGGAACCACGTGGCCAGCGAGTCGGCGTTCACCGCCACCGGCAGGGGACGGTCGGCCTCGGCGCCGAGGGCGACGGCGGCGTCGGCCTCGAGCAGCTCGAGCTGGCGAGCGAGCACGAGCAGGACCTCGCCGGCGGCGGTCGGACGGACCGGCTTGGAGCGGACGAGCAGCACGCGCCCGGTGGCCTGCTCCAACGCGCGCAGGCGCTGGCTCACCGCCGACGGGGTGATGTGCAGCACGCGCGCCGCGCCCTCGAGCGTCCCGGCGTCGACGGCGGCGCTCAGGGCCCGCAGCTGGTTCGGATCGGCCCGCATCGCCATGAAGTCAGGCTAATGCATCCTCAGAATCCTGAACTGGACTTCGCACGTCGTGTGCCGCAGGCTGCCTGCCGTGTCCGCCGCCCTGCTCGCCGCGCTCGCCGGCCTGGCCTTCGGCCTCTCGCTCATCGTCGCCATCGGCGCGCAGAACGCGTTCGTCCTGCGCCAGGGGCTGCGCGGCGAGCACGTCCTGCCGGTCGTGGCCGTCTGCGCGCTGTCGGACGTCGCCCTCATCGCCGCGGGCGTCGCCGGGGTCGGGTCGCTGCTCGCGGGCCGGGCGACGCTCCTGACCGTCGTCCGCCTCGCAGGGGCGGCCTTCCTGGGGACGTACGCCGTGATCGCCGCCCGTCGCGCGCTGCGTCCGGCCGCGCTCACCCCCGCGGCGGAGGGGGACGACCGATCGACGGCGCGCGCCACGCTGGCGACCGTGCTCGCCCTCACCTGGCTGAACCCGCACGTCTACCTCGACACGCTGCTGCTGCTCGGGTCGGTCGCCGGCACCCACGGCGACGAGCGCTGGGCCTTCGGGGCCGGCGCGGCGCTCGGCAGCGTCCTGTGGTTCACCGCGCTCGGCTTCGGCGCCGCGCTCCTGCGGCCGCTGTTCGCCAAGCCCGTGGCGTGGCGCGTCCTGGACGGCATCATCGCGCTCGTCATGGCGACGATCGCCGGCGTCCTGCTCGCCGGCGCCTGAGGCGCCGGTGCCATCAGCCGAGGCGGGCGCCGCCCGACTATGCCGCTCGGCATACCACCGCGCCGCCGTCGCTAGAGTCGCGCCGATGCCCCGCCAGTCCGACGCCCGCGAGCGCATGATCACGAGCGCCGCGCTGCTTTTCCGCGAGCAGGGCGTGCAGGGCACCTCCTTCGCCGACGTCCTGGCCCACAGCGGCGCGCCGCGCGGCTCGGTCTACCACCACTTCGGCGGCGGCAAGTCCCAGCTCGCGGTCGAGACGACGCAGTGGGCGGGGGAGTTCATGGCCGCGGCGATCGCCTCGGCGCTGGAGGAGCACGACCCCGTCGAGGGCATCCGGGTCTTCGTCGCGCGCTGGATCAAGCTCGTGCGCCAGAGCGACTTCGAGGCGGGCTGCACGATCGTCGCGGCCGCGCTGGAGGGGGCGCGCGAGCCGGCCGCGCGCGAGGCCGCGGGCCGTGCGTTCGCCGGCTGGGAGCGCACGATCGCCCGGGCGCTGCGGCGTGCGGGCGTGCGGACGGCGCGGGCCAACGCGTTGGCGACGCTCGTCATCGCGTCGGTCGAGGGCGGCGTCATCCTCGCCCGCGCGCAGCGATCCGTCGCGCCGCTGCAGCGTGTCGGCCGCGAGCTCGAAACCGTCCTCGTCGCCGCGCTGCAGGACGCGGCGACGACCGCCTGACGCGGCCGCCGACCTTGACTATGTCGCGCGGCATAGTACGGTCGCGCGATGAGCACCACCGAGACCGCCGCGCCGGCCTGGCAGCCGACCGCCTGCGTGCTGTGCAACTGCAACTGCGGCGTCGAGGTCCAGGTCGCCGACGGCCAGATCGTCCGCGTCAAGGGCGACAAGCAGCACCCCGGGACGAAGGGCTACGCCTGCGAGAAGGCCCAGCGCCTGCCCTACCTGCAGCGCAACGAGCGCCTGGCCGGCCCGATGCGCCGCCGCGCGGACGGCAGCTTCGAGCAGGTCGACTGGGACACCGCGATCACCGAGGTCGCCGCCCGCCTGGCCGAGGTCCGCGACGAGCACGGCGGCGCGTCGATCTTCTACTACGGCGGCGGCGGGCAGGGCAACCACCTGGGCGGCTCCTACTCCGGCGCGCTGCGCCACGCGCTCGGCGTCCGCTTCAGCTCCAACGCCCTGGCCCAGGAGAAGACGGGCGAGCTCTGGGTCGACGCGCACCTCTTCGGCCACGTCACCCACACCGCCCCGGACTTCGAGCACGCCGAGGTCGCCGTCTTCGTCGGCAAGAACCCGTGGATGGCGCACGGCTTCCCGCACGCGCGGCCGACGCTGAAGGCGATCGCCGCCGACCCCGCCCGCGCGCTCATCGTCATCGACCCGCGGCGCAGCGAGACCGCCGACCTGGCCGACATCCACCTGCAGGTCCGCCCCGGCGGCGACGCCTTCCTGCTGGCGGCGATGCTCGCCGTCCTCGTGCAGGAGGACCTCGTCGACCACGCCTTCCTGGAGGAGCACGCCGAGGACCACGAGGCCGTCCTGGCCGCCGTCCGCCATCTCGACGTGGCGGAGTACGCCCGGCGCGCCGACGTCGACGTCGCCCTCGTCAAGGCCGCCGCCCGCCGCATCGGCACCGCGGCGAGCGTCTCGATCCTCGAGGACCTCGGGATCCAGCAGGCGCCGCACTCGACGATGAACTCCTACCTGGAGAAGCTCCTGTGGGCGCTGACCGGGAACTTCGCGCGGCCCGGCTGCACCAACCTGCACACGCAGTTCGCGCCCGGCGGCCTGGTCGGGCGCTCGCGCGAGTCCCGGCGCGTGACCCCGGGGACGGGCGAGCGCGTCATCGCCGGCATGTTCCCCGCGGCGGCGATCCCCGAGGCGGTGCTGACGCAGGACCCGGACCGCTTCCGCGCGGCGATCATCGAGTCCTCCAACCCGGTGCACTCGCTGCCGGACTCCCCGCGCATGCGCGAGGCGATGGCGGCGCTGCAGTTCAGCGTCGTCCTGGACGTCACGATGACCGAGACGGCGATGTGCGCCGACTACGTGCTGCCCGCCCCGACGCAGTACGAGAAGTGGGAGTGCACGTTCTTCAACCTCGAGTTCCCGCGCAACGTCTTCCACCTGCGCGCGCCGGTGCTGCCCGCGCCGGAGGGCCTGCTCGGTGAGCCGGAGATCCACCGCCGGCTCGTGCGGGCGCTCGGCGCGCTGACGGACGAGGACACGGCCGGCCTGCGCGAGGCCGCCGCCGACGGGCTGGACGCCTACGCCGCCGCCTTCGCGGCGCGGATGGGCGAGCGCCCGCACCTGCTCGGCCTCGCGTCCGTCGTGCTCTACGAGACGCTCGGCCCGACGCTCCCCGACGGCGCGGCGGCCGCCGCCTCCCTGTGGGGCGCCGCGCAGCTGTGCGCCGCGACGCAGCCGTCCTCCGTCCGCGGCGCGGGCTTCGAGGGCGAGGGCCCGGCGCTCGGCAACGCGCTCTTCGCGGCCGCCCTGCGCGAGCGGCGGGGCTTCGTCTTCTCGGTGGACGACCACGACCAGAACTGGGAGTGGATCCGTGCGCACCGGCCGTCCGGGCGCCTGAACCTCGCGATCCCCGAGCTGCTGGACGAGCTGGCCGGCGTGGAGGACGAGGACACCGCCCCGGACCCCGCCTTCCCCTTCCTGCTGTCGGCGGGTGAGCGCCGCACCGGGACGGCGATGACGCTCCTGCGCGACCCCGCCTGGCGCAAGCGCGATCCGCTCGGCGCGCTGCGCATCAGCCCCGCCGACGCCGACGCGCTCGGCGTCGCCGACGGGGACACCGTGACGGTCACGACCGCGCGCGGTCGGTGCACGACGACGGTCGAGCGCACGGACATCATGCGCCCCGGGCACGTCTCGCTGCCCAACGGCTACGGCCTGCAGCACGGGGCCGGCGGCCCGGTCACCGGCGTGGCCCCGAACGAGCTGACGAGCGCCGCGCACCGCGACGCCCTGGCGGGGACGCCGTTCCACAAGACGGTCCCCGCGCGCGTGGAGCGTGTGGAGGCCGGGGTGCCCGCGACCGCCTGACCGCCGTCAGCGCGGCAGCACCACGGTCGCCCGGCCCCCGTCGAACGTGTCGCCGGCGGTGACCGTGACCGTCCGGCGCCCGCCGCGGGCCTGCGCCGGGAGGCGGACCGTGGCGACCCCGGCCGCATTCGTCCTCGTGCGGCGACCGGCGAGGACCACGTGGGCGTGCCGGACGGGGCGCACGTCGCCCAGGATGGCGGCGCGCACGATGACGCGAACCGTCCGTCGCGCCGTGCGTCGCACCTGAACCCGCAGCCTGGACGGCCGGACGAAGCGCTGCGGGCAGGCCGCGGCGGTCGCCAGGCGGTCGGCGTGGCGCCCGCCGAACGCCGTGTCGATCGTCCCGGTGAAGGTCGACGGCGGCTCGCTGGGTGCGGGGGCGGGCGTCTTCTGGACGAACGTCACGTCGGCACGGAGATGGCCGGTCTCCCGGCCGCCGGCATCGACGGCGCGGACCTCCGCGACATAGTGCAGCGCCGCGCGTGCCGGGCTGCCCTCGATCGTCTCGGTTCCGGTGAGAAAGGTCTGGCCGTCGTCGGAGTAGTCGTCGTAGGTGACGCGGCCGACGAGCGCGACGATGTTGCCGCCGCGGACGACCGTCGCCGTTCCGCCCCGGGGGCCGTCGACGGTGGTGATGCCGGGGAGGCCGAACGCGCCGCGGTAGGCCTGCGGGCTGGGGGCCCAGTCGCCGACGACGGTCGGGACGACGGGGACGGGCCGCGTCGGCGCCTGATCCAAGTGGGCGATCCGCAGGCGGTTGGGTGCGGTCCCCTTCTGCTGGACGTTCTTGTTCGAGCCGGCCGGGACGGCGCCGAGCTGCCGCTCCTGGATGAGCACACGCGTGCTGTCGGGACTCCAGAAGGAGACCCCCGCGAGGTTGTTGGCGACGATGTCGTCACCGCCCCGGTAAGGCGCCAGCGGCTGGCCGGCAAGCGTGCCGCCGGCGTCGCCGCCGGCGCCGAGCAGCCACGGCTGCAGATCGCAGGCGAAGCCCGCCTGGCTCGAGACGTAGTGGATCGCCACGGCGGCGCCGAGCGGGTAGGTGAGGAACGGGCGCGTCGGGAAGATGCCGAACGGCGTGAGGCGGTCCATCCCGCGCCACGAGGCGGCCACGAGGTGGCGACCGTCGGGGGACTGGGCGCCGTCCTCGTCCCAGTCGGGGTCGGCCGTCAGGCGCAGGGTCCGGCCCGTGGCGAGGTCGACCTTGAACATGTCGGCGTTGCCGCCCTCCTGCTCGCCGACGATGATCGCCGACGCCCCGCCGTCGGCGAAGGACTTGAACTCGAAGAGCTGGGACCCGTTCGCCCAACGATCGGCGGAGCGGTCCAGGAGGGACGTCGCCGGCGTCGGGTTCACGACGCGCGGGTCGACGGTCGCGTAGCCCTCGGCGGTCCGCTCGAGCTTCGACACGAGCATCACGAGCTGGTCCGGGCGGGTGTTCGTGTACGCCAGGGCCTTGCCGTCGGGGGACAGGTGGTAGGTCCGGCGGCCTAGGCCAGGGTTGCCGGCGGTGGCGCTGTCGTCGGCGGAGAGGTCGACGGGCCGGAAGGCGTGCTCGCGGCAGTCGAAGAGGCTCGGCCGGCACTCGAGCACGGTCGCGACGTCCCCGAGCTCCTGCGCGAGGAACATCCGCCGGTTGTCGGGGAAGACGTAGGTGAAGGCGCCGACGATGTCGGGTCGGTCGCCGAACGCGCACGTGATGCAGCGGGCGCCGCGCCCGTCAGGACCGGCGAACCACTCCTCGCCGTGGTTGTAGTCGTGGAAGAGGATGTGGCGTCCGTCGGGCGCCCAGGTCGGGGCCCAGGGCATCACCCCGGGCGGGGTGGCCGCCGTCGTCGTACGGATGGGCTGGAACGGCGGCGGCGCCGTCTTGGCCGCCGCGATCGCCGGCAGGGCTCCCATCACCAGCGCGGCGCCGGTCGCACCGCGAACCAGACGTCGCCCGGCTGACCTCAGAATGCGCACGTCGACCCTCACCCTCTCCCGGATCCGCCCCTCCGGCAGATCATTTTCCTTGACCGTAAACTAAACTGAACGGTAAGGTCAAGCTATGGATAGCGCTCCGGCCACCGCCGACCGCCGCCGTCGGCGCCGCGTGAGCGACGAGCGGATGCTCGACGCGGCCGTCCGCGAGTTCGCCCGCCACGGGTTCGCCGGGGCGAGCATGGGTGCGGTGGCCGAGCGCGCCGGAACGACGAAGCCGACCCTCTACGCGAACTTCGGCTCCAAGGAGGAGCTGTTCGCCGCCTCGGTCGCGGCCGAGACGGCCGCGTTGCGGGCGGAGCTGCTGGGCACCTACGCCGAGTCGGCGGGACGCTCCGTGCGCGAGCAGCTGAACGCGGGGACGCGCGTCTTCTTCCGCTACGCCGCCGAGCGGCCCGACGGCTTCGAGCTGCTCTTCGGCGGCGCCCCCGGCCTGCCCTTGGACGACGCGACGACGCGCACCGCCCACGACGACGTCATCGCCGCGGTGACCGAGCTCGTGCGGCCGCGCCTGACGGCCGAAGGTGGCAGCGAGGCCCAGGCACGGCTCGTGGCGACGATGGTGGTCGCCGTCATCCACGCGGCCGCCCGCGCTGCGGTCCTCGACGGGCTGGACCACGATGCCGCCGCCGCGATGGTCGAGGCGTTCGTGCTGCGCGGCCTCGGCGGGCTGGACCGCGACGTCGTCGCGCTCAGCCGCTGACGCGACCGGCCGCCGCCCACTCGGCGGCGCGGGACCGCGGACGGCCGATCATCGCCGCGGTGCCGTCGTCGAGGATCGGCCGCTGCAGCAGCGCCGGGTGCTCGACGAGGACGGCGACGACCTCGTCGACCGACATGCCGTCCGCCTGCAGGCCGAGGGTCGCGTACTGCTTGTCACGCCGGATGAGCGCGTCCGGCGGGTCGCCGACGAGGCGCTGTGCGAG
>CAZRLR010000047.1:0-16473 GCA_964600395.1 uncultured Conexibacter sp.
CGACGTAGGCGCCGGCGCCCGCCAGCGACCAGCGCCGCGCCTGGCGGGCGAGCTGCGGCCGCGCCCGCCGGATCTCGCGGGCCCGCCGGTCGGAGGCCTGCAGGAACGCGCCGACCGCCGCGGGCGCGAAGCGTGCGGCCCGCAGGCGCTGCAGCTCCTCCTGCGCCCAGCGCTCGCCGGCCGTGGGCGGCGGGGCGCTCACCCGGCCATCGGGAGCAGCACGAGCAGGTCCCGGTTCTCGTGCACGTCGAGGACCGCGTGCTGCACGCAGGCCGGGACCGTCCGTCCGTCCTGCGGGTGGGCCATCGCGTACGAGCACGCCTGCAGGCGCTCCTGCGCGGCCCGCACCTCCGGCTCGTCGGCGACCTCGCCGCGCTCGAGCGCCGCCCACGCCGGCGCGACGACGGCCGCGTCCATGAAGGCGTGCACGACGAAGGTCAGCGCCCGCGGGCGGCCGCGCACGAGCGCCCGCACGCCCACGCGGCGCGTGAAGCGCAGCGCCCAGCCGGCGGCGGCGGGCGCCAGGCCCGGCGCCCGCGCGAGCACCCGGAGCACCGCGAGCGCGAGCAGCAGCGGGGGGCGCTCGGCGTCCAGGCCCCCGACGTGCGCGAGGAAGCGATCGCGCACGCGCAGGTCCCGCGGGTCCTCGTCGTCGAGCAGCGGGTGCCAGCGGCCGGCCGCGACGATCCCGTACGCCGAGCGGTTGCAGCGCGCGTCCCCCATCTGCAGGTGGCGCCACGGCAGCCGGCGGCCGACGGCGGCCTCGAGCTGCGCCCAGACCGCGTCGATCGTCACCGCCGCGTAGCTCTCGCGCCAGCGCGCGGGGTTGCCGACGTGCGCGGCGGGCTGGAAGGACAGCATCCCGAAGCCCGAGTCCAGCTGGCCGCGCACGACGTCCGCGACCCCATCGAGGTTCTGCGGGGTGACGGTCATGTTGTGGGCGAGGTCGAAGCGGACGCCGTGCTCGCGCCGCAGGCGGGCGAACATCGCGACGAACGCCGTGCGGTAGGGGTCCAGCTCCCGCTCGTCCTGCGGGCGCGGCAGCCCACGGCGCCCGAGCATCAGCGAGTCGAAGTGCCCGGCCATCCGCAGCACGGGGAACCGCGGGCGTCCGTCGGGGCCGATCGCGACGTCCCGCAGGTAGGCGTAGTCGAAGTCGCCGTGGGACATGCTCATCGGCTTGCGGCCGTGGCGGCGCATCGCCTGCAGCGCCGCGGCGTGGTCCTCGGGGGCCAGCAGCGAGACCTCGCCGCCGATGAGCTGCGCGTGCTGGCCCGTCCCGCGGTGCTCGCGCAGGAAGGCCATCTGTGCGTCGACCTGCGCGACGGTGTGCGCCCCGTCCGTGCGCACCCGCTGGGCCTCCTTGGCGTGGTAGCACGGCGTGCAGGCCAGGTTGCAGCGGGGGAAGACGCCGTGCGTCCCCTCGCACCCGACGGTCCGGCGCCCGAGGAGCTGGGAGGCCGTCTTCACGTGCTCGGGCAGCTCGGCCCAGCGACGGCGCAGCGCGGCCTCGGTGTCGGGGTGGACCGGGCGCGAGCCCGCGGCGACCGCGAGCTGGCGCTCGCGGAGGTCGCGGAAGGGGCGGGCGACGGCGGCGAGCAGGGGCATCGGCCCGACGACCCTCGCAGACGGCGGCGACCTCAGGGGGGACGCGGCCGTGAACGCGGCATGCTCATGGATGGAGAGATGAACAGATCTTCAGGTATCCTGGGCGCATGGCCCACGGCTCCCACCCCGAGATCGATCGCCTCGTGGACGACCCGGGCTACGTCCGGGCGGCCGCCGACGCCATGCAGGCGCTCGCCGCGCCGAGCCGCCTGCGGATCCTCGCGCGCCTGCACGCCGGCCCCGTCACCGTGAGCGAGCTCGCGGCGGACGTCGGCATGGAGGGCTCGGCCGTCTCCCACCAGCTGCGGATGCTCCGGCACCTCGGCCTCGTCGTCGGGCACCGCGACGGGCGCCGCGTCGTCTACGAGCTGCACGACGACCACGTCGCCACGCTGCTCGAGCAGGTCGTCGCGCACGTGGACCACCTGCGCCTGGGCCTGTCGGGCCGCACGGCGGCGGCGGCGAGCGCGGCCGAGGTCCCGGCATGACCGACCACGTCCATCCCGCGCACGGTGGCCACGGCCATTCCCACGGCCTCGTCGACCCGTCGATCCGCCGCTCCCGCGCGGGGCTGCGGGCCGTCTCGATCAGCCTGGCGGTGATGCTCCTGACCGCCGTCCTGCAGACGGCGATGTTCGCCGCCACCGGCAGCGTCGCGCTGCTCGGCGACCTCATCCACAACTTCGGGGACGCGCTGACGGCTGTCCCGCTCGGCGTCGCCTTCGTCCTGCGCTCGGCGGTCGCCGAGCGGCGCGCGGGCTACTTCGTCGTGGCGACGATCCTCTTCAGCGCGGCGGTCGCCGCGGTCGAGGCCGTCAACCGCCTCGTCCACCCGCAGGACGTCGACCACCTGCTCGTCCTCGGCGCCGCCGGGGCCGTCGGCTTCCTCGGCAACGAGCTGGCCGCCCGGGTGCGCCTGCGGGCCGGGCGGCGCCTCGACAGCCCGGCGCTCGTCGCCGACGGCAACCACGCGCGCATCGACGGCCTCGTCAGCCTCGCGGTCGTCGCGAGCGCCCTCGCCGTCGCCGTCGGCCTGCCGGTCGCCGACCCGCTCATCGGCCTCGTCATCACCTGCGTCATCCTGCGCATCACCTGGCAGTCATGGGGGACGATCGCCGGTCACGAGCACGAGCACGACCACCTGCACGGACACGACCACGCCTGAGGGCGGTGGCCGGGCGTCACCGGCGAACCCGCCGGCGGGCGAAACAGCGCGAAGGCGTCCAGACGGTTGACGGGCCGCGCCGGGCGCGCCTAGCGTCCGCCGCTCCCACCCCGCCCCGAACCGCGAAAGGTTCCATGTCCGCACTTCTCTTCGGGTCGATCGGCACGCTCGCCGACACCTCCGAGCTTCAGCGCCAAGCGTTCAACGACGCCTTCCGGGAGCACGGCCTGCCGTGGGTCTGGGAGCGCGAGGAGTACCGCGAGCTGCTCGCTCGGCCGGGCGGTGCGCAGCGCATCGCCGAGTACGCGCAGACCACCGGCACCCCCGACGTCGACGCCGTCGCCGTGCACCGCACGAAGTCCGCACGCTTCCGCGAGCTGCTCGCCCAGCAGCCGCCGAGCCTCCGCGACGGCGTGCTGGACACCGTCCGTGCCGGCCGCGAGCAGGGCCACAAGGTCGCGCTCGTGACGAGCACGTCCGCCGAGAACGTCGCCACGCTGCTGGAGGTCGTCCCCGAGCTCTCGCGCGAGGACTTCGACCTCGTCGTCGACGTCTCGCAGGTCCCCGCGCCCAAGCCCGACCCTGCCGCCTACCGCTTCGCCCTGGAGCAGCTGGGGGAGGACGCCGGCAGCGCCGTGGCGATCGAGGACAACATCGGCGGGCTGCAGGCCGCCCGCGCGGCGGACCTGCGCTGCGTCGGCTTCCCGGGCTCCAACAACACCGAGCACGACTTCTCGGCGGCCACGACGACGGTCGACCGTCTGACGTTCGACGACGTGCAGGCCGCGCTCGCCGCCGCCTGACCCGAGCCTCGGACACCGCGCGCGTGCCAGGCCCCGGCGGCGCGGCACGCGCGCGGACACCCGTGGTGGTCGGCCGTGGGGACTGCGGCGTACCGGCCACGAGCAGCACCCGACCAGCCCACCGCCCGCGCGACCACCGAGGGAGCACCCAAGTTGAGTGAGATCCATGCCACGTTCACCGCGACGGATTCGGCGTTCCACGTCGTCGGTCACGAGCGCATCGACTTCAGCCTCCTCTACGTCGACGGCGCGTTCGCCCCGGAGAACGACGAGCTCGCGGCGAGCTACCGCCGCTTCGGCCGCTGCCTCATGGTCGTCGACGAGAACGTCCTGCGCCTCTACGGCGAGCAGATCCACGCGTACTTCAAGCACCACGACATCGAGCTGACCGTCGTCCCCGTCGCGATCGCCGAGACCGAGAAGGCGCTGCGGACGCTCGAGCGGATCGTCGACGCGTTCGACGACTTCGGCCTCGTCCGCAAGGAGCCCGTGCTCGTCGTCGGCGGCGGCCTCACGACCGACGTGGCCGGCTTCGCCTGCGCGAGCTACCGCCGCGGCACGCCCTACGTCCGCATCCCCACGACGCTCATCGGCCTCGTCGACGCGAGCGTCGCGATCAAGGTCGCCGTCAACCACGGCCACATGAAGAACCGCCTCGGGGCCTACCACGCCTCCGAGAAGGTCATCCTCGACTTCTCCTTCCTGCAGACGCTGCCGACCGACCAGGTGCGCAACGGCATGGCCGAGCTCATCAAGATCGCCGTCGTCGCGAACGCGTCGATCTTCACGACGCTGGAGGAGCACGGCGAGGAGCTGCTGGCCACGCGCTTCGGCCACGTCGACGGCAGCCCCGAGCTGCGCGACGTCGCCCACCGCGTGACGTACGACGCGATCCGGACGATGCTCGAGCTCGAGGTCCCCAACCTCCACGAGCTGGACCTCGACCGCGCGATCGCCTACGGCCACACGTGGAGCCCGACGCTCGAGCTCGCGCCGCAGACGCCGATGCTGCACGGCCACAGCGTGACGATCGACATGGCGCTGTCGGCGACGCTCGCCGCCCGCCGCGGCTACATCACCGACGCCGACCGCGACCGCATCCTCGGCCTCATGAGCCGTCTCGGCCTCGCGATCGACAGCCCGTACCTCACGCCCGAGCTCCTGCGCAAGGCGACGACGTCGATCGTCCAGACGCGGGACGGGCTGCTGCGCGCCGCCGTGCCGCGCCCGATCGGGACGTGCTTCTACGTCAACGACCTGCCGGCCGAGGAGCTCGACGACGCGCTGGCCCAGCACCGCGAGCTCGCGCAGGCGCTGCCGCGCGAGGGCGCGGGGGAGGACATGTTCGTCGGCGACAGCGCCCCGGAGCCGGTCCACTAGGTGGGCGTGCTGCCGCCGCGGCCCGTCACCCCGCTGGGCCTCATCGGCGAGGCGCTGGACCGCGCGCAGCGGCTGGCCGGCGGCCTGGACGATTACGTCGCGGCGTGCACGACGCCCGAGTCGCCGGCGCTCGCGCGCCTGGCCGCGCAGACGCAGGCCCACGACTGGGCCGGGCACCCCGGGGCGCCGCTGGAGCAGGAGATGCTGTCCGGCCACGTGGAGGGGCAGCTGCTGCAGCTGCTCGTCCGCGTGAGCGGCGCGCGGCGGGTGCTGGAGATCGGAATGTTCACGGGCTACTCGGCGCTGGCGATGGCCGAGGCGCTGCCCGACGACGGCGTGCTCGTCGCCTGCGAGCTGGACGCCGAGGTGGCGCGCCTGGCGCAGGCGAGCTTCGACGCGTCCCCCGGCGGGGAGCGCATCGACGTCCGCGTCGGCCCGGCCGCGCAGACGCTGGCGCAGCTGGCGGCCGACGGCGAGCCGTTCGACCTCGTCTTCCTCGACGCCGACAAGGGCGGCTACCTCGGCTACTTCCGCACGCTGCTGGACACCGGGCTGCTCGCGGCCGGGGGCCTGCTGTGCGCCGACAACACGCTCCTGCAGGGCGAGCCGTACCTCGACGCCGGCGCGCGGACCGAGAACGGGGCGGCGATCGCCGCGTTCAACGCCGCGGTGGCCGCGGACCCGCGGGTGCAGCAGGTGCTGCTGCCGCTGCGCGACGGCCTCACCCTCATCCGCCGGAGCTGACGCGACCGTGGGCAGGACGGTCGCCACGCTCGCGCTGCTGCTGCTCACGCTGCCGCTGAACCTTGCGCTCACCGCGTTCGGCGTCCTGCGCGGGCGGCGCGCCGCGGCCGCGCCGGCGCCGCCAAGCCCGCCGCCCGTGGCGCGCAGGACCGTCCTCATCAGCGGCGGCAAGATGACCAAGGCGCTCGCGCTCGCGCGCGCCTTCCACGCCGCCGGGCACCGCGTCGTCCTCGTCGAGACCGCGAAGTACCGCCTCACCGGCCACCGCTTCTCGCGGGCGGTCGCGCGCTTTCGCACCGTCCCGCCCCCCGGGGACCCCGGGTACGCCGAGGCGCTCGTGCGGATCGTGCAGGAGGAGGGGATCGACGTCTACGTCCCCGTCTGCAGCCCGGCCTCGAGCCTGCACGACGCCGACGCGAAGGCCGCCCTGGAGGCCGCCGGCTGCGAGGTGCTGCACGTCGGCCCGCAGGAGGTCCGCGCGCTGGACGACAAGCACGCCTTCGCGCGCTCGGCGCAGGCGCTCGGGCTGCCCGTCCCCGACACGCACCGCATCACCGACCCCCAGCAGGTCGTCGACTTCCCCTTCCCGGCCGGCGGCCCGGCGTACATCCTGAAGTCCATCGCCTACGACCCGGTGCGGCGCCTGGACCTCACGCCGCTGCCGCGCCCGACGCCGGACCAGACGGCCGCCTTCGCCCGCTCGCTGCCGATCTCCGAAAAGAACCCGTGGATCCTGCAGGCGTTCGTCCCCGGCCAGGAGTTCTGCACCCACGGCACCGTCCGCGACGGGGAGCTGCGCGTGTACTGCTGCTGCGCGTCCTCCGCCTTCCAGCTGAACTACGCCCACGAGGACGAGCCGGAGATCGAGGCGTGGGTCCGCCGCTACGTCGAGGCCCAGGGCCTCACCGGGCAGGTCTCCTTCGACTTCATCAGGACCGACGCGGGCGAGCTGTTCGCGATCGAGTGCAACCCGCGCACCCACTCGGCGATCACGCTCTTCCACGACCACCCGGACCTCGCGGCCGCCTACCTGGACGCCGACGGCCCGCAGATCCGCCCGCTCCCCGGCGCCCGCCCGACCTACTGGCTCTACTGGGAGCTGTGGCGCGCGGTCCGCTACCCGCGCACGGCGCTCACCCGCCTGCGCACGATCCGCCAGGGGACCGACGCGATCTTCGACCCGCGCGACCCGCTGCCCTTCGTCCTCGTGCACCACCTGCAGATCCCGCGGCTGCTGCTCGGCAACCTCGTGCGCCGCAAGCCGTGGGTCCGCATCGACGTCAACATCGGCAAGCTCGTCGAGCCGGCGGGGGACTGACGGTGGCGCTGCGCGTCCTGCACCTCGTCGGCTCGCCGGTCAGCGCGTTCTACGCCGACCTCTCGCGGCTGTACGCGACGGACTGCCTCACCGCGGTCCACGACCCCGAGCGCTACGACGCGCACATCGCGTACGTGTCGCCCGGTGGCGCCTGGCGCTTCCCCGCGGCGCTGGACGACGCGGCGCTCGCCGCGGCACCGCAGCTGGCCCCGGCCGCCGCGATCGCCCACCTGGAGGCGCTCGCGCCGGACGTCATGGTCCCGCAGCTGTTCTGCCTGCCGGGGATGACGGCGTTCCGCGCGCTCTTCGAGGTCCTGGGCGTCCCGTACGTCGGCAACCGGCCGGCGGCGATGGCGCTGACCGCCGCCAAGGCGCGCGCGAAGGCCGTCGTCGGCGCCGCCGGCGTGCGCGTCCCCACCGGCGAGGTCCTGCGGGCGGGGGACGTCCCGGCGCTCGCGCCGCCGGCCGTCGTCAAGCCCGCCAACGCCGACAACTCGCTCGGCCTGACGCTCGTGCGCGACGCGGCGCACTACCCGGGCGCGATGGCGGCCGCCTTCGCCCACGACGACGAGGTGCTCGTGGAGGCCTACGTCCCCGCCGGGCGCGAGGTGCGCTGCGGGATCGTCGTGCGCGACGGCGAGCTCGTCCCGCTGCCGCTGGAGGAGTACCGCGTCGGCGGTGGGGCGGACGAGATCCGCACGCAAGCGCAGAAGATCGCGCCGTCGGACGGCCCGACCGGGCTGCGCCTCGTCGCCAAGGACACGCCGGACGCCTGGATCGTCGACGAGCAGGACCCGGTGACCGAGCGGGTCTGGGCGGCCGCGCGGCGCTGCCACGACGCGCTCGGCTGCCGCCACTACAGCCTCTTCGACTTCCGCGTGGACCCCGACGGCGAGCCGTGGTTCCTGGAGGCCGGGCTCTACTGCTCCTTCGCCCGCCAGTCGGTCATCAGCGTGATGGCGCAGGCGGCAGGCATCGGCGTCGACGCGCTCTTCGCGCTCGCCCTCGAGGAGGCGCTGCACCCCGACCGACAGGAGGCCTGACATGCATGTGACCGCCCACGACCCCGTCGGCGCGACGGTCACGGGGCTGGACCCCGCCGCGCTGAGCAGCGACGACGCCGCAGGGCTGCAGGCGCTGCTCGCCGAGCACGGCGTCCTCGTCCTGCGCGACGCCGGCCTGGACGACGCGGGTTTCGTCGCGTTCCTGAGACGGCTCGGCCCGCTGACCTTCACGAAGGGCGAGACCGCGGTCCCGGGCTTCCCGGACCTCAACGTCGTGACGAACGTCGGGCGGACGACCCCGCCGCGCAGCACCTTCCACGTCGACACGAGCTATGTCGCGCAGCCCCCGGCGTACACCGCGCTGCGGGCGGTCCAGGTCCCCGCCCAGGGCGGCCAGACCCTCTTCACGAACCAGTACGCCGCCGCCGACACCCTGCCGGACGACGTGCGCGCGCAGGTGCAGGGCCGGACGATCCGCCACGTCGTCACCGGCGTCACGCTGGAGGAGGGGGACGAGGCCGCCGCCGAGCACCCGATCCTGCGGCCGCACCCGCTGACGGGCCGCCCGGCGCTGTACCTCACGACGCCCGCGCGCTGCGCGGCGGTCAGCGGCCTGCCCGACGACGAGGCGCAGGCGCTCATCGCCCGCCTCTTCGACCACGCCACGCGCGAGGCCAACGTCTTCCGTCACGCGTGGCGGCCGGGGGACGTCGTCATCTGGGACAACGCCTGCGTCCTGCACCGCGCCGACCACTCGGGCGTCGTCGGCGACCGCACGATGCACCGGGGGATGGTCGCGGCGGCCGCGTGAGGTGTCGGCCGCCGCGCCGGCGGGGAGGAGCAGGGCATGGAGCGCTTCACCGGCGGCTGCCTCTGCGGGGACGTGCGGCTCGTGGCGACGGGACCCCCGTACCGCGTCGGGCTCTGCCACTGCCTGGACTGCCGCCGGCACGGCGGGTCCCTCTTCTCCGCGCTGGCGATGTACCCGCAGGACGCGGTCCGGATCGACGGCGAGACCCGCGAGTACGAGGGGCGCCACTTCTGCCCGCGCTGCGGCGCGTCGGTCTTCGCCCGCAGCGAGGACGAGGTCGAGGTCGCGCTCGGCAGCCTCGACGCCCCTGACCGGCTGACGCCGACCTACGAGAGCTGGACCGTCCGGCGCGAGGCGTGGCTGCCGCCGTTCCCGCTGGCGCGGCACTTCGCCCACAGCCGCACGAGCACCGGCCGCACCGAGTGAGCGCCGCGCCCGGCGGTTGATCCTGCGCAGAGGTTCACCTGCGAGGATCGGGCCATGCCCGACGACGACAAGCAGGGAAGCAGCTTCGACGACGTGCTGCGCGCCATCGCCCAGGAGGTGAAGAGCTCGCTCGACCGCGTCTCGGAGGACGACATCGAGAGCTGGACGCGCAAGGCGGGGCTTGACCCGGAGACCGGCGTGCAGTGGTTCCAGACCGCCCGCGACTGGGTGCAGGAGCAGGCCGACGGCCTGGTCGACCATCCGGCGGCCGCCGCCCCGGCCCCGGGGCCGTCCTCGACGCCCGCTGCCGACGCGTCGGACCCGCGGACCGCGCCGCACCCGCTGGACCTGCCGACGGACGAGCAGGGCGCCGCCCTGGCCGCGCTGGACTCCGGCCGCTGGGCGCTGGAGCCCGGGACGATGGCGCTGACCGTCGTCGGCGACGGCCCCGGGCCCACCGACGCGCTCGGCCTCGTCCGCTCGCTGCGCGTGCGCGACTGGCTGCGCGCGGACGGCACGCCGACGGTCGCCGGCCTGCGCGCACTCGAGCGCTGGCTCGCCACCACCGCCTGACGGACGTGTGAGAGGGTGGCGGCCATGAGCACCGCGACCGCCACCGCCCGCCTGCTGAACCCGGCCACCTACGACGCCGCGGAGTTCGACCCGGCCACGCAGCGCCTGCTGCGCGCGACGATCGACTGGTTCGAGGCCAAGGGCAAGGCGGCGATCACCGCCGAGATCCACACGGACGCGTGGTACGCGGACTTCATCGCCTTCCTCGCGCGCGAGCAGGCGTTCGCGACGCTGCTGACCCCGTCTCGCGACGCCGACGGCCACCCCGACAAACGCTGGGACACGACGCGCAACGCGGTCTTCAACGAGATCCTCGGCTTCTACGGCCTGTCGTACTGGTACGCCTGGCAGGTGACGATCCTGGGCCTCGGCCCGATCTGGCAGAGCGACAACGCCGATGCGCGCCGCCGGGCCGCCCGGCTGCTGGACGAGGGCGCCGTCTTCGCCTTCGGCCTCTCCGAGCGCGACCACGGCGCCGACATCTACTCCACCGACATGGTCCTCACGCCGCAGGCTGACGGCTCCTTCCGGGCGACCGGCGGCAAGTACTACATCGGCAACGGCAACGTGGCCGGCATGGTCTCCGTCTTCGGTCGCCGCAGCGACGTGGAGGGCCCGGACGGCTACGTCTTCTTCGCCGCCGACTCCACCCACCCGGCCTACAAGCTCGTCAAGAACGTCGTGCACGGCCAGATGTACGTCAGCGCCTTCGACCTGGAGGACTACCCCGTCGCGCCGCAGGACGTCCTGCACACCGGCGCCGAGGCCTTCGAGGCCGCGCTGAACACGATCAACGTCGGCAAGTTCAACCTCGGCTTCTGCTCGATCGGCATGGCCGAGCACTGCTTCTACGAGACCGTCACCCAGGCCGAGGGCCGCGTCCTCTTCGGGCACCGCGTCACGGAGTTCGGCCAGGTGCGCCGCATCCTCAGCGAGGCGTACGCGCGCCTGCTCGGCGCCAAGCTCTACGGCGCCCGCGCGACCGACTACGTCCGCAGCGCGTCCCGCGAGGACCGCCGCTACCTCCTCTACACGCCGATCAACAAGATGCAGGTGACGATGGAGGGCGAGCGCATCGTCAGCCTGCTCGGCGAGGTCATCTCGGCCAAGGGCTTCGAGCGCGACACGTTCTTCGAGAGCGCGAAGAACATCATCGGCGGCCTCCCGAAGCTCGAGGGCACGGTCCACGTCAACCGCGCGCTGACCCTGAAGTTCCTGCCCGCCTACCTCTTCGGCAGCGCGGCGCTCGAGCCGGCGCCGGTGCGCCGCGACGCCGGGGACGACGCGTTCCTCTTCGCCCAGGGGCCGACGCGCGGGCTCGCGAAGATCGCCTTCCCCGACTGGCGCCCGGTCTTCGACGCCTTCGCGCACGTCCCGAACGTCGCGCGCTTCCGCGAGCAGGCCGACGGCCTCGTCACGATGCTCCAGACCGCGCCGCCGACCCAGGAGCAGGCGACGGGCGACCTGGACTTCCAGCAGTCGCTGTCGCAGATCTTCACGCTCGTCCCCTACGCGCAGCTCATCCTCGAGGAGGCGCAGCAGCAGTCCACCCCGGCCGACGTCGTGGACCTCGTGTTCGAGACGCTCGTGCGGGACTTCAGCACCTGCGTCATCGACCTGCACGGCAAGGCCTCCTCGACGCCCGAGCAGCAGGACTGGGCGCTGTCGAGCATTCGCAAGCCGATCGTCGACGAGGCCCGCAGCGACCGCATGTACGCGGAGGTCCGGGCGCTCGCCGGCGCCTACGTCATGCCCGACTGACGCTCAAGGTCCCCGCGCGACAGCCGACTATGGACAGAAGGGCCGGCGGCGCACGCTCGCGCCGTCCGGGTCGGTTCGGAGGTTCACCCGTTGTCAGACGATCGCGTCCCGATCGGTACCACCACCTGGGTCGAGGTGCTGCCCCCCAACGGGGAGATGGTCGCGCGGCTGCGGGCGACGGACTGGGCGCAGACCTCGCTGGGTCCGATCGACGAGTGGCCGGAGACCCTCCGCGCGGCGGTCGCGATGTCGATGGCCTCGCGGTTCCCGATGCTCGTCTGCTGGGGCCCGGACCTCGTGCAGGTCTACAACGACGCGTTCATCCCGCTGTTCGCCGAGAAGCACCCCCAGATGGGCCGGCCGGTCGCCGCGACCTGGCCGGAGATCTGGGACGTCATCGGCCCGATGATGCGCGGCGTGCTGGACACCCGCGAGGCGACATGGGCGGAGGACCAGATGTTCTGGATCGACCGCGTCGGCTTCCTCGAGGACATCTACTTCACCTTCTCCTACAGCCCGATCGTCGACCGCGACGGCGTCGCCCGTGGGCTGCTGGCCACCGCGGTCGAGACGACCGCACGCGTCGTGGAGGCGCGGCGCACGCGCCTGGCGGGGCAGGTCGCCGTGCAGCAGGCGACCGACGTCGAGGGGGCCGCCCGGCACGCCGTCCGGACCCTGGCCGCCGCCGCCGAGGACCTGGCCTTCGCGCTCGTCTACGTCGACGACGCCGGCGGCGGCCACCGCCTGGCCGCCGCGGCGGGCCTCCCGGAAGGCCACACCGGCGCGCCGTCGGTCGTCGCCGCGGGGGCGGATGCGCCCTGGCCGCTCGGGGCCGCGACCGGCAGCCCGCTCGTCGTCGACGACGTCGTCGCCCGCGTCGGCACCGCCGACCACGCGTTCTCCGGGCGGCCGGTGGGGTCGGCCGCGATCGTCCGGCTGGGCACCCACGGCGTGCTCGTGCTGGGCCTCGCCCCGTCGCGGCGCGTCGACGACGGCCTGCGGGCGTTCGTCGCGCTGCTCGCCTCGCAGCTGGCCGGTGTGCTGGCCGTCGCCGCCGCGATCCAGACCGAGCAGGCCCGGGTCGACGAGCTCGTCGCGCTGGACCGCGCGCGCAGCACGTTCTTCGCCAACGCCTCCCACGAGCTACGCACGCCCGTCACGCTGATGCTCGCGCCGTTGACCGACGCCCTGGCCGACGACACCGCTCCGCTGGACGGCGCGCAGCGCGAGCGGGTGCAGACCGCACGGCGCAACGCCGAGCGCCTCGTCGGCCTGGTGGACGGGGTGCTCGACGTCGCCCGGGACGACGGCGACGGCGACGGCACCGACGCCGGCTGCCGCGAGCCGGTCAGCCTCGGGGCCCTCACCGCCGACCTCGCGGGCGCGTTCGCCGAGGCGAGCGAGCGGGTCGGCCTGACGCTCGCGGTCGACTGCCCCGAACTGCGGCAGCCGGTGTGGCTGGACCCGCAGGCCTGGGAGCGGATCGTGCTCAACCTCGTCTCCAACGCGGTGAAGTACACCCCCGCCGGGACGATCACCGTCCGCCTGCGGGAACACGGCGACGACGTGCGCCTGGAGGTGCAGGACACCGGGACGGGCATCCCGGAGGACGAGCTGGACCGGATCTTCGACCGCTTTCATCGCGTCCCGAACGCGAGCGCCCGCTCGGCCGAGGGCGTCGGGATCGGCCTGAACCTCGTCCGCCGCCTCGTCGAGCGCGCGGGCGGGACCGTCGGCGTCCGGAGCACCCCCGGGGCCGGGAGCACCTTCTGGGTGCAGCTGCCCCACGGCGAGGGGCCGGCGGCCGTCGCCGTGGCCCCGTCCACCGCCGGCCCGACCGAGCGCGCCGCCCGCGCCGTGCAGGAGGTGCTCTCGTGGGCCGGGGAGCAGGCCACCCCGGCCGTCCGCGAGGCGCCGCCCGCCGGCGGGCTCCCGACCGTCCTGTTCGCCGACGACAACGCGGACATGCGCGCCTACGTGGCCCGCGTGCTGTCGGCGGTCGCGACCGTCCGCACCGTGCCCGACGGCGCCGCGGCGCTCGCGGCCGCCCGGGCGGACCCGCCCGACCTCGTCCTCAGCGACGTGATGATGCCCGCGCTCGACGGCTTCGGCCTGCTGCGTGCCCTGCGGGCCGACCCGGCGACCGCCGCGGTCCCCGTCGTCCTGCTGTCCGCCCGGGCGGGCAGCGACGCCGTGGTGCAGGGGCTGGCGGCCGGGGCCGACGAGTACCTGCTCAAGCCCTTCTCCTCCGCCGAGCTCGTGGCCCGCGTCCGCAGCACGATCGAGCTGAGCCACGCCCGGGCGGCGCTCGCGCGCGCCGCCGTGCAGCACGACTACGACGAGCGGCTTCGCCGGTCCGACGAGCGCTCGCGGCACGCCGCGCGCGCGGCCCAGGTCGGCACCTGGTCGGTCGACGTCCGCACGGGGGCCGTCGAGGTCGACGCGAACCTCGACGCGATCTTCGGCGCCGAGCCGGGCTCCATCACCTCGGTCGCGACGGGCCTGCGCTTCATCGTCGAGGAGGACCGCGACCGGGTCGTGGCGGAGGCGCTGGCGATGCTCGAGCACAGCGACGACACGATCCACGAGTACCGGATCGTGGCCGGCGACGGTCGCCGCCGCGTGCTGCAGTGGCGCGCCTCGGCGACGCTGGACGACACCGGCGCCCCGGTCATGCTCTACGGCGCGACCTGGGATGCCACCGCGCTGGCCGACGCCCAGGCCGCGGTCCGCGAATCCGAGCAGGCCGCGCCGGCCGGCATCGCCATCGTCGGCCTCGACGGCCGGCTGATCCGCGCGAACCGGGCGCTCTGCGAGCTGCTGGACCGCACCGCCGCCGACCTTGCCGGGGCGTCGTTCGCCGAGCTCGTGCACCCGGACGACGACGTCGACCTCGGCTCCGCCACGGCGCTGGGGACCCGTGAGGTCCGGCTGCTGGCCCGCGACGGGTCGCCGGTCTGGGTGACCGTCGGCTCGGCGATCGTCCGGGGGGCGGACACCCACCCGCGCCACGTCGTCGTCCACGTGCAGGACGTGCGCGAGCGCAAGCGCTTCGAGACCGAGCTGCAGCATCTGGCGGCCCACGACGCGCTCACCGACCTGTGGAACCGGCGGCGCTTCGGCGAGGAGCTCGAGCGCGCGCTGGCCGACGCCCAGCGCCACGGCGCGCAGGGCGCCCTGGTGCTCCTGGACCTGGACGGCTTCAAGTACGTCAACGACACGCTCGGCCACGCCGTCGGCGACGAGCTGCTCATCGCCGTGGCCGACGTGCTGCGCCGCCGCCTGCGCCTCACGGACGTGTGCGCCCGGCTCGGCGGCGACGAGTTCGCGGTGCTGCTGCCGCACGCCGACGAGGGGGCTGCCCGGACCGTCGCCGCCGACGTGCTGCAGGGCATCGCGGCCATCAGCCCGCTGGCGAGCTCTGCCGGCGCGGGCTCGATCACCGCCAGCGCGGGCATCACGATGTTCGGAGGGGCGGGGGACTCGACCGGGGGCGACGCCCTGCTCGTGGAGGCCGACGTCGCGCTCTACGCGGCCAAGGAGGCCGGCCGGGGGCAGCTGCGGGTCCACCGGCACGAGGACGGCCAGACGCCGTCCGCCCGCCGGGGCCCACGCTGGGGGCCGCGCATCCGCCAGGCCCTGGACGACGGGCGCTTCGTCCTGCACCACCAGCCGATCGTCTCGCTGTGCGGCGACACGCTCCCCCGCGGCGAGCTGCTCCTGCGGATGGTCGCCGAGGACGGCAGCCTGCTCGTCCCGTCGACGTTCCTGCGGGCCGCCGAGCGGTCCTCGCTCATCCAGGAGATCGACCGCTGGGTCGTCCACACGGCGATCGCCGAGCTCGCGGCCGCCGGCCACGCGCCCGACGCCCCCGTCTTCAGCGTCAACCTCTCGGCCCGCTCGATCACCGATCCCGGGATGGGGCAGTTCGTGCTCGACGAGCTCGCCGCGGCCGGGGTGGCCGGGTCACGGGTCGTGTTCGAGGTCACCGAGACCGCGGCGATCACGAACCTCGAGCGCGCGCGCGGCTTCGCCGAAGCCGTCACCGACTGCGGGGCCTGCCTGTCGCTGGACGACTTCGGCGCGGGCTTCACGTCGTTCCACTACCTCAAGCACCTGAACTTCGAGTTCGTGAAGATCGACGGCTCGTTCATCGCGAACCTGCCGTCGGACCCGACGAATCAGCACCTCGTGCGGGCGCTCAGCGAGATGGCCCGCGGCCTGGGCAAGCAGACGATCGCCGAGTGCGTCGCCGACGACGCGACCGTTCGCTGGCTGCGCGGGATCGGCGTGGACTACGCCCAGGGCTTCCACCTCGGGCGCCCGCGACCGCTGCGGTGACGGCGGCCCGCCGGAGCCCCGTCAGGCGCGGCCCGGCGTGCAGGGGTGGTAGGTCCGGACGGTCTTGACCTTGCGGCCGCCCGCCAGCGTCGCGGTGATCGTCAGCTTCACCGTGCTCTTCACGCGCCCGACGAGCCGGACGCGGACCGTCGCGCGGCGGCCGACCCGCCTGACGGCCAGACGGGTGCTGCCCAGCGTCGCGACGACCTTCACGACCCGCTTGCCCTTCGGCAGGACGAGCGTCGCGTCGAACGACCGCTTGGACGCGCAGGTGCGGCCCGGGACGGACGCCGGCTTGGCCGGCCACAGCGCCGGCTTCAGGCGCAGGACGTTGAAGCCGGTGCCGCCGTCGGTGTACCAGATCTCGTTGCGCTCGGGCACGAACGCCGGCTGCGACATCGCGTAGTTCGAGCCGTCGAAGCCGTTCTCCGTCGCCGCCGTGCTGGGGTGCACGTAGTAGGCGATCTCCTTCGGCTTCGTGAGCTCGGAGATGTCGAAGACGCGCAGCCCCGACGCGATGAACGAGCAGGCGACGATCG
>CAZRLR010000048.1:0-16419 GCA_964600395.1 uncultured Conexibacter sp.
GTCCGTCGCCGTCGTCGGCGCGCAGCTCGCCGCTGCGGCGCCCGGCGACCGTCGTGTCGAAGGTCACCGCGCGCAGCGCCTCGCGATAGGTGGCGACCGGGGCGTCCCCCGCCAGCCGCAGCGTGTCCCCGTCGACCGTCGCGCCCAGCCCGGTGCCGGCGAGGACGTCCGCGGACGGCACGCGCCCGGCGGCGAGCCTGACCGTCGCGCCCGTCAGCGTCGCGTCGTCGGGGTCCTCGAGCGTCAGGCCGGGGTCGACCGTGACCGGCCCCCCGCCGGCGGGGTGCGACGCGGGCCCGCCGGTGAGGGTGACCTGCGGCGCGTCGTTCACCGGCACGACGGAGACCGTGCGCTGCGCCGGCGCGCTGGAGCGGTCGCCGTCGTCGACCGTCAGCCGGACGGTGCGGTCCGCCCCGGACGGATCCTGGGAGTCGGCGGCGAAGCGGACGGAGCGCAGCGCCGTCTCGTAGGTGCTCAGGCTCGCCGGCCCGGCGAACGTCAGCGTCCGCCCCGAGCCGCCCACCGTCAGCCCGGGGGCGGCGGCGGTCAGCGTGTCGCCGGGGGCGGTCCCCAGGACGGTGACGGTCGCGCCGACGAGCTGCAGGTCGTCCACGTCGGCGATCGTCGCCGCCGGGGCCACCGCGACGGGGTCGGCGTCCTCGGTGTACGTCACGGGGGCGGACCCAGCGTCGAGGGTGGGCGCCTGGTCGATCGCGGTGACGGCCCCGGGGCGCAGGGCCGGCGCGGACCGGTGGTCGGCGTCGCTGACCCGCAGCTCGAACTGCCGGGCGCCGGGGCCGGGCGCCGCGCCGGGGGCGGCGAAGGTGACGGCCCGCAGGGCTGCGACGTACGTCGCGGGTGCGGCGGTGCCGGTGAGCGTCAGCGTCGCCCCGCTGAGCTGGGCGCTCAGGCCGGGCGGCGGGTCCAGGGCCAGGACGTCCCCCGTCGCGAAGCCCGCGCTGATCCGCACCGTCGCGCCGGTGATCGTCCCGAGCGGCGCGGTCAGGGTCAGCTGCGGCGCGACGGGCACCGGGGCGTCGCCCTCGGTGAAGGCGACGCTGCCGGCGCCGGGGTCCACCGTCGGCGGGTCGCCGGTCAGGCGCGCCTCGTAGACGTCCTGGCAGCCGCTGCGGTCCGCGACCGGACATGCGCCGTCCTGGTCGGTGGCGGCCGCCTTCTCCCAGGTCGTGTACCAGCCGCGACGCCCGTCGTCGGACACCCCCCGCCACTGGGGGTCGTTGTCGCCGGCGCCGCTGACGGCCCCCGTCGTGGCGAGGGCCAGCCACGGTCCGTCGCGGACGTAGACGTCCTCGCCGTGGTCGTTGTCCTCGGGCACCCAGCTGCTGTCGTCGTCGACGGTGAAGAAGGCGGGGTCGCCGTCCTGCGCGGCCCCGGCGAAGACGGAGGATGTGATGTCGTCGTTGTGCTCGGGGCCGCCGTCGGAGAGCAGACGCGTCTGCGTGCCGAAGCGCTCGTAGGCGTCGAAGAAGCCGCCTTCGAGGTCGTCGGCCACGAGCGGCTCGCCGGTGGTGAAGAAGACGCGGGCGCCGTCGCGGGACATTGCGCTGAAGTGCACCTCCTGCGCGTACGCGTTCGCCTTGCCCGTCGAGATGAGCTCGGTGCTCGTCCCGTCCACCCGCTCGTAGAGGTCGTTGCCGTCGGACGGGACCCGCGGGTCGAACAGGACGTCGACGTCGTCGGCGGTCAGCTGCTCCCACGTCGTGAAGAGGATCCGCGACCCGTCGTCGGAGGCCCGCTGGAAGAAGGCGTCGAACGCGCCGTTGCCGGCGCCCGGCGAGCGCGTCCCGACCGAGGCCGCGCGCACCGTGCCGGCCGCCCACTCGTAGACGTCGACGCGGGTGTCGGTGTCGGCCGGGACGAGCGCCTCCTGCGTCTCGAAGTACACGTGCTGCCCGTCGGCGGACATGCCCTTGCCCGTCACGTCGAAGGCGCCGCTGCCGGCGGTCGGGGTCGTACTGATGAGTTGCGGGCTGCCGCCGGCCTGCCAGCGGTAGACGTCGGATCGCCCGTCCGTGTCGCCGGCCACGAGCGGGCTGTAGGTCGTGAAGGCGGCGGCGCTGCCGTCGGCCGACAGCCCACCCTGGTTGAGGCTGACGTTCGGCGCGATGAGCTGCGTTCCGTCGACGCCGGTCCGGTAGAGCCCCATCGGGATCCCGCCGAGGAAGAAGACCTGCCGGGCGTCGGGCGTGGCGCCCCAGAAGAGCGGCTGCCCGGAGAGGTCCGCGTCGCCGGTGAGCAGCTCCGTCGTTCCGGCCTGCCGCGCGTAGACGTCCGGGTCGCCGTCCGTGTCGGCGGACACGAGCTGCCGTGAGGTGGCGAAGACGACGCGGGCGCCGTCGGCGGAGGTCGCCAGGAACTGCACGCCGCCGGCCACGCCGTCCGCCGCTCCGGGCGCCGCCACCGAGACGAGCTGGACGCCGCCGTCCACGTGCTCGTACAGGTCGGCCTGCCCGTTCGTGTCGCCGGCGACCAGCCGCTCGGCGGTGACGAGGAACACGTGCGCGCCGTCCCGTGAGGCGCCGGCGAAGCTCGCCGCGTACGGTCCGTCGCCGCCGGCCGGGCCGCGCGAGAGCTGCTCGGCGACGACGTGGTGGGCGCCCGCGGGCGACGTGACCCCCACCGCCGCCAGCGTCGCCAGAAGTCCGATGGTCAGCCGCGTCGCACGCCGGGTCAGTCCTTCCGGCATGCGAGCAGTTGCACGTACGGGGCGTTCGTCCCCGGCACCGACCCGGACGGGTTGATCGTGATCCCGGTCGTCGCGGGGAGGATCGGCTTGCTGCCGTCGAGGGTGCCGTCGAGGTTCGGCGCCAGCTGCGCGGTGTACACGCCGCTGTTACCGGCGATCGAGTTCGTCCCCGGGACGGTCAGGCGGTCGCCCTTGGTGAGCACGCCGTGGCTGTGGCCCGGGTCGTTGATCGAGTGGGTGTGCTGCCCGGTGGCGCGGTTCTCGGAGTCCGACAGCTGCGTGCCGATCATCGCGCCGAGCGTCCCGCCGGGGCTCAGCCCGACGACGGTGCGCCCGCGGCCGTTCGTGTACTCCGACCACCCGGCCGGGCAGACGGTCGCGTCGAACCACCCGACGAGGCCGGCGGGGCTGGCGGCGCCCGAGCCGCCGGACCCGGCGAGCCCGTTCGCGCCCGCCGGACCGGTCGGGCCGGTCGGGCCGGTCGGGCCGGTGGCGCCGGTGGCGCCGCGGGGGCCCGTGACGTTCCACTGCAGCTTCTTCTCGCCCGTCTTGCACTTGGTCGTGGCCTTGGCGAGGACGCGCACCGTGCCCTTCTTCTTGCCCTTGCCCTGGACGCAGATCGCGATCTGCGTCGTCCCGGTCTGGGCCTGGGAGACCGAGATGACGGTGCCGGTCACCGCGATGAGGCAGGCGGTGGAGACGACGTTGGCGTACGAGAGGTGGCGGGTCCGCATGAGGTGGGTCCTCCGGTCAGAGCGACAGCAGGACGCAAATCGTCCCATAGGTCGTCAAGCCCCGTCAGCGGACGGACACCGTCTTCGCCACGCGGCGCCGGTTGCCGGACCGGTCGGTGGCCACGACGGCCACCTGCACCTTGAAGCGCCTGGCCCGCCCCAGCAGGCGGGCGTCGGGGACGAGCTTCAGCACCCGCGTCCCGGTGCCGACGGCGAGCGAGCGCTGAGCGAGGGCGAGGTTGAACGCCGCCGCGATGGTCGCCTTGCGGGCCGTCGTCTGCAGGGTGCCGTCGATCGACGCCGGCTCGTTCGTCGTGACCTTCACGCTGACGCCCTTGCGCAGCGCCGCGAGCTTCAGCGTGGCCGGCAGGCCGGTGAGCGAGACCGTCGGCGGCGTCGTCGGCGCCGGCGTCGGCGGCGGCGCCGGCGTGGTGACGGTCGTCGTCGCCCCGGGGGTCGTGACCGTCGTCTGGCCGCCCGGGGCCGCGGCCGCGTCGGTGATCGTCACGGTGGCCGACGTCGGGGTCACCAGGGCGCCGCCCTGCGCCCCGGTCAGCCGGACGTCGAAGGTCTCCGGCGCCTCGGCCACCCCGTCGGCCGCGACGGGGATGCTGATCGTCTTGGCCGCCTCGTCCGGGCCGAAGGTCACGCTGCCCGAGGAGCCGGTGTAGTCCTGCCCCGACTTGGCCGTCCCGTCCGTCGTGACGTACGTGACGGTGGCGCTGCCGGCGGCCTCGCCGTTGCGCCGGACGATGATCTTCGCGGTGGCGTCGCCCTCGGAGGCCGCGAAGCTCGAGGCGGCCAGCGAGAGGGCGGGCAGCCCGCGCCAGGGCTCGGAGTAGAAGACGTCGTCGATCGCGACGACGTCCTGCAGGCCCGAGTCGGGGGCGCCGAGCGGGTCGGTGCCGAGGTCGACCCGCACGCGGGCGATGCGCTCGGTCGTCGTCGTCACCCCGGCGAACGACACGCCCGCCTGCGTCTTGACCGGGATGGCCTTCGGGCCGTTGTTCAGGGAGACGCCCTGCTCGTCGAACGCCTCGAAGGTGCTGCCGCCCAGGTCCACGTCCGAGAGCTCCAGGCCGAACGCCGTGACGGTGGCCGGCACGTCCGTCCCCGGCTTGAAGAAGCGGAAGTCGACGACCTTGGAGCCCAACGGGGCCATCAGCCGCTGCGCCGTGAGCACCGGGAAGCTGTAGGCCGGGTCGACGTTCTTGAAGCCCAGCAGGTCCGGGTCGGCGTCGGCGCCGGTGTTGTCGTCCTGGCTGACGGTGAAGCCGGTGCCCGGCGTGGAGAGCACGAGCCCCTCGCGGACGGTCGTGTTGTAGAAGTCGGCCGGCAGCGTGCCGGGGCTGGCGAACGGGTCCAGTGAGAGGACCGGGACCGTCTCGTCCTCCCAGTTGACCGTGCGCGACCAGTCGTTGCGCCAGGTCCCCTCGTTGCCGGGCTGGTTGAACGACGGCGCGCCGGGCAGCGCGTTGCGGAACTCGTTCTCGTCCTTCGCGTTGCTGCTCGGGTTCGGGTTGCCGGCGGTCGAGCTGTAGAAGACCACGTCGGCCGACGCCGGGCCGGCCGTCAGGCCCGACGCGAGGGCGGCCAGGGCGAGCGAACGCATGCGTGAGGACATGCCGCCGAGTCTGACGCACGCCGTGGTGCCACGAAAGTCGGTCTGCTTGACTCGCGACAAATCGTCGCGGTAGGTTCCGCCCGCCGGACAGGGTGTCAGGTCCGGTGGCGCGTGGTCGGGAGTCCACCGCCGGATTCGCAACACAGCTTGGGGCGGGGGGTCTCATGGTCGGTCTTTCCCGCGGTCTGCGTGCCGCGTTCGTCGTCTGCGTCGTCGCCGTCCCGCTCGGGGCGGCCTCTTCGGCGCAGGCCGGCCTGCTGGGCTCTGTCGCCGGCTCGACCTCGAGCACGCTGAACTCGCTCACGAGCGGGACGGCGTCCAACCTCGTCGGCGGGACGCTGAGCGCGACGACGCAGACGATCAACGGCGTCGCGTGCCCGACGACCACGACGCTCACGCAGACGCTGAGCACGACGCCCGGCCTGGGCAACGGCCTCGGCGCGATCGGCGCCGGGGTCACGACGCTCACGTGCGCCTCGCCGCTGCTGAGCTACCAGCTCGTGACCCGCTACAAGCGGGCGGACGGGTCGCTGCTGACCCGCACGACGCCGGCCGTCCTCGGCGTCCCGGCGCTGCTGAACGTCGACGACGACGTCCTCAGCGACCTCAACGCGACGATCAGCCTCACGTCGCTCAACACGCTCGGGCTGAAGGTCAACCGCGAGCTGCTCAAGGCGAACGCGAACCTGCCGGTGTCCGTCGAGGCGGTCCTGACCGACACCTCGAAGAAGCTCCTCGGCCGTCAGGCGCTCGCTTTCGGCTACGACGCGACCGACGACCAGGCCCCCGGCGGGTTCACGCTCGACACGCCGATCGACACGATCACCCGCCCCGGCGGCGACTTCCGCGTCAACCTCGCGCAGACCGCCCGCCGCAACCGCATCAAGCTCACCGCCGCCCTCTACGACGGGACGCCGAGCGCGCGCGTGAACCCGACGGACGTCGGCATCGCCTACGGCGCCTCCCCGGACACCGCGAGCATCGTCGCCCGCGTCGGCGACAGCACCGCCGTGACGCTCACGACGAACCGGCCGGGGCCGACGCTCATCTCCGGCCGCGTGGCCGACGGCGACACGGTCGACCGCTTCGACGCCCAGGTCAACGACCTGCCGTCCACCCTCTCGCTCGCCGCCGACACGCGCGACGGGACGGCCGCGACCTACAGCGCGGCCGCGCGCGTCGCCTCCCTCGACGGCACGCTGCAGCAGTCCGTCGCCGGGCGCCTGACCCGGAAGACGCGCCTGACGCTGACCGACGTCCCGACCGGCCTGACCGCCTCCCTGAAGGGCGACCTCGTCAAGGTCGCGACGACCGGCGGCCCGATCGGCCTGGCGAAGGTCGCCTCCGCGAACGGCGAGCCCAAGGCCCTGCCCGACAGCGAGCCCGCCTACGTGTCCACCGACGACGACGGGACCGTGCGCTCCGTCGCCGCGAAGGTCCCCGGCCTGCAGGCGGTCGACGCCGACCTCGGCGCCGCTCCGACGGTCAGCGCCCGGATCGCCGCCACGCCGCTGCTGGCGCGCATCGTCGAACCCGGGCGTCGCATCGACGCCCGCGTGGACCGCCTGCCGTCGCGCTTCACCCTCGGCCTGGACCTCGCCGGCGGCCGCTTCAGCTACGACGGCTTCGGGTCCGGCATCGCGAAGATCACCGTCGACGGCCTCTCCACGACGCCGTTCTTCGGCCGCGCGACAAAGGTCAAGGGGACGCTGGAGGGCATCCCGGCCGCGCTCACCGCGCAGCTCGGCAGCACCCCCGGCACGACCGACATCACGCTCAGCGCCCCGCTGGCCAAGGTGCAGCTGCTGGCCTCCAACGGCGCGGAGGACCTGCCCGCCGGCGCCGGTCAGGGCGCGATCTACCGCGACGTCCCCGGCGGCGACTACCTCGTGTCCGCCCGTGTCTTGGGCCTGCGCCGGCTGGCACTCGACACGACGGGCGCCCAGACGCTGCGCGCCGTCACCGCCGGCGGCCCGTTCTCGGTGCAGCTGCGCACGGGCGGCCTGAACCTCGACGGCCAGGTCCTGGACCTCCCGGCCGACACGACGCTCGCCTTCGACCAGGCCGCCCAGCGCCTGAGCTTCACCGGCCGCGACGCCGGCGGACAGCCGCAGGGCATCGCCCGCCTGGCGCTCACCGCCTCGGCGCCGTCCGGCGCGCTCGTCGGCCGCGCCTCGCGCCTGCAGGCGGACGTCGAGTCCATCCCGGCCGACCTGACGCTCTCCTACGCCCCCGACGGCGACGCGCTGAACGTCACGTCCTCCGCCCCGGTCGGCAAGATCGAGCTCGCCGCCGCGGACGGTCCGCTGGACTTCACCCCCGGTGGCGACCTGCCCGCCGGCACCGGCCAGGGCGCCCGCTTCGTCGACACCGCCGGCTCCTACCGCCTCGGCGCGCGCCTGCTCGGCCTGCGCCAGATCCGCGCGACGGCGACCGGCGACACGGTCGCGCTCACCGCCAAGACCGCGGGCGGCCCGTTCCGGATCGACTACGTCGAGGACGACCTGCGCGCCACCGCCCAGGTGCTCGACCTGCCGCGTGACCTGGACGCGACGCTCGACCTCCCGAACGGCCGCCTGTCGATCGACGGTCACGGCCAGTCCATCGACCGCCTCGCCTTCACCGCCCACGCCACGCGGCCGCTCTTCGGCCGGGCGACCGACCTGGACGCGACGCTGCGCGACGTCCCGGCGCAGGCGACCCTCGACCTCGCCCAGACGGGGACGGGCGCCCGCCTGCAGGCGTCCCCGGATCCGATCGGCCGCATCGAGGTCGTCGCGGCCGACCGGCCGATCACGGACGCGGCCGCCCTGCTGCCCGAGGACGACGCCCAGGGCGCGGTCTTCACCGACACGCCCTCGACGTACCTCGTCGCCGCCCGCGTGAAGGAGCTGCGCAAGGTCACGGCCGACCTCTCCGGCACCCTGAGCCTCGACCTGCACACGGCCGGCGGCCCGTTCGTCGTCCGCGCGACGACGAGTGACCTGACGGCGAACGTGCGCCTGCAGGACCTGCCGCGCGACGTCACGGCGTCCTTCGACGCGGCCCGCGGCGCCTTCGCCTTCCACGGCCGCAACGGCGAGGCGCCGGCCGGCCTGGACCTCGTGACGCTCGACGTCACCGGCACCGGTGCGCTGTTCGCCCGCGCCACCCGCGTGAACGCGCGCATCGAGCAGCTCGCCCCGGACGTCGAGGTCTCCGTCGACCCTGACGGCCCGACCGCGCACGTGCAGACGAGCGCGCCGATCGGCAGGCTCGAGCTGCTGGCGACCGACATCCCGGCCGGCGACCCGGTCCCGGCGATCGCCGACGGCGAGCAGGGCGTCGTCCTGCAGGACCGCACGGGCCAGCCGTTCGTCCTGACCGCCCGCCTGCTGGACCTCGAGCGGCTGGACCTCACGCTCGGCGGCTCGCGCATCGGCCTGCAGTCGACGCTGCGCCGCACCCCGTTCACCGCGACCGTCCGCACCGACGGCCTCGACCTCGACACGCGCATCGACCAGCTGCCGCACGAGACGAGCCTCACGCTGGACCCGGCGACCGGGAAGGTCGTCTTCGACGGCTCGGAGGCGGTGGACCGCATCACCGCCACGACGAACTCGACGACCCCGCTCTTCGGCCGCGCGACGCACCTCAGCGCCGACCTGCAGGACGTCCCGCGGCACGTCGAGCTCGCGCTGGACGACGACGGCGGGGCGGCCCGCCTGGACGCGAGCGACCCAATCGGGAAGCTCGAGCTGCTCGTGAGCCAGGGCTCCGACGACCTGCCCGCCCCGCTCGACGTGCAGACCGCGCAGGGCGCCGTCTTCCGCGACCGCACCGGCGAGCCGTTCGTCCTGGCCGCCCGCGTCTTCGCGCTGAAGGCCCTCGACGTCGGCCTGACCGACGACCTGGCGCTGAAGGCGCAGACCGCCGGCGGGCCGTTCACCGTCGCGGTCGACACCGACGGCTTCGGCGCCGACGCCGCGATCCTCGACCTGCCGCCGCGCGCGGACCTGGCCGTGGACCTCGCCGACGGCAGCGTCCGCTTCACCGGCCGCGGAGCCGACGGCACGACGCCCGCGGGCATCCACGACCTGACGATCGCCGGGCGCCTGTCCCAGCCGATCCTCGGCGGGGCCGACCGCATCAGGGCCCACGTCGTCGACCTGCCCGGCGACGTGACGCTCGGCTTCTCGCAGACCGACGGCGGCGCGTCGCTCAGCGCGGACGCCCCGATCGCGCTCATCGAGCTGCAGGGCTGGGACAGCAGCGGGCCGGAGCCCGCGCTCCCGGCCGACCAGGGCGTCGTGCTGCACAGCCGGCCCGGGCAGCCGTTCGTCCTGGCCGCCCGCGTGCGCGAGCTCTCGAAGCTGAACGCGGACTTCGGCTCGGACGGCCCGCTCGTCCTGCAGACGAAGACGGCCGGCGGCCTCTTCGCCGCCGACGTGCAGACCGAGGCGCTGCAGGCGCAGGCGACGATCGACACGCTGCCGCAGGAACTGAAGCTCACGCTGGACCTCGCCGGTGGCAAGGTGACCTACGCCGGATCGGACGGCATCGGCCGCATCGCCCTGCAGGTCCACGGCGACGAGCCGCTCTTCCTCGGGGCGACCGACGTCGAGGCGACGCTCAAGGACGTCCCGGACGCCTTCGGCCTCGACCTGCCGCAGTCCGCCGGAAGCCGGATCGCGCTGACCGCCGACCAGCCCATCGGGCAGATCGACGTGCGCGCCCACAGCCCGAACAAGGACTACCCGGAGCTCGCCGAGGGCGACGCCGGGGCGATCCTGGACGCCACCGGCGGGGAGTTGCAGCTGGCCCTGCGCGTCTTCGCGCTGCGGTCGCTGAGCGTCGACCTGGACCCGATCGCGCTGGAGGCCGACATGGCCGCCGGCCACCGCTTCGTCGTCGACGCGAAGATCGACGCGAGCACCGGGGGCGGCACCCCGATCGACGTCGACGCCGTCATCGACCAGCTGCCCGCGCACACCGCGCTGCGCCTCGGCGACAACGTCGTGGGCGGCGAGGTCCACGGCTCGGAGCTGTCCCTGCAGGGCAGTGCGCCGATCGACCTCGTGTCGCTCGCGACGAAGGGCATCGCCCTGCTCGACGGCGCCGACTCGATCAAGGCCGAGCTAGAGCAGCTGCCGCGGTCGCTGACCGTCACGCTCCCGGACACGGGCGAGCTTGCGCACATCCGCGCGCAGGACGGGGTCGGCGACGTCGCGTCGATCGGGCAGCTGCGCCTGGCGGCGGCGACCGGCGACGCCGAGCTCCCGGCCGACACGTACGACGCGGCCACCGGCACGGCGACCGGCAACGACCTGCTGCGCTTCCGCAGCAAGCCGGGCGACGTCGACGTCAAGGCCCGGCTCACCGGCCTGCGTGAGGTCGGTCTGAACCTCACGCCGATCAAGCTCGACGCCGACTTCGCGAACGCCGGCCGGAAGCTCGACCTGCTGGCGTCGATCGCCAACACGGACGCCGCCGGCGCCCCGACGGGCACCGACACGGACGTCACGGCGCTCATCGACGCCCTGCCGTCGCACCTGTCGCTCGGCGTCGGCGACGCCCCCGAGACCGACGGCGGCGGGACGCAGGTCGTCTGGACCGCGAGCCAGCCGATCAACGAGATCAGCCTCGAGGCCAGCGGCATCGAGCTGCTGGAAGGGGCCAAGTCGCTGTCGGCCGACATCAAGGGCGTCCCCGCGTCGTTCACGATGGCGCTGCCGGACACGACCCTCGACCCGACCGCGCCGCTGGCCCGCCTGCGCGTCGCCGGGGCGAACCTCACCGGCAGCGGCGGCCCGCGGATCGACGAGCTGCGCCTGGCCGCCGGCTCCACGCCGCTGCCGGCCAGCAGCGGCAACGACCGCTTCGCCTACAGCCAGGCGACGGACGCGCTGGGCATCGGGATCAAGCTCACGAACATCAAGGGGCTGTCGGTCTCGCTCACACCGGACGTCGTCCTCGCCCTCGACCAGGAGGACACGCTCAACGGCGGGACGAAGCCGATCGCGATCGACGCATCCCTGCCGAACGGCAGCGGCCCGCCGTCCGCGGTGACCGGCACGCTGAACAAGCCGTCCTTCCACACCGAGGTCGGGGTCGTCCTGCCGAGCTCCGCTGGCGGCAAGACGACGCTGAAGCTCGTCAACGGTACGGCGGCGCTGCCGCGGTCGATGTCGTCGCTCGCCCTGAACGCGACGAACCTCGGCTCGATCCCGTCCGCGTCATTCAGCCTCGCGAACATCTCGCGCCTGCTCGACGTCTGCCTGACGACGGGGACCGCCTGCGAGCGGACCGACCGCCTGCCGGGCACGCTGCCGGACTACGTCAAGAGCACGACGACCTCCAGGACGTGCCTCATCGGCAACTCGATCGGGTGCACGAACTTCCTCCAGTTCCCGGACACGAGCGCCGCCGGCGGGGCGGCCGGCAACAACCGCCCCTACCCGGCGCAGGTCTCGATGGACTTCGACGACCACGGGACGAGCGGCACGAGCGCCGCGATCGCGGCGATGACGACGCTGGGGGCGACGATCAACCTCGGCTCGGGCGACCCGGTCCAGATCCAGAACCTGCGCTTCCACCGCATCTCGCTGGACCTCGGGACGCAACCGAACGGCGAGACGTTCTCCACGACGACGACGCTCGGCAACGCGCTGCCCAAGCTCTACCTGTTCATCGACTCCGCGGCGCTGCCGTTCGTCATGAACAAGATCACCTACCCGCCGACGATCCAGCAGTTCTCGCTCGGCAGCGACGACAGGCCGGCCACCGCCGACCGGCGCATCGTCTGGGCGCCGGGCAAGCAGCAGTCGGGGAACGCCGGCGTGGTGACCTCGTCGATCAGCGCACGCTCGGGCGGCTCGCTGAACTGCAACGGGACGAAGGTCCTGCAGGCCAGCGGCATCAACATCCTCAGCGTCTTCGGGACGGGGATCGCCCTGCTCCCGGTCTGCTCCAGCGGCTGATCCGCGGTGCCGCCCGCCCGGCCACAGAACCGGGCGGGCGGGTGGACGAAGAGGCACCCCCGGAGGGCGCGACGCGCGGGTAGTGTCGCGCGATGTCCCTGCGTCTGCCCTGCTTCGCCGCCGCGACCGTCGCGACGGCGCTCGCCCTGCCGGCCGTCGCCCCCGCGGCGACGCTGTGCGTCGACATGCCGGAGAAACGCTGCCTGTACCCCTTCCCCAACGACGCGGCGCTGACGAAGCCGGACCCCACGAGCGCCACCGGCAAGCGGGTCAACCTCTCCGCTTTCATGATGCCCGCCGACAAGACGGGCAAGCGCGTGTCGCCGATCGAGTTCAACCGCAACGACGGCTTCAGCCCCGGGCAGCCGATCGTCCTGCGCATCCCCGGCGTCGGCACCCCGGCCCAGTTCAAGGCGATGGGCCTGAACGACGTGACGGACATCGGCCGCTCGGTCACGGCGACCTCGCGCCTCGTCCTCGCCGACGCCAGGACGGGCAAGCGCTGGCCGGCCTGGGCCGAGCTCGACGCGCTGGCCAAGCGGCCCGCCGACCGCATGGTGATCATCCACCCGGCGCAGAACCTCATCGACGGCCACACCTACGTCGTCGCCCTCCGCGACATCGGCAAGCGCACGCCGCCGCGCTTCGCCCGCGACAAGGACAAGGCGCTCTCCGCCGCGCTCCGGCGCGCGAAGGTCAAGCGGGACGGCAAGCTCTACCTCGCCTGGACGTTCACCGTCGCCTCGACGAAGAACCTCGCCGGCCGCGCGCTGGCGATCCGCGACGACGCCTTCCGCCAGCTCGGGGACACGGACCTCGCGGACGGCAAGGTCGCCGGGCGCTCGCCGTCCTTCACGATCACGAGCGTCACCGAGGTCGCCGAGGCCGACGACCCGAAGATCGCGCGCAGGATCGAAGGGACGATCGAGGTCCCGTGCTACCTGGACAACCCCGGCTGCGGGCCCGGCGGCCGGTTCCACTACGGGTCGGCGGCGAAGGACGCGACACCGACGCAGCTGCCGGGCAACGTCCACCAGGCCCCCTTCTTCTGCAACGTCCCGAGGGCGGCGACCCCGGCGACGCCCGCGCGTCTGTCGCTCTACGGCCACGGCCTGCTCGGCAAGGCGACCGAGATCAACGCCGGCAACGTCCGCGCGATGAGCCAGGAGCACGACATGGTCTTCTGCGCCACGCCGTGGGCCGGCATGAGCGACGAGGACATCCCCAACGCCGTCGGCGTGCTGGGGAACTTCGACCGCTTCCCGTCGATCGGCGACC
This sequence comes from uncultured Conexibacter sp., assembly GCA_964600395.1. Taxonomy (GTDB): domain Bacteria; phylum Actinomycetota; class Thermoleophilia; order Solirubrobacterales; family Solirubrobacteraceae; genus Paraconexibacter. Next base: position 13,303 of record CAZRLR010000048.1, read on the forward strand.
GCCTGCAGCAGGGCTTCGTCGCGGCGCTGTACCTCGGCCGCGCGATGATCCACCCGGACGGGTTCGCGAAGCAGGCCGCCTTCCAGCAGGGCGGCACGCCGGTCATCGACACCTCGGCGCTCTACTACGACGGCAACTCGCAGGGCGGCATCAACGGCGGGGCGCTCACGGCGCTGGCGCCCGACTTCCGCCGCGCCGTGCTCGGGGTGCCGGGCATGAACTACGCCACGCTGCTGCCGCGGTCGGTGGACTTCGACACCTACTCGCTCGTCATGTACCCGGCCTACCCGGACGAGTCCTCCCGCCCGGCGCTGCTGTCGCTCGTGCAGATGCTGTGGGACCGCGGCGAGGCCGACGGCTACGCCACGCACATGACGACCGATCCGCTGCCGAACACCCCGTCGCACACCGTCCTCATGCACGCCGCGGTCGGCGACCACCAGGTGTCCGGCTGGACGGCCGAGGTGGAGGCGCGCACGATCGGAGCGCGGACGACGGCGGCTCCGTACGCCCCGGGCCGGACGCTCGCCAAGGTGCCCGCGTGGGGGATCCCGAAGATCGCGGCCTTCCCGTACCCGGGGTCGGCGATCGTGTTCTGGGACTCCGGCGCCGGCCACAACGGCGTGGCGCCGGCGACGGACACCCCGCCCCGCGAGGGCGAGGACCCGCACGAGGATCCGCGGGCGACGAAGGCGGCCCGCACGCAGAAGTCCGAGTTCCTCAAGCCTGGCGGGGTGGTCGTGGACGTCTGCGGCGCCGCGCCGTGTGCGTCGCTCCCCGACAACGGGTGAGCTGACGCGTCGCGCCGTCCGGGGGGTCGTGCAGGACCCCCCGGCGGCGTGACGTCATGTGGCCGCGTTCAGCGCTTGCCGCAGCGCTTCGCCGCGGCGCGGCGCTTGGCGGGCGACCTGAGCTTCTTCGCCTTGGCGACGCAGCGCCGCTGCGCCCGCCGCTTGGCGGCGGCCTTCCTCCGGGCGGCCGCCTTCCGCTTGGCCGCGGCCTTCTTCTGGGCGGCGGTCAGCGGCTTCTTCTTGCCACCCGTGCTCGACGACTTCACCGCGACGTTCGCGACCGGCTTGCCGTCGACGGCGGGGGTGCCCGCCGGTGACGCGGCCGGCGCGCCGGCCGGCGTCCGCAGCGGGGCGCCGCCGCAGAGCGCGAGCGCGACGGCCTGGCCACGGTCGATCGTCAGCGTGTGCCGCTCGAGGACCTTGCCGTCCTTCTCGCAGGTGAGCGTGTAGCTCTCCTTCGTGCCCGTCGTCACGGTCCGCACGGTCTTGGACGCCTCGACCGAGACCTCGTACCGGCCGGAGACCGCCGCGAAGAACGTCACGCGGACGACGTAGGTGCCGCCGCCGGCGGGGGTGAGGACGACCTCCTCGTCCTCACCGGGGCTGTTGCCCGAGGTCCCGACGGACTTCAGCGACCCGTCGGCCTCCTTGCGGAAGACCTCGATGTCGTAGTCCTCCGGCAGCGTCGCGGAGAGGTGGAACGTCAGCGCCTCGGCGCCGATGTCCCCGGGCACGGTGAACGTGTGGTCGATCGTGCGGTTCGGGGCGCCGCTCGTCCCCTGCTGCGTCTGCTTGGAGCCGGCGATCGGCCCGAACGCCTCCTTCACCGCGCCGCCGCCGACGAAGGGCCGGGTCGACGGGTTGATGTGCCACGCGAAGCGGCCGGAGGCCGGCACGGTCGTCGTGGCGTCCAGCCGGTCCTTCAGCGTGAGCGGGTCCGAGTAGCCGGCCGGGCACAGCAGCGCGTCGGAGACCGAGACCGCCGGGTCGATGCCCGGGTTGCAGTACGGGGACGTCTTCGTGTCGAAGTCCTTCGTCAGGCGCAGCGTCGTCCCGGGCGCGGCGGTGCCGCCCAGGACGGCGTGGTCGGGCGTCGACGCGCCGGCCTCACCGGCGATGAGGAGCGCCTCGCGCAGGCCCTTGCCGGGCTTGCCGGCGTACGTGCCGTCCCACTGCTTGACGAAGCCGTCCTCGTACGGCGCGTGGAACTCCCCGTCCTTGGGGCCGATCTCGACCGTGTAGCCGTAGCCGCCGGTGGCCGCGTACGTGTCGTCCTCCGTCGTCCCGGCCGTGTCGTACAGCTGGAAGGAGTACTGCGACTCGTACCTCGTCGCGTCGGCCATCGCGTCGCCGATCTGCTTCATCCGCGCCTCGTCCGGGGCGAAGCCGCTCTGTCGCAGCCCCGGGGGGCGCAGGACGAGGGCCGCGACGTTGTGCATCGTCATGAGCATCGAGACCTGGTGGGTCCGCGCGAAGTTCCACACCGCCTGCGTCTCGGGCTCCGAGCGCGGCGCCGGGCCGTGGTAGCTCTGCGAGGTCGGGTCCGGCGAGCCACCCGAGCCGCCCCAGAGGTTGCCGTAGTTGCGGTTGTTGTCCACGCCGTACTGCAGCTCGCACGGGACCATCGGGCTCGGGAAGGCGCCGTCGCAGTTCTTGCGGCGGTAGGTGAAGACGCCGCCGGGCGGCACGATCGACGCGACGGTGCTGAACGGCAGGCCCTGCCCGGCCGGGTCGTCCCCGATCGTGTCGCGGGCGACGAGGAACGGGTCGTACGGCTCGGCGTTGCGCGAGGCGACGTAGCCGTCGACGTTGACGACGGGGACGATGACCGTCCGCTCCTTCGCCGTCAGCTTCGCCACGCGCGGGTCGCTGCCCTGCTCGGCGAGGACATGCGCGTACTCCATCGGCGCCTCCGCGGCGGCCCACTCGCGGGCGTGGTGGACGCCCATGAGGAAGAAGACGGGACGGCCGTCGGCGGCCTTGACGTCGTCGGCGATCTCGACGCCCTCGATGTCGCGGCCCTGGAAGGTCTTGCCGATGACGATCGGCCGGACCTTGTCGGGGTGCGCGGCGACGAGCTGCTTGAGCTCCTCCTGGATGATCGGGTAGTCGCGGTAGGTCGTCCGGCCCGTCGGGGTGGAGCTGCCCGCCCTGCCGACGCGCTGGGTGAAGCGCGCGTCCGCCGCCCGCGACCGGCGCGAGAGCGCGGTCAGGTCGGCCGAGATGACCTTGCTCCTGAGGCCGAGGGAGGAGATGAGCTTGAGCTGCTCGGGGGCGTTCACGAGGACGTCGCCGTAGCCCTGATGGATGTTGTGGGTGACGTCCA